>NZ_JANUSD010000012.1:0-183125 GCF_024793945.1 Emticicia fluvialis
GTTTTTACTGCCTGTACAGCCTCGGCTTCTCGTTGCCAGACCTGAGCAGGTAATCGGCCAGGTCAAGGCCCTGCTGGCGGTCTTGGTCGGTAGCTATTTTTTCAAGCACATCAGACACCACCCATTGGCTTCCCCACCGAAACTCCTGCACTTTGGCCTGCCATTTTTCAAAGGCGTTCACATCCGGAAAAAGAAAAACCTTTCTGCCCTCTAACACTTTACACTTATCTGCCGACAGGCTGTTGAGGCTACCCGCAGCCAGCCATGTAAACCGAGGCTCGTACAGGCTTGCTATCAGGGCGGTTTTTTCGCTTTCAACAATGGCTACGGGCTTGGTGTTGTTGATGAGCAGATGCTCACCAAAAAAGCACTGTTTCAGGTTGAAGTCAGGTAGATTGAGTACACTATGCACCCAGCTGATAAGGCTGACAGGCTCTTTGATTCTTTTGCCTGTGGCCGTATTGTATAGCATGATTTTACCCGAACGGATTCTCCGCCGCGTATCTATCTGCCAGAAAACCGTAGCCCCCGCCCAATGCTTTGACGTACCAATAAAATAGCGTTTAATAAGCAGATTGGTTCTTACCTCGCCGAAAGTATGCCTCAAAAAAGCCAGCAGATTATTGGGCTGATTGGGTTTGAGGCTGGCCAGAAAAATTTCGTTTTCTATATACGACACCGGCTTTTCGGGCAATGGTTTATAGGGCCTTACCTTAACGGTATCAGTAGGGTTATCCTGAAAATACTGCCTGGGTGTATAATGGTACCCACATTTTATCTCGCGGTTGCAACGGCCAACGTCGTCGGCCAGATGCTCGCCGGTTTCAGCATTGATGTATCTGGTAAAAGCGTGTTTTTCGCCACAATTGGGGCAGGTGTACCGGGTTTTCATGCCTTTGTAAGGCTCCAGCAAAAATTGATAACTCTCCATTTTAAATCCTATTCTCCATTGCTAATATACGGAAAATTTGGGTGAATTGGAAGTGGGGTGGGTGGTGTTTATGGTTGCTGTACTTTCCGCACTTTCTGTACTTTTCCGCACTTTCCACACTTCTGTACCAAAAGTGCGGAAAGTGTGGGTTGGTGTGGTTTTATGATATTGGCTTTATAGAAATTGTGATAGAAAAAGTGCGCAAAAACATTCTCAATTTAAAATATTTTCGAAGCGCATAAAGGAGATTATTTTGTATTTATTGCTATACCATACCAATTTGTATTCTTGGGATAAAACAATTGAGAAAGTTATTTTTTCTATATTTATAAAAATAATCATCTAATAATGTCTAAACATAAATCTAAGCCCCCAAAACAGAAAAGACAATATAACGATGGAAAGCTTTTTGAAAAATTGAACTTTCTGATTCAATTAGCAAAAAATGACAGTCCAAACGCTATTGTTTATTTTGACCATAAGTTAAAATCAAAAACTGGAGGCCAACGCCAATTTGATGTAGTAATAGAGATTAAATATGATGATTTTGTCTTTTTAGTTGGCATTGAGTGTAAAGACCATAATTCTGCTAATGTACCTGTAGAAAAATTAGACGCTTTTGAAACAAAGTGCAATTTGTGCGGTATAGATAGAAAGATAATGGTAGCTGCTAAGGGGTTTCAGAAAGAGGCAATAAATAATGCCAAGATTTTTAATATTCAATTATTCACCTTGTCTGAAATAAGCCAGGAAGAAACAAAACAATGGTTTGATGCTAATAATTTAATGCTTATTGCCTATGACGGAGAATTCCATAATGCAGATATTGTCGTTCAAGATACGAGTATTTTTAAAGAGAATAGAGATATTAATTTACAAGAATATAAAATTTTTACTGAAGAAGCAGAATGTGAATCTGAAGAGTTAATTAATTATATATATCATGCAATTTTCCCTAGAGTTATGGAAGATTTTAAGGAATTTTTTAGAAATGAAGCTCGGAAAAATGGATTTGGTATGATAGAAGGTACGATGTATCAAGAAGTTTTTGTTAAAAACGAAAAAAATATGTATTTAAAAGACTCAGAAGGCAGGCAAAGTCCAATAATACAAATAGACTTCTATATAAAAACATGGACACATATGCAAAAGCCAATTAATTTGAGCATTAAAGAGTTTAATAAACTTAAAGAAAACGACGGTTTATTAGTCGTTAATCATACTATTCAAAACTATGGTACTTTTGCTGGAATTAAAAAGAAAGACGACGATTTTTTTGATTTTTATTTTACACCACTAGAAGGAATAGCTACAAAACTTACAAGAGAATCCTTTAAGAGATAAATTTTATTTTCTGCTACATTAGATTAGCGAGGTCAAAATACATTAATCTGGTGTCTTTACCTGCGTCTGATTCCGTCAAAAACTTAAACCCATTTTTTTCATAAAAACCTAATGATTGACTATATGCATCAACAGTAATAAATCTACAGCCTGTTCTATTATTAGTAATAAACATTTCTTTAAGATAATCCAGAATACCTCTGCCAATTCCTTGACTTTTATATTTACTACTAACACCTAACCTGCCAATTTTCATTGCAGGATATCCCATTATAGTTCTTTTTGAATTTGGGATTTTTTTACTGAACTTATTCCATGTTGTTTTATCTCTTTCTGGTATTGATGCAAGACTTATTTTATCATTGGCTAAACTAAAGAAAGCGACGGTGTCCGTGTCGCTTTCTAAAATATATGTTACTGCTAATAACTTATTCATGTAGTTCTTTGAATCATTAAACAAGAAGTCGTTTAAATCATCATCATCACAGTCAAAAGATTTTATATCATGTGTATCAACTAGTCTTATTAGACTGAAACTCTCTATATTCATCAGAACTTAGCAATAGCATTAAACTTACTAAAATTATCTTTCATTCTTTCTTTAACTTCTTTTGAAACCTTTTCAGGCTTTTTAGTATCTAGAATGAAAGTTTCAGCATCCTTACCTTTTAAAAAAGGTGTTTCCTTAATTGGTTTTGCCATAACTATCTATATTTAAGTTTGTTATAATATTACAAAGTTCGTCATTACTATCTACATAGGCAAGGAATCCCTTTACTTTTATTCTTCGTACTACTTACAATTAACACTCTAAATTTCAATATTGCACCAGAAATATTTCTTACAAGATTATTAAATTCAAACACATTAAATTCCTGTGCAGTAATATAATGATAGTTAAATTCATCCCTATATCTTAGTTATTGCTACGCATTAAAGCACCCGCACTTTTCCGCACTTTCCGCACTTCTGTACCAAAAGTGTGGAAAGTGCGGAAAGTGTGGAAAGTGTGGAAAGTACAGAAAGTGCGGGTTTTACAACACGTCTTTTTTAAGGATTTTTCTAACGCCACTCTCTGAAAGCCCAAATTTATTAGCAATCTGAATAATAGAAACCCCCTGCTTCCTCAACAATATAATCTCACTCGTCCTCTCATCCTTTTCCTTAACAGAAACCTCGCGCAGATGCTCTTTTTCGTAGCCGAAGCCGGTTAATTCAAATTGCAGAAAATTATCTGCTTTGGCTATCTGGCATACGGCTACGTTGTCGGTGTCATACATAAATTCGCTTTGGCGCACTTTTATCTGTTTCAGGTAGCGGATACCCTTGTCGCGCTGGCTTTCACCAATGGCAAAAGACGAATCTGTAAAGCTCATCAAGGCCTTGCTGCCCTGCAAATCGTTCTGGCTGATGGGCTTGCTTAAATCGCGTTTGGGGGTATGTGCCAATGCCAGCAATGAAAGGCTAAATTTACTTTTTAGGGCTTTCAGGTGCTTCATCAGCGGCATGGCATTTACGGCTTTCTCGGTTTCGGTTTTCAGGTACGTGAGGTTGTCAATAATCAGCACCTTTGCTCCGGTTTCAATCAGGCTTTTTTCAAGGGCGTTGCTCAGAAACTCCTCAAAAGTCTGCTTGTCGGGTATCACCGCATCGGGGTTCAGCTCTACTCTTTTAAAATTCTCATCGAAACGATAAGGGTTCTGAAAATCAACCGAGTACCGGTTTTGAAACTGCTTGGCCGACAGCTCAAAATCAAAATACAGCACCATTTGTTTCCGGGCATCAAGCCTGAACCCCCGCACGGCCTCTCCTTTACTGATGCTGTTACCAATCTGCACGGCCAGAATAGATTTACCGAGGTTGGTATCGGCAAACAGAATGCACAACTCGCCTTCAAACCAGAACTCATCAAAAAGCATTTCGGGTTTTGGCTGGCTGGCCGCCAGTTCAAGCCAGCTATTGGCCGACTTCACAATCAACAGCCCTGTGTTTTCGTCTTCCTGTTCCTCAAATGCAGGCGCTTGCAGCAGTTCATCAAAATGCGCCCTGATGTTTTGCAGAGTGGCATCGGGGTCTGTTAAAGCATTCGTTGGTGTGTGTTCTTGTAAAGCATCACTTTTGTGTGGATTTTTTAAATTCTTAGTCATCAAACAAAAAAATATAGTAAAACAAAAAATAAACTCACCGTTGTATCATTATAGGGTCAGAATGAGCATTAAGTGATTATTATCTAGCCAATAAAGCATCTACAAAGCCATTATCTGGCACTTGTTGCTGTCTATAAATTTAAGTATTTATGTTGAATTATTTTTATACATAACTGAAGATTTTTTGTGGATAAACCGATAAAAAAAGCGGCCGGAATATCAATCCCGACCGCTTGCTAAAACTCTTTTTTATGCTGTAATTTATCTACCCCAACTTCACCAAAGCCTCTTCCAAAGCCTTGATTTTGGCGTCGGCATCGGCTAGTTTCTGGCGTTCTTTATCTATAATTTCAGGCTTGGCGTTTTGTACGAAACGCTCGTTGGCCAACTTGGCTTCGGTTGATTTCTTAAAGCCCCGGGTGTACTCCAGCTCTTTTTGCAGGTTGGCTTTTTCGGCCTCTACATCCATGTTTGAGCCCAGGTCAATCGTAAATTCGTCGCCTTTAATTACAAAGCTGATACCGTCTGTTTTATCGCTTACATACCGGATTTCTGAAATATTGCCCAGTTTCTGAATCAAGCCTGCCAATGCTTCATAACGTGCCTGATTACCCGTTTTTACAGCCAATGGCAATGCCTCTTTAGGCGATATCTGTTTGGCATTACGGGTGTTACGGACTGTGGTGATGATTTCCGTCAGGATATCAAAATCGGCCAGAATCTCTTCATCTACTGCTCCGGCAGTTGGGAACGGTGCGATACAGATAGAGTCTTTATCTGCTCTGGGTTTAATGTTCTGCCAGATTTCTTCGGTAATAAACGGCATCCACGGATGCGCCAGGCGCATCAGGGCATCAAATATCTCAAGCGTGGCGTTGTAGGTTTGGCTGTCAATCGGTAAGCTCTTGCCATCTACGTAGGCCGGCTTAATCATTTCCAGATACTGCCCGCAGAAATCGTCCCAGATAACGTTATAGGTACTCATCAGGGCATCAGACATCCTGAACTTGCTGTAATGGTCAAGCGCCTCGGCCACTACCTTATTCAGCCTCGAGTTAAACCATTCAACAGCTTTGGCCGAAGCAGGGTTCTGGTCGGCGGTTTCGGCTACCTCCCAGCCTTCTATCAGCCTGAACGCATTCCATATCTTGTTGTTGAAATTACGGCCCTGCTGAATCAGTTTTTCATCATACAGCAGGTCATTACCGGCCGGTGAACTGAACAGCATACCCGTACGAACGCCATCGGCTCCGTATTTTTCAATCAAATCGAGTGGGTCGGGCGAGTTACCTAATGATTTCGACATCTTGCGCCCCTGATTATCGCGCACGATACCCGTCAGGTACACATTCTTAAACGGATATGTACCACGGTACTCATACCCGGCAATTATCATACGGGCTACCCAGAAGAACAGAATCTCGGGGGCAGTTACCAGGTCGTTGGTGGGGTAATAATAGTTAATATCTTCATTATCAGGGTTCTTGAAGGCATCAAAAACCGACATCGGCCATAACCATGAGCTGAACCAGGTATCCAGCACGTCTTCGTCCTGGGTTAAATCCTGCTCGCTCAGGGCAAACAACTGGTATTTATTACGGGCTATTTTCAGGGCTTCCTGCTTGCTGGCGGCCACTATACAGGTGCCGTCGGGCATATAATAGGCGGGAATCCGATGCCCCCACCAAAGCTGACGGCTGATACACCAGTCGCGCACGTTTTCCATCCAATACTTGTAAGTATTCTTGAATTTCGGCGGAATAAACTGAATCGTATCGTCCATTACGTTTTTCAGGGCAGGCTCCGACAAATCTTTCATTTTCAGGAACCACTGTAACGATACCTTCGGCTCTATGACGGCTCCGGTGCGTTCTGAAGTACCAACGGTTGATTTATAATCTTCCACCTTCTCCAGATTGCCCGATTCTTCCAGCAATTTGATGATCTTCTTACGCGCCACAAAGCGGTCTTCACCTACCAGAATCTTCGCCCGTTCGTTCAGTTTACCGTCATCGGTTAGTATATCAATCACTTCCAGATTATGTTTCTGGCCAAGGGCGTAGTCGTTCTGGTCGTGTGCAGGGGTTACCTTCAAGGCTCCGGTACCGAAGTCAACGGTTACGTATTCATCGGCAATAATGCTGATTTCGCGGTTTATGAGCGGGATTCTCACTTTCGTGCCTATGAGGTGTTGGTAACGCTCATCTTCGGGGTTCACACAAATGGCGGCATCAGCCATGATGGTTTCAGGGCGAACGGTGGCAATGGTAATGCTGCCGGCATCGCCATCATAGCGGATATACACCAGCTTTTGCTGAATATCCTTCATGATAACCTCTTCGTCCGACACCGTAGTTTTGGCCTGAGGGTCCCAGTTTACCATTCTGTATCCGCGGTAAATCTCACCTTTGTTATACAGGTCAACAAAAACCTCAATTACGGCATCATACAGGCTGGGTTCCATGGTAAAACGGGTACGGTCCCAGTCGCAAGATGCCCCCAGTTTACGTAATTGCTGCAAGATGATTCCGCCGTATTTCTCTGTCCATTCCCAGCAGTATTTCAGAAATTCTTCACGAGACAAATCACTTTTGTTGATGCCTTTTTCTTTCAGCATGGCTACAACCTTGGCTTCGGTGGCAATAGAGGCGTGGTCGGTACCCGGCACCCAGCAGGCTTCTTTGCCTTCCATTCTGGCCTTACGTGTGAGCACATCCTGTATGGTATTGTTGAGCATGTGACCCATGTGCAACACGCCCGTAACGTTTGGCGGCGGAATAACGATACAGTAAGGCTCTTTGTCGGGGTTTGGTTTTGAACTAAAGAATTTGTTCTCAGTCCAGTACTGATACCACTTGTCTTCTATTTCTGTCGGATTGTAGGTTTTGCTTATCATACTTATCTGGTGGTCTGTCAATACATCTTTTATGTTTCTCCGGTGGTTCCAATCGGTTATCCGGTATTCTTACGTGTTATCTCTCCAATTATAAAAAAGAATGCAAAATTACTGATTTTTTGCTGAATCTGCACCTGGGCAGGCTATAAAAAAACCTGCACTCTCTTTCGGGAAATGCAGGCTGTTCAGGATAGGTTACAAGGTAAAAGGGTAATTAGTTGGCATCTATTATTTTACCCGAACCGCTGATGCGGTGGCTGATTCTGGGCGCACCCCTGAACCACACAATTCCGCTGCCTGCAATGTACACATCCAGGTAATTGTAAGCGGTGGTTTCGCAACGGCCCGAGCCATTAATCTGCACATCGGTGTTGTCGGCACGCAGGCCAAAGGCTTCTATTTTTCCGCTGCCTGTCAGGGTATAAATAGCGTTGCGGGTATCGCCTTCCAGATATATCAGCCCCGAGCCGCCAATTTCGGCATCTACGTCGCCGGTCATGTCGGTGGCTACGTCAATCAGCCCGCTACCCGACAGCAGCAGCTCAATGTTTTTGCCGAAAATCTTGTTGTCGCTCACCACCCGGCCACTGCTTGACACATAGATGCCGTACACGTCGGGTGTCTGTATCCAGATTTTCACCTTATTGTTGCTATACCAGCCCCCGTTGCTGTCTATAATAAGGGTATTACCGCTGATACGGGTAACAATACGGGGGATAATGTTGTTTTCTGCTTCAATTTTTATGTCACGGGCAGGGCCCTGGGTCAGAATTACCTCAGCGGCTACATTGAGTTCAATGCGGTTGAAGTATCCGGCCCGACGGAACTCGGTTGCGATGATTCCGGTGCCGGGGTCGTCATAATAAATATTGCAAGAAGATAATCCTGTTACTCCCAAAAGGATTATGCCGATAAACATCAGGGTGCGTTTCATACGAAATACGATTTTTAGCTTTTTCTATGTTTTTTTTGTCTTTAACTCTTAGATGCTATATGTTTGCGTATAGTTGTCTGCTAATATGTTAATAACATGTTAATGACATTTGAATGGCGTTTTTCCCTTATAACAGAAGCAAAAAAAATGAAAACACTTTGGGGCGTAGACCTGGGCGGTACCAAAATTGAAGGCGTAGTAATGAACGCCGATACCAACGAAGTTTTATTAAGAAAGAGGATTCCGACAGAGGCGCATGAGGGCTATGCGCATATCATCAGCCAGATTGCCCGGCTGATTAATTTACTGAAGGAAGAAACAGGCCTGGCACCGGTAGCGGTGGGTTTCAGTACTCCGGGGGCTTTAGACCCGAGTACACAAACCATGAAAAACTGCAACACCACCTGCATGAACGGGCAATTTATGAAGAAAGACATAGAAAAAGCCATTGGTGTACCTATTGAAATTGCCAACGATGCCAACTGCTTTGCACTGGCCGAAGCCACTATGGGTATTGTGAAAGACGTAGTGCCAGATGCCAAAGTGGTGTTTGGTATTATTATGGGTACAGGTGTTGGCGGTGGTGTGGTAATAAACGGCCAGGTGCTGAACGGCAAACACGGCATTGGCGGCGAATGGGGCCATAATGTGTTGGAAGAAGACGGCTACGATTGCTACTGTGGCAAAAAGGGTTGTAATGAAACCGTTTTCAGCGGGCCGTCGTTGCAGCGGTATTATACCAAAATAAGTGGCAAAACACTAACCATGAAAGAGATTTACCAGTTGCATCTGGCCGGTACAGACCCACATGCTACGCAAACTTTGCAGTATCTGGTGAAATCGTTCGGGAAAGCCATTTCTTATATTATCAATGTAATTGACCCCGATGCCATTGTAATTGGTGGCGGTGTAGGTAACATTGACGAGATTTATACCGAAGGCCCCGAAGAACTGAAAAACTGGATTTTCAACAGCCGGGTAGTAGAAACACCTTTCCTGAAACCCAAACTGGGCGACAGCGCAGGCGTATTTGGCGCAGCTGAGTTGGTAAGAGGATATTGAGAGTTAATTAAACTGCCAGAAATAATGGAGCCACCATTGCGGTAGCTCCATTATTATTTTATTGCTCTAACGATTTGCCTATTTCATTAATCTGCTCGTCATAGCCCTCGTCATTGCCAAGCCCTTTCGGGTTTAAGCCATACTGGTTTACGCCGTAATCGCTATCCTGAAATAACAACCATAACCCATACAACGGAATCAACTGAAACCAGCCGCTATTACCCAGGTCGTGGCAACGCTTGGCGTTCTGAGCCCACCCAAACCATGTAAGAGGTATCAATGCCAGAATCCACATTAGAAAGCCCATGGCAGGTATGGCTGTAAGCAGCATTGAAGCGATGGTACCAACAATCATAAGAGCAAAAGTAGAGATAATAATACTTAGACCGTACTCTGTTCTACGGATGCGGCCTTCAAACGAAAAAGGGGCTTTAAACATGGGTAGTAAATTTTAGGGTTATATTAAATCATTTGTTTCTTTTTAATCTGGATATACTTGTTGATGGCTGAAATGCTCAACAAATGCGGCTGGGTAATTAAACCCTGAATACCGGCTTTTACCAGTTCTTTTAAAATCAGGTGGTTCTGGGTCAGAAAATGCTTGCCAATGGTTTTGGTATAAATATCGCGCAGGTTACCGGCCGGTTCGCTTACCAGCTCTACAATCTCGGTATTTTCAAAAAACACCACCAGCACCAGGTGATACTTGGCAATGGCTTTCAGGTACTGGAGGTTTCGCTTCAAACTATTGATGGAGTCAAAGTTGGTGAAAATAATCAGGAGGCTTCTTTGCCGAACCTTTACCCGAACGAATTTGTAAAGCCGCTCAAAGTCTGACTCCAGGAAATCCGTCGTCAGATTAAATAGTTGGTCATTTACTATCCCAAACTGCTTGTACTCGCTTCTGGCAGGCAGGTATGAACAGTACTTTGACGAGAAAGTTATCAGCCCTGCCTTATCTTTTACATCTAATATTGACTTCGTAAGGGCGATGGTGCCGTTAATGGCGTAGTCGAGCAGGGTTTGCTGTTTAAAGGGCATTTTCATGCTGCGGCCCATGTCTATTACCATATAAATATCCTGGCTGCGTTCTGCCTGATACTGGTTCAGCATCAGCCTCCCCTGCTTGGCGCTGGCTTTCCAGTTAATGTGCCGGTAGTTGTCGCCGCTTATATAGTCTTTTATCTGCTCAAACTCAAGGCTCTGCCCTATTTTACGAATATGGGTGGTATTGGTTTCAGCGTAGCTGCTGGTAAGGGCATGAATAGGCAATTTCTTGAACTGCTCAAAAGACGGATAACAACTGACAGACGACAGCCCCTCGAACTTCATTTTGCGGGCAGTAAAAGCCAGAAAAGATACGCTGCACAAAACATGGGTGTGTTCCCAGGTGTAAATGCCCCTTTGCGTGGGTCTTACTTTATAAATAGCTTTGTGGTGTGCCAGTTTGTTTAGAGACAGCTTCAGCTTCCAGGTTCTTAGTTGCAGCAGGTCTGGTAAATCTTCGTAGATGGTCAGGTTTAAAGGCGAATTGACATAGTTTTTTAACTGAAGCTCAATCTGGTTCTCGTCGCCGTTGCTCAACCTGTTTGGTAAAATTCTGGTGCTGGTAATTAACTGCTGCTTACTGTAAAGCATGATGGTTTCGGCCAGCACTGCTATCATGAGCAGCCACAACAGTAACTGCCCCAGCACAAAGGCAGGCGTAAACACCAGCCCTACTGAAAAAAGAGCGATGCAGATACCCAGAACCATGAATGTTCGTGAGGTAAGATAAAACGATTGAAAGAAGTTCATCAGCGCGGAATCTCAACTTTAGAGAACAGGTTGTCTAATACTTCATCTTCATTAACACCCTCCATTTCGGCATCGGGTGTTAGTATAACCCGGTGGCGCAGCGTAGGTTTTGCCATGCTTTTTACGTCTTCGGGTATTACAAAATCTCTGCCAGACAAGGCCGCCCTGGCTTTTGAGGCCAGCATTAAGGCCACAGAAGCACGAGGAGAAGCGCCCAGCTCAAGCAATTTATAGTTTCTGGTTGCCTGAATGAGCAACGTTATGTATTTCAGCAGGTTGTCTTCAATTATTACCTGTCTTACCAGCTGCCGCAATTCGGTTAATACAGCTTTGTTTAAAACCGGTTGAAGGCCATTGACCAGGTCATGGTAGGTGTTATAATTGAAGCGTTTCAGCATTTGCACTTCATGCTCGGGCGATGGATACCCGATATTGATTTTAAACAGGAAACGGTCAAGCTGTGCCTCAGGCAGGCGGTAGGTTCCCTCCTGCTCTATCGGGTTCTGGGTTGCCAGTACCACAAACGGCGAGTCCATCGGGTACGTATGGCCGTCAATGGTTATCTGGCGTTCTTCCATCAGTTCAAACAGGGCTGCCTGTGTTTTGGCCGGAGCCCGGTTTATTTCATCAATCAGCACAATATTACCAAATACCGGCCCTGGTCTGTATTCAAAATCGAGAGTTTTAGGATTAAAAACGGAGGTTCCCAGCACATCAGACGGCATCAGGTCTGGCGTAAACTGAATCCGCTTGAACGACACATCCAGCACTTTACCCAGCAGCTTGCTCATCATGGTTTTGGCTACACCCGGCACCCCTTCTATCAGCAGGTGGCCATCGCTCAGCATGCCAATCAGTACCAGGTCTATTACTTCTTCCTGCCCGAAAACAATCTGATTAAGCGTTTGCTTGATGTCGTCAACGGCTTTGGTAACCGCAGCCAGGTCAATTCTATTTTTAAAGATTTCTTCTTCGTTTTCCATTACTAATGCTTTATTGCTGGTAAAATGAGTTAATTTTCTGGTAAAGGTTAATCAGGCTTTCTTTGCTGATTACATCCTGAGACCTGACCGAACCGACTGCCTCGTAAACTTCGTTGATTACCTGCTGGCTACGGCCGGTTTTACGGCTTATTTTCTCTAATGTTGCTTCCTGAAAATCTTTCTGATGCAACTGGTAATTTTGCAGCAGGTATTCGAAGAACTGCGCAATAACCTTATCGGCAATTGATTTATGATTTTGCTGCTGCCAGTATAAACCACTTACCGTTTGTATGTAGGTTTCGCTGGTATTGCGGGGCATTACATATACCGGAACCGGTTTTTGTATGCGACGATAATAAATAAGTATAAACAATAAAATAGCTGCCAGAAAGGTATAAAACGCCCACACCAACGGCGTATTTTTAAATATTACCTCCAACACTTTACTTTTACCTATATTTAGTTTTTCATCGGGCTTGCTGTTGTAATAATTGTCCCAGATGATGTTGTTTTCTTTCAGATTTATCTTTTCTGCTATTTTATTGAAAAGCGTATAGTTATTTTTATAAAGCAAAAAATAGTTGCTTAAAAGAATAGGGTTGCTGCTCAGAAAAATGCGGCCTTCGCCACAGGTCAGCTCGAGCATTTGTATCTGGCCGGTGTCGTCGGTTATCAGGGTATCAATAGCAGTAACGCTGTTTTCACCGAGCAGAAATACAGAGTCTAGCACAGCCGTGGCTGGCTTATGCCCCCATAAATAGTAAGGCGTGGTGGTATTGTTCTGTTCGTGCCAGTTTATATACCAGCGGCTCTCTTTTAGCGCAGGCGGAAAAAGCAAACCCACCATATCGCTGTGGGGCGAATAATACAGTGAATCGATAAGCTCGGTTGACAGGCTATATGCCGCTATAAAAACCGTATTCCCTCTACCGGCAAAGTTTTTAAGCTGGTGGATGTCTTCTCCGGACGGATAAAAATATGGCGAAACCACCACATAACTATTTCTGGCAGTGTCTAATATGCCGTAGTTGCTGTTCTCAAAGCTCAGGTCATTTTCAGTGAACCGGCCACCGGAGTTACGCACCAGTTCATCATAAAAAAATTTACAATCATAAGGCCTGTAAGAATGCGGGCTTACGGTAAAAAACTTATCAAACTTTTTACTACGGGCAGATAACCTGCTAATGCCGAAAATAATCAAGATGGCCCCTACAATCAGAATTGCACCTGTAATGAATAGTTTTTTAGTCATGCCTTATGGTTAAGGAAACCCTTAAAAGTTTTTTCAATGTTCAGGAAGGCGGCATCAGAGACGGTAAAATTGCCAAACCACAGGTATTCGTAATAATGGGTACACTGCCTGAACAGCCCGAGCCTTTCTTTTGAAAAAGCAGTTTTACGGCTTAGTTCACGGGTATAATCCTGATTGGTTTTATCAATATTAAATTCTATCAGCTGTGCTTCGTTCAGCATTTTCATTACCCACAGGTAGTAATACCGCACAGCGAGCCGGTAATTTTTATCCTGTATACATTTTTCAATCTGGGCGTTCAGGTCAAGGGTGTTCACCACTTTCAGGTCCAGATTTCCGGTTTCTAATACCGAGGTGTCTACAGGTACTGCCGGATTATTTCTGAATTCAAAATCTTTCAGGTTTTTAATAATCAAATAACCGGCACCAGCCAGCGCCAGGGCAATAACCACCCACACCAATACTTTAAATATGGCACCAATTGTGGCCAGCAGGTATGCCAGCGCCCGGTTATCGGTATTGCTCTTTTTAAGAGCCTTGGGTGTACGGGCTTTTTGTTTTTGTTCTCCTTTAAAATTATCAACATACCATAGTTTTTCTTCACTTTTTTTCAGCGAATCCACATGCGCTTTTGCCAGGGGCTTGTCGTCCTGCGCAAAAGATGGTGTTGCTGCAAAAAAGAGAATCAATACTGGTATAAAGAGCTTATTTATGAATAATAGCTTCAAGGTATTGTTCATACGGATATTTTTCAGTCAGCTTTTTAGAATAAATAAAAAAGTACCAGATAACAAAAAGCCAACTACCTATAAAGACAAGAGATAAAAACAGCAAAACAAATATATTGGTGGTCTCAAAACCCTGCTTACCCAGATAGGTAACGTAGCTCTCAATCAGCGCAGCAATGGTAGTAAAAGGTATGGTTCCGATATATATTTTTACGCTTTCCGACAGCCCCTTTCTGAACGCCTGTTTTCTGGTAAGTGTGCCAGGAAACAGAAAACTTAAACCCAGAATAAGGCCTGCCATACACTCAAGCACCAGGCCCATGAGTTCAAAAGTGCCGTGCAGCATAATCACAAATATAGCATCTGTTCCGAGATTATTCTGAATGAAGAGCGAGAAAAATGCGCCTATCATTATGCCATTGGTAAAAGTGAGATAAAAACTTCCTGTTCCTAACAAAATACCGGTAATAAAAACCATCAGCCCTACCCTCAGATTATTGGCAAAAATGCTCATGAACATATTCAAGGGCTGTGCCGAATTGTACACACCGAAGGGCTCGCCTTTTTTGATGTTGGCTTCTGTCATCCTGACGTAATCTGAACCAAGAATACCTTCAATAAAACCGGTGTCAATAAAAGAGCATACATAGCCCAGCAAACAAAAGGTAAAAAAAATGGCAGCAGATAACCAGAGTATGCGTGAATGATGCCCCAGTATTGCCGGAAAATCTTTTACCCAGAAATGGTAAAAAGGATTTTTGTTTTGTTTCTGATGCAGAAATATTTTTTTGTAAACCCTTGAAGAAAGCGAGTTTACGTATTGGCTTATTTTACTGTGTGGATAATGCGTCTGAGCATAAGACAAATCGTTCATTAAGTCGATGAAATCAGAAGATATTTCATCAGGATCTGTTTTTAAGTCATTTTCAATTTCTTCCCACCGCTTAAAGTTTCTGTCAATAAAAGTACTTTCCCTCATATTTTGGTTTAAAATCCCAAGATAGCAAATTTTAGATTATATTTGAAATTTACATTCTGATGTTAATAAAATACTGAAGCAAAGATTCTGAAAAATGAAATTTCTATCTATTCCCACCTATCTGAATATCGATTTAAGATTTGAGCTGGCCAGTGCCGGCGCACGTTTTGGCGCTTACCTGATA
Source organism: Emticicia fluvialis (assembly GCF_024793945.1). Lineage (NCBI taxonomy): Bacteria > Pseudomonadati > Bacteroidota > Cytophagia > Cytophagales > Leadbetterellaceae > Emticicia > Emticicia fluvialis. Next base: position 15,238 of record NZ_JANUSD010000012.1, read on the forward strand.
GACTGGGCAATTAAATGGGTATACATAATTGCGGTGTCGTTTATTAGCATTGATACCCTGTCTATCAATAATTTAGTGCTTTCATTTATTATCTACACGCCATTTATATTTTACTCATTCTTGTTCGAGTGGCTTAATAAAGGCCAGTCGCCGGGTAAATATCTTTTGAAAATCAGGGTGGTAGGTGTTGAAGGCAATTATCCGTCGGTTTACCAATGCGCTACGCGTTGGTTGTTTCTAGGGGCCGATACCTGGATATTTTCTTTGTTTATGGCTATTCATCAGGCTTTTTCGGCTTTGGCGATATTCAGCCCGCTGGTTGGCGGACTACTCATTTTGCTGTCTGACAAGCAACAACGCCTGGGCGACATGGCAGCCAACACGGTGGTGGTAAAAACCAAAGAAAAGATTATTTACATAGAAGACACCATTTATGCCTACGCAACCAAGGCCAGCGGCTATAAGCCGAAGTATCCGGAAATTATGCGTTTGTCAGACAAAGACATTAACAGCATAAAGCTGCTTATGGAGAAAGGAGACAGATTGATGAACCCGGCAATTGCAGCTAAGCTGGCACAGCACATTAAAAATCTGCTTAAAATTGAGAGCAATGAAGACAATTTTGAGTTTCTGAAACAGCTATTGAACGATTATAATTATTATGCCATTAACGATGAAAAATAAAACAGCCTCTCAGCGGGCTGAGAGGCTGTTCATCTAAACACTTAACTGTGACCGACGGAAAGTTTTGTTCAGAATTCCCCGGTATATATTTCCGAATTTCAGATAACACCACTTTCTTAGCTCACGTATCTCTCGGAATGACAATAATTTAAGGGATTTCTTTAATTCTTTTTCAAACAAACTACTTTCAAAACTCACTTTCTCCAGGATCACTTTTACATAGTCTAACATTTTCATAAGTCATCAGTTGATTAGAATGGTTATTAGCGACTAGTAGGTGTAAATTTACTAAATAATTCTTCAATACCAGAAACAAAAAAGTTTAATTTTTCATTAAAAAAATATCACAAAATTAATGTGTACTCATCTACACGTCTACTGATTTAACGCCTCAACCGCTTGTGTTATTTCTTTTGAAATATTAAAAAAAGATAAAATTTTAAGCATCACTGATTCCATTACGGCATCAGGACACGAAGCTCCGCAGGTAAGCATGATGGTGGTCTTTTCCTTCTCCTCAATAAACGGGCTTGTTACCTCCGTTCTGGTATGAAGGTTATAATGACGGATAAGGTTTTTATCCAGAATTTTATCCTGCGACTGAATAAAAAACGTAGGGAGTTTCTCTTCACAAAGCTCAACCAGATGCGAGGTATTAGAACTGTTATAGCCCCCAACTACTACGGCAAAGTCGGCTTCATGCTGCAATAAAGCGTAGGTGGCCTCCTGGTTATCGTTGGTAGCATAGCAGAGGGTGTCTCGGGTATTGGCAAAATGCTTTTCAATTTCAGGGCCCTGCAACTGGTAATGGGTTATCATTACCTGTTTCAGGTAATCGGCAATGGCCTGGGTGTCAGACGCCAGCATGGTTGTCTGGTTTACCACCCCTATACGCGCCAGGTCTTTGTCGGGGTCAAACCCTTGCGAGTATTGCCCGGCGAAATCAACATAAAACTGGTCTTTAGGTAAAGCGCCGGTAATGTATAAAGCCAGTTGGCAGGCCTCGGCCATGTTGTTTACAACCACAGTCGGGGCGTTTTCTTTGCTATGCGAAAAAGTTGCACGGGTTTCTTCATGCCCGGGTTTGCCATGCACCACAATAGAGTAGCCTCTTTCGCCTATCTGCTGCGCGCGATTCCAGACTTTTTCTACAAAAGGGCAGGTGGTATCGTACCTGTAAGGGTCAATCCGCAATTGTTCCAGTTGCTGCTGAATCTCTAGCGTAGTGCCAAAAGCCGGTACAATAACAGCATCATCTGGTTGCAGGTTGCTCCAGTCAATCAACTGGTTACCTTTGGTATCCATCAGAAACTGCACACCCTGCGACAGCAGGTCGGCGTTTACGTCAGGATTATGAATCATTTCACTTAACAAAAAAATGCGTTTATCCGGATTTTCGTTAATCGTCTTATAGGCAATTTCTACTGCGTTTTCAACGCCATAGCAAAAGCCGAAATGCCTTGCAATGAGAAACCTGACAGAGCCAAAGTCGAGTTCGGTAGGAGAAAAATCTTTCTTCAGCCTGTCTTTTAACCGGCGAATCTCCTTTATTCTTCCTATAACATTACTTTTATAAATTTCCGGTATAACGAACGACTTCATGGTGTGATGAATAATAAAACCCGACTATATAATCAAAATCGATAAACAATTGTTCAGAAGAATTTTAATTTTTATTTGTTAATACTACAAAATTAAAATTTCTATAGTACAAAATAAGGAATTATCTGTATTTTCGCATTTAAAAGCCCTAACGATTGCAAAAACATATCTTAATGCGTTTGAGTTTATTTTTTTTTCTGGCAGTAATGTGTTGCACTTCTTTGGCTCAAAGTACCTATGCACCATTGAACAACGACTATCAGCATCTTCTGGAACGATACGAAATAAAAGGCAACCGATTATCCAATAAACTCTTCAGCAATATTAAACCGGGGTTTCGTAAAGACCTGGTTCAATTAACTTCCGGGCTTGAAAAAGACTCGCTGGCCGGGTTATCTAAAACAGACCTGTTTAATCTTGCTTATTTGCAAAACGACAGCTGGGAATGGCTGGCAGATAGCTACACCGACTCTATACCGGCAGCAAAACTTGAACAGATTAACAGCAGAAAACCTGTTTTTAAGCAGCTATTTGTCAAAAAATCAGACTTTTATCAGTTCAATAACGATGATTTTGACATACACCTCAACCCTATTGTCAACTTTTCTGTCGGTTCAGATAACCGTTCTGTCAACTCTCTTTACACCAATACGCGTGGCATTGAGATACGTGGCAATTTCAGCAAAAGGCTGGGCTTTTATTCAATGCTGACAGAAAATCAGATAGTTTACCCGCAATATGTGAAAGATTACGCCAAACGTTACGACGGTTTCCCTTATGAAGGTTTCACCAAAATTATAGATGACGACTCTACCCGTTTCGTTACAGATTTCTTTTCGGCCCGTGGTTATATTACCTTTAAAATACTGAAGAACATTACCATGCAGTTTGGGCACGATAAAAACTTTATCGGCTCTGGCATACGCTCACTGATTCTGTCAGACTTCTCGGCGCCTTACCTGCATCTTAAAACCACCACACAGGTAGGCCGGTTTCAGTATGTAACTATTTTTGCACAAACCGTTAATAAGCAGACCGCCATAGCCGCAGATGGCACCGAACGGCGGCCACCCAAATTTTTTACGTTTCATCATTTAAGCCTAAACGTAACTAAAAACCTGAATTTCGGCATTTTTGAAACCATCTCATACGGGCAAAGAAAAGTTGGTTTTGATGTAAACTACATTAACCCCATTATTTTTTACCGATTTGTGGAAGGCCACCTGGGCAGCGTTGATAACTCTATTGTGGGTGCTGACTTTAAACTTAACCTGGCGCGCAGGTTTTCATTTTATGGCCAGTTGGTGCTTGATGAGTTTAATTTCAAACATTTTAAGAAAAAAGGCTGGTGGGCCACCAAATATGCTACCCAGCTGGGTATGCGTTATATAGACGCGCTCACTATAAAAAATCTTGACCTGCAACTTGAATACAATGTGGCAAGGCCGTATACATACAGCCATAACTCAAGCTACAGCAATTTTGTACATTATAATATGCCTATGGCTCACCCGTTAGGCGCCAATTTCAGAGAATTTTTAATTAACGTTCGCTACCAGCCTGCACCAAGGCTTACATTTACTTATAACCTGATGAGAGCCGGGCACGGTGAAGACATAAACAATGTTAACTACGGAGGCGACATACTGCGGAATTACAACCTGCTGAGGCCGGGTGAGTATAATAATTATATAGGGCAGGGAAACAAGGCAAAAATAAGATTTACAGACATTAGCGTATCATATATGCTATTTCATAATTTCTTTATAGATGCGGGTTTCCAGCACAGGCAGGTTAGCTACTCAAAAACGCCAGAAAACCTCAAAAGCAATATTTTCTCAACTGGTATCAGGTGGAACATCGGCAAAAGACAGCTATTATTTTAGAGTTTTCATCTACTTTTAATGCTCTTTTTTAAGAGTTTCAATCTTTCTTTATAATTTTGCAACATAATTGCATTTGTTAAAGTACGGTTTCAGATCCGTACACTATTCTATGAAGAAAGTCGCACTCATTCTTTTCTGCCTCATATCTCATTTTTCGTTTTCACAAACAAAAGAAGAAACCCCTGCAGCCAACGCCCATTGCGATTGCTTTATACAGGGCGTAGTGCGCGACAATGCCACTAAACAACCCATTGTGGGTGCAGTGGTACTTATAAAAGAACTCAACAAAGGTACGACAACAGATGTAGACGGCCGCTACCGCATTACCAACTTATGCCAGGGCACTTATAAGGTTATAGGGCGTATTGTGGGGTATCAGGAAAAAACCTATACCATTAAACTTGAACACGGAGCCGAACAGGATATAAAGCTTTCGGAAGACGAACTTCACCTGGCCAATGTAGATATTAAAGCCGAAAAAATTGATAATCTGACACAAACCAGAAATGTGCTGGATAACGAAGCCCTGGACCAGACCCGGGGGCAGTCGCTGGGTGAAGCCTTGAAACAGATAACGGGCGTAACTACCCTGCAAACCGGTAGCTCAATTGCCAAGCCTGTTATACACGGCATGCACTCTAACCGGGTGCTGATAATGAACAACGGCGTAAGACAGGAAGGCCAGCAGTGGGGCAGCGAACACGCCCCTGAAATTGACCCCTTTGTGGCTAAAAAAATAACGGTGCTGAAAGGCGCTGCAGGCGTAAGATACGGCTCTGATGCCATTGCTGGTGTAATTTTGGTAGAACCTGATGCACTTCCTGATTCTACGAAGATAGGTGGTGAAGTAAACACAGTCTATTTTACAAACGGGCATCAGGTGGTAACGTCAGGTATTCTGGAAGGAGGATTGCGCCCTAAAAAAGCAGATGTACCGCAATCAATCGGCGTAAGAGTTCAGGGAACATATAAAAGAGGGGGCGACATTTCAACACCCGATTACCGGCTGGCCAACACGGGGGTATCTGAAGTAAACTTTTCAGTTAATGCCAATTACAGACGAAGAAACTCGGTGTCTGAGGTTTTCTTCAGCCAGTTTAATACCAAAATAGGTGTGTTTTCCGGTTCGCATATCGGTAATGTAACAGACCTGGTGCAGGCCATAGAACGAGGCAGACCATTAAGTATTTATACCCCCGAAACCTTTACTTATGCCATTGGCAGGCCGTATCAGGATGTGCAGCATAACCTGCTTAAATTAAAAACCGTTGCACAAACCAGAGGTGGAAAAATTTCATTAACACTGGGCCGACAGTTCAATTACCGCAAAGAGGTTGACGTATTAAGAGGCGACAAAAACCTTGTGCAGCTGTTTCAGCTAACCAGTTATACAGGCGAATTGCTTTTTGAGCATAAGCCCATAGCCCGTTTGTTTACCGGCTCTGTGGGTCTGAATGGTAATTTTCAGCAGAATATTACCAGTGGCACACTTCAGAAACCCAGCTCATCGACGGTGTTGATACCCAATTTTCAGAATTATACAGGTGGCATATTTCTGATAGAACGCCTGGTGCGCAACCGTTGGGAAATGGAAGGCGGAATGCGGTATGATTTCAGGAATCTGGATGTTTACAGAATACCCAGAGGCCAGCAGGCTGTGGTTAATAATAACCAGCAGAACCAGAATTTTACCGGCACTTTTGGGGTAAACTACAGACCGCACGCTCAGTGGAATCTGATACTGAACCTGACGTCTGCCTGGCGAGCGCCAACGGTTAATGAACTTTACAGCGACGGTGTACACCACGGCGCTGCCAGCTATGAAAAAGGTGATGAAACCCTACAGCCCGAAATAGCTACCAATCTGTCGTTTACAACCAATTACATTACCAAACTGGTACAGCTGGAACTACACCTGTACAATAACTATATAAGAGACTTTATTTTTTTATCGCCAACCGGCAGGCCAACCTTAACCATCAGGGGCGCTTTTCCGGAGTTCAGATATGCCCAGACTGACGCCCGTTTCAGGGGCTTCGACCTGAGCGGCAATTTCTTGTTGTATAAGGGTGTTTCACTTAATTCAAAGCTGTCTTACCTGCAGGCGCAGGACATCAGCCACAACCAGCCGCTGATTATGATTCCACCCAACAGGTGGGAAAACACCCTGCATTATGACTGGAAGAAAACCGGCTTGTCGCTCACTAATCTTTATGTGGCTAAACAAACGCGGGTACCTGCCAAAGTTATTTTTAGCGATATACCGTCAGCCGAAATTGTATTTAACCAATACGGCGGCGACTTTGCGCCTCCTCCTCCGGCATACTCGCTCTGGTCAGCTACTGTCAGTCAGCAAATCAATTTGGGGCGCAATAATAATTTAGGGGTATCGGCCAGCGTTAGCAACCTGTTCAACACCCAATACCGCGACTACCTGAACCGTTTCAGATATTTTGCTGATGAAATTGGCAGAAACGTAACCCTTAGGGCTAAATACACATTCTAAAACGAGACATTAATTTTTGCAATATTGTTGCATTATAAGTTTCTCAAAATTATATTTGCACCATTGTTGCATTTGTACGTAAAACACTAAATCTCAATATCATGCAAAGAAGTCGCGTAATTCTCTTCAAAAGTATGGCGTTAGCTGCCTTGCTTTCGGTGGCAGCCTGTAAAAAAGAATCGGTAGATGTAGAAGATGAGAATGAAATTATCACAACGGTTAAATTAAACTTCACGTCGGGTGGTACTACTAAAACTTTTGTTTTTAATGACCCGGACGGTGATGGAGGAAATGCCCCCTTAAAATTTGACAATATTGCTCTTGCAGCCAATACTACGTACACGTTAACAGTAGAGTTGATGGACGAATCGAAGAATCCTGCTGATAATATTACAGAAGAAGTACAAAAAGAAAGTCAGGAACACCTTTTTGTGTTTACGCCTTCGCCGTCAGGTTTATTAACTTATACTTATGGAGATAAAGACGTGCGTAATTTCCCGATTGGCCTGACAGGCACTGTAAAAACTGGTTCAGCCGGTACAGGTAAACTAAAAGTACAATTGAGACATCAACCACCAGTAAACGGAAAAGATGTAAAAGATGGCACCATTACCCCTGGTAGTGACGACGTAAACCTTGATTTTAACATTGCCATTCAATAATTCTGACTTACACTCATCATTTAGTTTATAAATAGTTTAGGCTCAAAATCCGCATGTTTCTGACCTGCGGATTTTTATTTGGATGATTGCCGCAGATTTAGTTCGGTGGCAATCCTGATGGTTCTTATTTCAGAGGCATTTTGCTTTTTCTCAATCGTATTCAGTAAGATTTCAGCCGCGGTTTTACCAATGGCAAAGGCAGGTTGCACAACAGTACTTAGAGGCGGGTCAAGCAGGTGGGCTACTCCCAGATTAGTAAAGCCAATAAAGGCTACCTCGTCTGGTATCTGTATGCCTTTGGCTTTTACAGCAGCAAAGCTATCCAGCGCCAGGCGGTCGCTGGCGGTAAAAATGGCATCAGGTTTTTGGGTGTCCAGCAGTTCAAAAATCACCTGCCGGGCTTCTTCGGGTGCAAATCCGCAATACCTTACCAGGTTCTCATCAAAGGCAATACCGTATTTTGCCAGCGCAGCTTTGTAGCCTTCCAGCCGCTCATGGGTTGTATATAACAATGACGGGCTGGTAATATGGGCAATGCGTTTTCGTCCGTTCAGAATCAGATGTTCGGTAGCCTGAAAGGCTCCCTGAAAATTATCTGCTATTACTTTGTTGGTTTCAATGTCGTTGGTAATGCGGTCAAAAACCACCAGAGGTACGCCCCTCTTTTGTATTTCAAGCAAATGACCGGTATCGGTGGTTTGCCCGGACAGCGATATCAGCACACCGTCTACCTTTCGCCCAACCAGATGCTGAATATTGCTACACTCTCGCTCATACGACTCATGGCTTTGAAATATCACCACATGGTAGCCCCGCTCATAGGCCTCTGCCTCTATCCCATTGATTGCCTGAGAAAAGAAGTGGTTGGCGATTTCAGGCACTATTACCCCTATTGCCCGGCTCTTGTTTTCTTTTAAACTAAGGGCAATCGGGTTGGGGTGATAATTCACCTTTTCGGCATACTCTAATACCAGCTTTTTGGTATCAGGGTTAATTTCATAGCTTCCCCTTAGCGCTCTTGACACCGTAGAAGTAGACAAATTAAGTGCCCTGGCAATATCTTTAATGGTGATGGCTTCCAATGGATTACGAAAAAATACAAATTATTAAAGTACAACACTGCTTACGCGCCTGCCAATGGGCGTAGAATCGACAATCAAAGATATTAAAATTATCAAAACCTAGCGCGGAAAATGCCTTTTTGGTAACGTTCCCGACAACGTTTGCATAAATAAAGTCATAAACATATTTGTATCGGCCTGTATTCCGTTTGCATCTTAGCATATAATTTGGTTCGGCACAACAGCTTGCATAAGTAGTATTATCTTTGAAAAATTCAATCGACATCCAAATGTTTAATATTTCAGGCAAAGTTGCACTTGTTACAGGTTGCAACAAAGGTATAGGTAAAGCCATTGCCATTGGCCTGGCAGAAGCCGGGGCAGATATCATTGGCGTATCAACCAGTATAGCCTTACAAGGCAGCGAAGTTGAAGTGGCCGTTAAGGCATTAGGCAAAAACTTTAAAGCCTATCAGGCCGATTTCAGTAACCGTGACAGCCTCTATCGGTTTATTGAACAGGTAAAGGCCGATTTTCCGATAATTGATATTCTCGTAAATAACGCAGGCACGATACTTCGTAAACCAGCCGCCGAACACCCGGACGAATACTGGGACACAGTGATGACCATCAATCTGGACTCCCAATTCATTTTGGCACGTGAGATTGGCGCACGTATGGTTGCACAACAATCGGGTAAGATTATTTTTACTGCCTCATTGCTTACGTTTCAGGGGGGTATTAATGTACCCGGTTATGCTGCCAGCAAAGGTGCTATTGGCAGCCTTGTAAAAGCGCTTGCAAACGAATGGGCCAGCAAAGGTGTAAACGTAAATGCCATAGCCCCGGGCTATATTGCCACAGATAACACAGAGGCACTCAGAAACGACCCTGAGAGAAGCACGTCTATTCTGGCACGTATTCCGGCTGGCAGATGGGGCGAAACACAAGACTTTAAAGGCCCGGCTGTATTTCTGGCTTCTAAGGCCTCAGATTATGTTCACGGCACCATACTAACAGTTGATGGAGGTTGGATGGGCAGATGAGACGCATTCATAAATCAGACAATTCTTAAACTATAACAATAGCAACATGCAATCAAGATATGAAAGTAGCCCTGCCGAAACAGCAGGAATGAATACCAGCCAGTTAAGAGACAATTTTCTGGTAGAAACCCTGTTTTCACCCAATCAGATACATCTGGTTTACTCTCATTACGACCGCATGATACTTGGTGGCGTAATGCCCGTAGGAGAACCGGTGTCTCTTGGTAATTATGAAGACCTGAAGGCTGAATATTTTCTTGAAAGAAGAGAGATAGGGATTATCAATGTAGGTGGTGAAGGGAAAATTACTGTAGACGGCGAAAAGTTTACTGTCAATAAACTTGACTGCCTATATGCAGGCAAAGGCGTACAAAATGTAATTTTTGAAAGTATAGACCATGCAAACCCTGCCAAGTACTTCGTTCTTTCGGCACCTGCACATGCGGCCTACCCTACCCGCCTGATGACCAAAGAAGAGGCATCACCGGCAAGTATGGGTTCTGTTGAAACAGCCAATCAACGTATTATTTATAAGTATATTCATCTCGATGGAATCAGAAGTTGCCAGTTGGTGATGGGTCTAACGGTTTTGCAAACGGGCAGTGTATGGAACACCATGCCATCGCACACTCATGACCGCCGGATGGAAGTGTACTGCTATTTTGATGTACCTCAAAGCCACGCAGTGTTGCATCTGATGGGTCAGCCACAGCAAACCCGTCATTTATGGGTAGGCAACCACCAGGCCATTATCTCACCGCCGTGGTCGGTTCATTCAGGTTGTGGTACTTCAAACTACTCGTTCATCTGGGGAATGGCCGGAGAAAACCAATCTTTTACAGATATGGACTTTATCACTATTCCTGAGTTACGGTAATCTTACCCGGTTTACGCATACATTAATTATTAAATTCAACCTGATATAAACTATGAAACTCACCACAAAACTTACGGCGGTATTGTTTGGCTTATCGACATTTGTTTTCGGACAAAAGAAGATAGATGTGGCCAAAGAATTTGCCTTTGCCGCACAGCAATATGAAGGCATGCTGAAAAGCCACCCTGATATTACCAAAACGCCGCAATCAACCAACCCTGATGGGTCGGCCAGAGATATGCCTACCAGCTGGTGGTGCAGCGGCTTTTTCGGTGGCTCGCTATGGTACATTTTTGAGCAAACCAAGGATCCAAAATGGAAAGATGCAGCGCATAAATGGACAATGGCCGTTGAGAAAGAGAAATTTAATACCGGCACACATGACCTGGGCTTTATGCTGTACTGCCCGTTCGGAAACGGATACAGACTAACCGGAAATGAGCAATATAAAGAAATTATGCTAACCGGCGCCAAGTCTTTAGCTACCCGCTTCGACCCGAAAGTTGGCGTTATCAAATCGTGGAATAACTGGAAAGGTTATAAGTATCCGGTAATTGTAGATAACATGATGAACCTGGAGTTTTTGTTCTGGGCAGCAAGAGAATCGGGCAACAAGGATTTTTATAATTTGAGTGTTACCCATGCCGATAACACGCTTAAAAACCATTTCAGACCTGATGGAAGCAGCTACCATGTAATAGCTTATGGCGAAAACGGCGAAGTGCTGAAAAAAGGTACCCATCAGGGTTATGCTGATGAGTCGGCTTGGGCACGTGGACAAGCCTGGGCCCTTTATGGTTACACAGATATGTACCGCGAAACCAAAGACAAAAAGTATCTGGCCCAGGCAGAGAAGATTGCCGATTACTATCTGAATCACCCGAACCTTCCGGCAGATAAAATTCCTTATTGGGATTTTAATGCACCCAATATCCCGAACGAGGAACGGGATGCATCAGCTGGCGCCATTACGGCATCTGCTTTATTAGAGCTAAGCACTTATGTAAGCAAAGCCAAAAGTAAGGTGTACTTCAACGCAGCCGAAACCATGCTGGCCAGCCTGTCAAGCCCTGCTTATAAAGCGAACTTAGGCGAAAACAACCATTTTATTTTAAAGCACTCAGTAGGCGCCAAGCCTCTGAAATCAGAAATTGATGTGCCACTAGTGTATGCTGACTACTATTTCTTAGAAGGATTGTTAAGATATAAAAAGTTGAAAAAGTAATGGCTGTGCGCCTCTGTTATCGCCAACAAAGAAGCCCCTAAAACAAGGGGCTTTTTGCTTTAATTACGATTTATTTTACTTCTAACTAAAACATTTATTCGTACAGATGAGCTATTTGCCCAGCCTATGATTTTCATGTTTGATATTAATACTTCAATACCACAAAAAGTGACCAATTTCTACATTAACTTATAGAATAAACCCCGGGAAAACGTTTAACATTTACTCGTCATAACATTAGAATCATTAAACAAAGACCAGTCATTAAGCCATTTAACAAAGCAATTGTGGGCAAGCTGAAAAAAAAACAGGTAAAGCAAGCACGAAAATAAACCCTTAAACAACTAATAATGAGCTAATTAACAACACTTTCAATCAAACATACACCGCTGAAAGAATATTATTAACAATCAAATTCTATTTTTTTTTACCAACCAATAAGATTTTTTACTAATTTTCAAAAAATCAGTGGTCAGCTATTAAAAGTGACCTTAAAGCCAGTAAAAAGGCTCGAAATAGTTCATTTTTCGGGTCATGTTTATAATTACGGGCTTAAATCGCTTGAATTTTGTACCCTGCCTATTTTAGTATTTTTCAACAGCAGTAGCAGCACAGGAATCACACGTGAATACTAATAATCAGATAATGAATACTTTGGCAAAATAATTGCTTCAAGGTTTCAGGACTTGCAGGCTTATTAGCAGGAAAAGCGATGTTTCTACTATTTCTCAATAAATTAAAAAACCATGAGCAAAAAGTTAAAACTTCTGATAATTGATGATGAGGCTAGTATCAGAAAGGTTTTAGAGCATTTCCTTAACAAAGAATTTGAAGTTACTGTAAAAAATGATGGCATGGAAGGCATGAACTGGCTGGAAGCAGGTAATGATACCGACTTCATAATTGCTGATTTGAATATGCCGAATCTGAACGGAAAAGAGTTTACCAAAGTAATCAGGTCAAGCAATTTGTATTCAGACCTGCCAATTATTATACTTTCAGGAACCGACGAAAGCAAAGAACGAATAGAATGCCTGAATCTGGGTGCCGACGACTTTATGCTCAAGCCTTTTAACCCTATGGAGGTACATGCCAAAATTAAAGCTATTTTGCGCAGGGTTAAGCCAAAATCCATCATTGATTCGTAGAAAACTCATCTGTATAATATGAATAATCCTTTACCTAATACTGCTATTGTACCGGAGGAGGAAAAGCTCCCGATTAAGATTATTTTTATTGAAAGAGACGACAAAGTAGTGGTTGATTTCCTGAAGAAGTTCGGAAAAAAAATCCATATTAAAATTATGGGTACTCCGGAAGATTGTCTTAATTATCTTAAAAACACCTACCCTCCAGATGCCATTGTTATCAATAAAGGTAACGACGGTCTTAAATTCCTTGAAACGATTCGCGGACAAGCATGGACTCGCTCTCTACCGGTGATAGTTACCAGCGAAAATATTACAGCAGGATTAATTAAAGAAGTACAGGAAAAAGGCGGTGATGATATATATCCTATCGATTTTAGTTCAGGCGATTTAATAGTCCGCCTTGAATACTTTATCAAGCGTCGGCATTACAAGGCCATGCAGCAAACCAAAGCCAGTATACTTGATGTAAAAATACCTTTCTGGAAAAGATTCATCGATGTTACCACCACAGGCCTTGCGTTATTACTACTCTCGCCGTTGTTAATAATTGTTGCTATTCTGATAAAGCTTGACTCCAAAGGGCCTGTCATATATCTTTCAAAGCGTGTAGGGGCCGGTTACAAGATATTCAGTATTTACAAATTCAGAACCATGCGTACAGATGCCGACCAGCTGATAAAAAACATGGGGTCGCTGAATATGTACACCAAGCAAACCGAACAAAAACAGATTGCCGGGTTATGCGATACCTGCCAGGCCATTGGCTCATGCCAGCAGCAGTTATATATGGACGGAGAAATGATTTGTGAGAAAATGTATCTGTCTGAGAAAAAAGAGAAAGCAGCCTTTATGAAGTTTCAGAATGACCCGCGCATTACCAAACTGGGTCGTTTTCTACGCAACACCAGTATTGATGAGCTCCCACAGTTATTTAATATATTCCTCGGCGATATGTCGCTTGTAGGTAACAGGCCTTTGCCGCTTTATGAAGCCGAAAAACTAACTACCGACGAATACATAGAACGCTTTGCCGGCCCCGGCGGCCTTACCGGGCTTTGGCAGGTTACCAAACGTGGTAAAGGCAAAAAAGAAATGACAGAAGAAGAGCGTATTCAGCTGGATATTGAATATGCCCGGAATTTCTCTTTCAAGTATGACATGAAGATATTCTTTATGACCTTCCCTGCACTTTTGCAGTCAGAAAACGTATAAGAATCTCTTTGAACCGAACCTATTTATATTAAAACACATATTGCAGCAGCCAACCGGTTTGCTGTCTGGTTTTTAACATCAAACTTTATAGAAATGGATGCAATTTCCTTACCTGGTTGGGTAAAGCAGATTCTTAGCAAGCCTTTACTGATTAATCAATATACTGAAAGCGAAATTGACGAGCTAAAGAACAAATTAGCCAGATTCAATGTTGAAAATCCGGTTGCCAGTATTTTAATACCGGCCTGGAACGAAGAAGAAGGTATTCTGCATACTTTAATTTCTCTCGCCAACACCAATACTGAATACCCGACAGAACTTATTATAGTTGATAATAACTCTACCGACGGCACCAATGCGTTGCTGAAAAGACTGGGCATAAATGTACTTTTTGAAGAAAAACAAGGCGTAGGGCATGCCCGTATACAGGGCTTGCATAAGGCCAAAGGAAAATATCTGCTGTCTGCCGACAGTGACACCTTGTATCCGCCGGGTTGGATTAATGCAATGATAAATGCTTTGAAACAAGGCGAAAAAGACAATGTGTATTGCGTGCATGGAACCTATGCCTTTTTACCGAGCGATAAAACCCCTCGCTGGCAATATGGAATTTATGAGTTTCTGAGTGGCTTTGTGATTCGTAAAAACGAGAAAAACACACCATATCTGAACGTTTTGGGTTACAACAGTGCATTTATAACCCAAAAAGGTATTGAAGTAAACGGCTATGATATACCTGTGCAACGTACCTTCAGAGGCATTGCACGTAATAAAGGCGGCTATGCCGCAGTAGATGGCATGATGGGTTACAGACTGATGGAAGCCGGAGGTAAAATTGCGGTGGTTTCTGATTATGACGCCAAAGTCTGGACAAACGACAGACGTATCCAGATTGACGGTGGTATCTGGAAAGCGCTGGTGTTTCGTGTGCAGAAACATCTTTTCAAAAAGTAATTACACGGCCATGTCAATTATACAAATAATTAAAACCAACCAGAGCCTGAAGCAATTTGTGCACTGGTGTTTAATACCCAAACATCAGGCAAGGCCCAGGCTTTGGGTAGCGTGGTTTGTTAATCCGTTTTTTCATAAAAAAGGCAAAGGAGTAACTATTTGCCACAGAACCCGTATGGACGTTCTGCCGTTTCAACCTTTCAGTATCGGCAATTACAGCACTATTGAAGACTTTGCTACCGTCAATAACGGTGTTGGCGCGGTAAGTATAGGCAATAATTCAAGAATAGGTATTGGCAATGTGGTAATAGGCCCGGTAAGCATTGGTAATAATGTAATACTGGCACAAAATATTGTAATGAGCGGGCTAAACCATACTTACACTGATGTTGAAACGCCCATTTCGCTGCAACCGGTTACGACCTCTCCTATTGTTATTGAAGATGATTGCTGGGTAGGAGCCAATGCCGTGCTAACTGCAGGTGTTACCATTGGTAAACATAGCGTGGTAGCTGCCGGAGCCGTAGTTACCAAAAGCATCCCGCCGTTTAGTGTGGCAGTCGGTAATCCAGCCAGAGTTATTAAACAGTACAATCCTGCCTCGCAAAGGTGGGAAAGCACCATTAAAAAAGAATCATCTCCGGCTAACGGATAATTGTTTTCTTAAGCCCCATTTACCTATGCCCGCCGATTTCCCCAAGGTTTCAATTATCACCATTAATTTTAACGGCACAGCTGTTACGGCCGAGCTGTTGCAATCGCTCGAAAAAATCACTTACCCTAATATTGAAGTGGTTGTGGTAGATAACAGCACAAAAACGCCAGGGCATGAATTACCCATCAGATTTCCGTGGATTAAATATCTGGAAACAGGAGAAAACAGGGGTTTTGCAGGTGGTAACAATCAGGGAATAGAACTAGCCACCGGCGATTACATCTTTTTACTGAATAATGACACCGAAGTAGCGCCGGATTTTCTTGAACCATTGGTGGCCCGTATGCAAAGCGATACAACCATTGGGGTAGTATGCCCGAAAATCCTCTACTTTGATGAGCCGGATACCATACAGTTTGCGGGTTTTCTGCCCATAAATCCTATCACCGGCAGAGGGTTTTCAATTGGCTATCTTGAAAAAGACAAAGGCCAGTATAATGAAGCCAGACCAACCTCGAGGGCACATGGGGCAGCCATGATGTTTTCCAGAACTGCCATGGAAAAAGTAGGCCTAATGGCCGAGCTTTTCTTTCTCTACTATGAAGAAATGGATTATTGTGAACGTTTCAAACGGGCGGGATACACCATCTGGTATGAACCCAAAAGCAAAATATGGCATAAAGAATCAATCAGTACCGGAAAAGGCTCTACGCTTAAAACTTATTATTACGGCCGGAATCGTTTATTGTATTTACGCCGTAATACCTTTGGGTTCCAGCGGGTTTTAATGTATCTCTATTATTTCATCATTGCCGTACCCAAAAATTTACTCGGGTACCTGATAAAAGGAGACACCGCACATCTAAAGGCTTTCTGGCAGGGTTTAGCCTGGAACTTCAGCAATGGTTCAGCCGATATTCACGATAAAAAATAATCAGTACAGCAGCATATAAACAAACTTCGCAATGCGTATAGGTATAGAAGCTCAACGGATTTTCAGAAAAAAGAAACACGGAATGGATATTGTTATCCTGGAGGTACTCCGTGAGTTGCAGCAATTGAATACTCCTCATGAGTATTTTGTCTATGCCCAGCCCGACGAAGACATGCAAGCGCTTTCAAACAGCGCCAATACGCATCTGCATATAACCAAACCTGCCTTGTATCCTGTTTGGGAACAAAGCCTTCTACCTAAAGCCGGCAGGCAGGATAACATAGATTTACTGCATTGTACCAGTAACACCGCTCCTATCGGCTCTTCTGTTCCATTAGTGGTTACAATTCATGATATTATTTATCTTGAAAAATGGATGATTCGCGAAGGCACCTATTACCAGCGTTTTGGTAATCTGTACCGGCGCTGGAACGTGCCCAGAATAGCCTCAAAAGCAGAAATAATCATAACCGTAAGCGATTACGAACGTGAACGCATTATTGAAGGTCTTAACATTTCGCCTGATAAAGTAAGAACGGTTTACAATGCCTGCGGCAAGCATTTTACACCAGAGCGAAATGAGGCCGAATTGCAGGCTTTTCAAAAGAAAATGGGCTTGCCTGATAAATTTATTCTTTTTTTGGGTAACACCGACCCAAAGAAGAATCTGCCCAATGTTATGAAGGCCCTGGATATACTTAATCAAAGAGGCCAGCTTGATTTCAAGATGGTTATGCCTGATTTCGGTAAAGAGCATTTGCACGCCTTGCTGAAATCGCAGAACAGCGAATACCTCCTGAACCATATTATGCTTACCGGTTATATCCCAAACAAGGAGTTGCCCAATCTATACCGGCTGGCGCAATTGTTTTTGTACCCTTCCCTGCGTGAGAGTTTCGGTATTCCTATTCTGGAAGCTATGAGTTGTGGTACGCCGGTTATTACCAGCAACACCTCTGCCATGCCGGAGGTAGCCGGAAACGGAGCCTTATTAATAGACCCGACACAACCGGAGCAGATTGCAGAAAATATAATAAAAGTACTTACTGATAACGACATACGTAAGACATCAATTGACTACGGAATTAAAAGAGCTGCCATGTTTTCGTGGCAAAAAACAGCTCAGGAAGTAGTGAGCATCTATAATGAAGTGCTGGCTTAGTCAATTGCTTTGGCTTTCTTTAGTATGTGCAAGCCTCTGGCTCATGTCTGTATGAAAATCCTATCACCCCGATAATGAAAAATCCGGTCCTTCGCGAACCGGATTTTTCAACCATATACGTATCCTTAAACATTCTGAACCGTTTTCACTTCAAATACAAAATACTATGCCTATTGAAGGAGTCTTTTTAGGCAGAGAATTTTTTGTGCTGCTCAGTTGGCAGCAGGTTTATGAGCAGGCAGTTTAACTACTTTCTTCAAAAAATTATGAATCGGCGGTTCGCCATATTTGGCTATCAGATGCGAAACACCAATAAGAAATGCAATGGGTAAAACAGGCAGCAATAAACCCGGAATAGACGGAAAGTACCTATTTAGTTTTATTATCATCGCTATCATGGCGCTTTCGTGAATCAGGTAGAGAGGATAACTAACAAAACCCATATAAACCAACACCTTGTTATCAAATAAAGCCTTCAATTTATCTGAATAAATGGTGGCCATAAAAATAGCCAGAATCATTATTGCCCATAAAAATACGGCTGGGGTTCTTCCAAAAGTAAGAAAGAGTGACGATACCGATGAAATAACTCCAGTTGCCAGAGCGTAGCCTAAAAATGACTTCTTATTCTCTTTATAATAAATATACATAAGAGAACCACAGGCAAACCAGCCAAAATAAATAAAACTAATCTGGTGTGTTAAAACATTAACCGGAACCAGCACCTTGAATCCCATTTCTTCAACCAGAATTTTGATAATCATTCCACCTATAAAAATCAAGAAAATAGAAACAATTGCTTTTATTCTACCCCAGAAAAAATAAAGCAGGCCAAATATAAAGTAATATTTAACTTCAACATACAACGACCAGAATACGCCCTCCAGATACCCCTGATTATTGTGGAATATTTTGTTAATCCAGGCTGGTTCCATAAAAAGCAAACCCGGTATCACATCTTTCAATGGTGGTATGCCGCCGGGTCTTTCAGGTAAAATTCTGGCGGTGGCATATATTAACACAGTGGCTATAAGCATTGCCGGAAATAACCTTAGCCATCTTTTAATAATAAATTCTTTAAATGAATAGCATTTTTCGAGCGTCATTAAAATTACAAAGCCTGAAATCAGGAAAAACAGCTGTACCCCTAACCAGCCTTTTTCAAAAAGCGGGAAGTCAGCATACTGGCTGCCATAAGGCACCATGGCGGGCCATCTTGTGTAGGCATGATAGAGTATAACCATCAGGATTGCCAGCCCCCTGAAACCATCCAGAAACTTAATTCGATTCATCTTTTTTAAATAGTAAGCGTAAACAATTCCAGATACGTAAAGAATAATTATTGAGACAATTTACTTTGCCTCCGATAAAAAAACGCAAGTAATCAAAATAATCCACAGGCAGTTATGAGGTATATAACCATCTACTGCTTTTATAAATAACCAATAGCCCCTGCTAATTAACAATGCAACTAAAGTGTATTTTCAGAAAAGTACAAAACGGTGTTCAGACCTTTTTATGCTTGCTCAAATACTGTTTGGCGAAAGCGCTTATCTGCGAAAACCCAACCGTATAGAAACTCAGCAAGGTAAAGTCGAGGTATTTTCTTAACCAATAATAACCAAAGAATGTACCGGATATAAGCGTGAAGAAAGTAGCTAATGCCACACCATTGATGGTTTTAAAAACCGTAAGCGCGATAAAATCGAACACCACATTGGTGGCAAGCATGATAAGTACTTTATAAAAATTTATTTTAGGTTTATGTATAATGTCTAGCGTGATACCTAAGAATCGGTCAATGGGTAGTACCATGGCAAAGCTCATCAGAATCCGATAGGCCGAAGTTGCATCTGTGCCTACATACTTACTACCGCCTAACAACTCAACTGCAAAGTCTGCTAATAAAATAATCAGAATAGATACCGGTATTAAACCAATTGAGATGGTGCCCGCATACTTCTGCATAATTTCGGTTACTTCTTTTTTATTGCCTCTGTTAAAAGCAGCCGACATAGATGGCATACCGGTAGCCAGAAAACTACGCAGCGGAATTTCAATGATTTCCATCAGGCGCATCGGAATAGCATACATGGCAATGGCAGCAGGCCCTGCCGTACCCAACAGAAACATAATGATGAACGTATCTGAACTACGCAGCAAGTTGGTACTGATGGATGTACCAACGCTATATTTACCGAAATTAAACAAATCAAGTATGATTTCCCTGGTTCGCTTCGGGAACGTTCGTATGTGTGTCCAGCCTTTAATAATACAATAGCTGCTTACCACAAAGGCGCTTCCGGCGTTTATCATAAACAGTAAATCACTGTGCAGTTTACCGAAGATGATAGTGAGCAGAATCATCACAATAAAAAAGCCCTGATTGAGTATACGTAGTATCAGTAGCTTGTCAAATCTTTGGCTGGCTTGCAGTATCCACGACGAAATGGCAGAAGGAAGCGTACATAAGAAGGTGATTCCGAACCATCGGATGGTATTCATGATACCCTCATTGCCGGTAAAGTTTAACAAATGCGCACCAACATAAAACAGTATGTTGGCCACAATCATAATGGCTGTAATTGCCAGACCCAAAAACCATACCGAGCCCAGAACGGCATCACCCCGTTCTTTTTCTGTACCTGAAAAAAACTTAATTAAGCCCACCTGAAGAAAACCGGTTCTGAAAGTATCGAGCAAAACAAAAACAGTCTGAAAGAAAAACCAGTAACCGATTTCGGTAGCAGGTAAGTATCGAAACAGAATACCGATAGTAACCATTGATAAAACAGCCATGCTCCCGTTGGCAAACAAGGATAAGAAATGTCTGTTTTGCAGTTTAGCTATTCCTTTTTTAAGGGTATGAATCATAGGTTAATTAGTGCTTGGTAAAATGTAGTTTAGGATGGCAGGTACTATTTGCCAGCCAGTAATTGGTTCTGAACCTCATATATTTTCTCAACGCAGGCCTCCCAGGTATGGCTTTTACCACAGGCAATAGCTGCTTTTTTTTCTGCTTCTGTTTGAGGCTGAAGTGCCTTTTCAATAGCCTTTATGTATGCCTGTGTACCTACGGCCAATTCAACATGTGGCAAAAACATCTGCATGGCAATGGTACCGGTAGCCACGGTTGGCTTACCCATAGCCAGATACTCATCAATTTTGCGCGGGTAGTTACCTATGGTCAGTTCATTAACGAGTTGAGGATTCATGCAAACATCCATAAACCGGATATAGGCCGGCAATTGAGCTGGTTTTTTAGAACCCAGAAAATGCACATTGCTCATGCCGTGCAACTGGCTGGCCTGAAACATGGCTTCTTCTGGCCCAATCAAAACAAATTGCCATTCTTTTCTTGTGGTGGCCAGCTCTTCCAATAACTTTATGTCGAGCCTTTTGCCCGTAAGAAACCCGGTATACCCAATTCTGGGCTTTGGTATATCTTTCAGGTCGGCTGGTTCCTGATAGCTTTGGTCGGGGTCATACATATCGGTTTCACAACCCTGACCAATATCCAGACTTAACTGATGAAACTGCCGTGCGTACTGCGCCAGATAGGCCGAATTTGCAAAAACAGCATCGGCATCTTTTATAGTATCTGGCTCTATTCTTGTTCCATGAAACTTAAAATAAGGGTGCTCAACCAGATTATCTCTTATATAATAAAAGCTAAGCAAAGGCTTTAGATATGCTTTGGTATACAAGCCTGTAAACATCTGGCTGTCGTTTAAAACCACGCATCTTTCAGCATTCCAGCCCAGTTGTTTAAGGGCCTTTTTAAGGCTGTCAAAAAAGCCTTTTCCGTTTCTTCTGTTCAGAAAATTGTATAATGAAATATTCCGCAGCCAGTTTATAGAATAAGATACAGTAGCCGGGGTATGTATCCAAAGGTTGTCTGCTGCTTTAACGGTATTTTCACCAAAGCCTAAAGACAGCTTCAAACGTTTTTTACCGGCCACAGTGTTGGCCTGTTTATAAACAGATTTTATATCAATAGCAGGATTAACATACATAACCGGTTTGTTCTTGCTGAATTCAACAGCCAGGTTACGGGCATTACTGCCCAGGTTCAGCTCCCATTCCTGCTGGGCAATAACTATGTATGCGTCAATCTCTTTTAACATGTTTTTTTACTTTAGCTTTAAGCCCTTGTTTAAAACCCCAGATTAAACATACAATAGCGGGTATGGCAATAATTTCCCAAGGCATCTTTTTAATGTTCTGTTTCTCCGTGTGGTGTGTGTATAAACTTTTTGCGTGCTTTACCTATATTTAAAGCTGCTATAAGAATAGAAAAAATAGCAACCGGTATCTGTAAAAAGGCAGCCAACAGTTGTCTGTTATACCATTTTGTCGGAATCCCCATCAGCAAGGCAATAGCAAGGGCAATAAATAAACCCAGGCTGTAATATAACAAAGACGGCACGAGGAAAAAGGTAAATGCTACCCACAAAACCAGAACTGCCACCAGCATTACTCTGGGCAGCAGGTAGGTCTGAAACACTTTATTGAAAAAAGAAACATTGCCTTTAAACAGCATTACCCAGCCTTCAACAAAATACTTTTCAAGAAATTCTATTTGCATGGCCAGCCAGCGGCTTCTCTGTTTGCTGAACACCTCCGTTTTTGCCACTTTTTCGTCATACACATAATGGCCGTCCAGAAAAGCAATTTTCTTGCGTAGCTTCATCAACCTGAACTCCAGTTCTTTATCTTCGCCAGAGGTATCGCCGATATCAGCCAGCAGGTTTACAAATAATGACCAGTTAAATGCCATACCACTGCCTATCAGGGCAGAGGGCAAACCAACTGCTACATGGCCTCTTCTGAAAATATGGTTATTAATTTCTTCTGTGCAGGCGTCCAGCAATGCAAAGGGGGTCTGAAAATTCTTGGCTGTGCGATGGCCTTGCACGGCCTCATAGCCAGCCTCAAATGCGTTGTTTACGGCATTCAAAAAACCGGGGGCCATGTGGTTGTCGGCATCAAGAATAACCACTATATCAACTGGCTCATTGATGGTGGCATCAATGGCTTTTTGCAGCGCTTTACCCTTGGTGCTTTTCTCGAAGCTCACTTCAACTATTTTTATAGGAAGAGCCCTTAAAACATTAAGCGTTTTTTCGGTGAAAGAATCAGCAATAATAACTACTTCAAACAATTCAGCGGGGTAATCCTGCCTGATGGCGTCTTTTGCGGTAGCAATAATAACCGAGTCTTCTTTATACCCCGGTATAAAAATGCGTATCTTTCTGTTTTTTGCGGCTTTGGCAAAGGCTGTTTTTTTACCCACTTTACCGGCAACCGAAAAAAACAACAGATACACCACCTGTATGGTAAGGTAAATCAGAATAGCATATTGCAGAATAAGACCCACGTAGTGCATCGCAAATAGTTTTAGGTTGTTTTTTATTTACTGATACCGGCTGGCAATGGTGTGTCCCATCTAGGGCTTAGCCATATTATAACCCAACTGAAATAGATAACTGCCGACGACGGCATGGCATTCATTACTTCGTTTCCATAACTACACAGCAGAATACCCGTTGCCCCGGCACATATA
This sequence comes from Emticicia fluvialis, assembly GCF_024793945.1. Classification (NCBI taxonomy): domain Bacteria; kingdom Pseudomonadati; phylum Bacteroidota; class Cytophagia; order Cytophagales; family Leadbetterellaceae; genus Emticicia; species Emticicia fluvialis. Next base: position 38,421 of record NZ_JANUSD010000012.1, read on the forward strand.
GATGTAAGCTGATTTTTGAGAACGGGGTCACGGGTTTTCCAGATTATGCCAGAGCATTTACCGGTTATATACATCATGCTTCCAAACCAGATAATAAACCCGACTATGCCGTACATGCCCCATATTTTTACATACATGCTGTCTGGCGGTATGGTTGAAATAAACTTATCTGCGTTGTATTTAGTACCCCAGTTACCCATTGTACCCACACCGGCACCAAAAGGCTTGTTTTTTATAAATTCACTTAGTTTTTTCTGATTCCGTAACCTTGCCTGCAATGATGGGTCTTCAGGGTCAAGTGATGTTCTGAATCTAACAATCTGGGCATTGCCGTTGCCAATGGTGGTGTACTTTAACATGCCTAAAAAACCAAGACCAATTACTGACCCTAAAATCAGCATCTTTATCTGCTTGCTTAAAACCAGAAAAGTAAAACCGCCACCAACCAGTGCTGCCATGGCTCCGCGCGTTCCAGAAAGCAGCATTCCATAAAAAATAATAACGGCGGCTATCAAATACCCGAGTTTCTTTGCCTTACTATATGGCCCAACGGCCAGTATAAAACACATAATAGATAACTGCGCCTGCGATGCCCCAAACTGGGCAGCCTCCGGATAGTAAGAGAATATCCGTAGCTTGCCAAACAAAATGTGTGTAACTTTTGCTCCTGCCTCCAGCCATCTCATTTCTGCAGCATCGGGCCCGAGTATATTTTGCTTTACACCATAGAGGGCACCCAGCAGCGACAAAATAATGATTATATTCAGAAAGATATTCACATCTTTCTTTTTATTGAGCAATAAATAGCCCGTTGCTACTGTCAGTATCCAATATAAGGTGGTTGACCTCATTTCATAAAACCATCCTTCAAAGCTGGGTCTTTCCGGGTTTCCGATTTGCAGAACCGTAATTACAAACCAAACAAAAGCAATCCAAAACAAATCGTTATTGAGATGCCTGATTCTATATCTGTTTGTGGTATTAAATAAAAGGCTTAAGACAATCAGCACAAGAATGGCATCCATTCCCAAACCAAACTGAATACCGACTATGTGTTTGCCCAATGTAGGCATTAAAAAGCAATAGACTAAAAAGAAATAGATGCCAAACCGGGGCTTGTAGAAAAGAACAACGACGAAGGCAATTACAAACGGCAAAACAATAACCATCATTCCGATGGTTATTCCTATATTAGCAATGGCCCATCCTAAAATAACAGCAATAAGAGTAAATGGTATTAGCCATATACTCTTAAGTTTATTTCTGTTAGATGTATATAAAACATCATTTTCCATGCAGTAGCAGAAGCAATTAAATCAATCAGAACCGGAAGGGTTTTCAAGGAATCGGGTTAACGAATCCTCGATTTATTTCCAAATTCAAGTTTAACCAGGCTTTTTATAAAAGAGCGCAACGCGTTTCTTTTCTTGGGTACTTCGCCCAATGTCTCTTCGGCAAAATCTGTCTCTACACCATTCAGCAAAACCATAGGGGTTGTACCAGTTGTTTTTGCAAACAAGTCAAGGATTTCGTCGTCTCGCTGATCCCAGATACGGTTAGCTCTGCAAAGCAGAATTGTCTGATGTAAATGAGGAAACAACCCAGGCTTGATTATCATTTTTTCAAGCGGCGGAAACTCAATAAGCACAAAATCTACGTCTTTCTTTACAATCAGGGTATTTTTAGCTTCCCAGTTGGCAATCATGTTTTCTTCGGTATCCCATTGGTGGGCTTCCAGGCTCATAGGCATAGAAATACCAAGTTGTTTATATTCAATAGTTGGCAGCAGCAATTGTTTTTCAACGCTGAAGCTCAGATTGGTCAGTTCTTGCTCCAGCATATCAATAATGGTGCTTTTGCCCTCACCTTTCTGCACACTCACAAAACCAATATAGACCGGCTTGTCGAGGGGGTCCACCCTTGATAGCACTTGCTGCATCAAACGAACATTGGCCAACTCAAGAAATTTGGGATTCTCGGTCAACAGCGGGTATAAGCCCATAAATGGCTTACCTATCATTTTTTTAGCTCTGCTAGGCTCAAGAATGGTTTTATTAATAAAGGCATTGCCTAAAACTACTGACAGCACCATTATAAAACCACCCAGAAAACCCACAACCACCAGAATAATCCTTTTAGAAGCATTGGGTTTAAGGGGCAGATAAGGCGGGTCAACCACGTTTAGTTTTGAGGTGATTTCAGAGTTCTGTTGCGAAAGTTTAGCAAGGTTAAGGTCATGAAGCATCTGCAAATACTCTTGCTCATAAACAGATATCTGCCTTTCAATCTTTTTAAGGAAAGCGCCCAGCGGAGCAAATTTCCGGTATTCTTCAGTAAATTCTCTTTTGCGTTTATCCATCACTGCCAGTTTGGCTTTACCCTGTTCTACTGCAATGGTATTTTTAAACCATTCGTCAAGCACATTTTTGGTGGGTATTCCCTCTGGCGTATTTGTGTTGGCATTCAGCTTATCTAATGATACCCTCAGGTTATTTTCAATAACGTTGGCATAAGATTTAAGGCTGTCTAGTTCTCTCTTGTTTCCTTTGCCCCTATTAATTGCCTCACTAAAGGCAATTTTATTATAGACATCCGAGAGTTTTTCACGCTCGTTAATGATCTCACTACCGTAGAGCGACTGGTAAACTCGGTTCTTGATATTTTCATTTACTTTATCTAAAGACCTGATTGAGGCCTGCTCGTCCATTTCCAGATTATGGTTCAAGGCATACAAATCTTCTTTTTCGTTGGCAACTGCCTTACTTTGTTCATAATAGTTGATAATATCGTTTTTCTTGTTAAACTCAAGAAAAACCTGCTCAACAGAATCGAGCCGGGCAAAAGACTTTTTGCTTTGCTCTTCAAAATAGCCTACAACCGAAACGGTTTGCCCGCCTTTCAGTAAACGATACTTATCCATGAAGATGTCTTCCAACAGCTCAAGTGTGTGTTTACAAATAAAAGGGTCATTGGCTTCATAAGAAATCTTGATGAAGTCGCTGCTGCTAACACGGTTCGATTTTATATTATTTAGTGCATCAATTGAGTAATTAGGCACTTTTGAGTTTATGAGCCTGTAAATAACATTGGTGTCATTCTTTTTCATGTAGCTCGCAATTGCGGCGCGGGTTTCAGGCAGCGTAGATTTTACGACACTATCAATGGTCGACTGCGGCACGAGTTTCTTCAACTCGGTATAAGACCCCCAGGTCATTTTTGAGGGGTCATGGTTTTTCATAAATAAGTGTTCGGCCAGCAAACTTACTGCCACATCTTCTTTGGTTTCTCTGGCCTGAATAAGAGAAAGCAGGTTATCAAATGCATTATTGGCAGTAAAAAAGTCGGCTTTTATACTGCCAATCAGACTATACCCGGATGCAATACCTGTATAAATGGTCGTTTCGGAGGTATAAACTTTTTTCTCGTTTCTGGTAAAATAAAAAATGGTTGCAGCCAGAACCAGAGGCACTAAAATGAGTGCCTTCAGGTTTTTGTAAATGATATTTAAAAAATGAAGAAGTGTCATTTCACTTGTTGTAATAATGAGGACAGACTAACACCCGTAAATGATTCTAACTGAAAAAGATTGGTCTGAAATTTATTTAAAGTGGTTTCGTATTCCATTTTTGCCTTGTTGATGTAATCAAGCATTCTGGATACTTCAGATACACTAAGCTGACCCTGCAAAAACTCTTTCTCTGCCAGATTGTAATTAACCTGAAAAGCCTGTTTGTTACTACTGCTGATAGCCAGTAGTTTATGAGAAAGTTTTAATTCCTGATACAGGGCTATTACATCTTGTCTGATTGACAATGCTGAAACGTCTTTATCGTTCTCGATTGATTCTATCTGAGCCTTTCCGGTGTTTATCAGGTGTTTTCTGTTAAGTAAACCTGAAAGCGGGAAACTAATACCACCACCTACACTATAGAACCCCGACTGAACCATTGTGAGCCTGTTAAGCACGTTTTCGTACGAGGTCTGGTCGGTAACGGCTGAATAATTGGTTCCATAATGGTAATTCCCCCCTACTGTAATTCCGCTGTAAATGAGGTTTTTATTATATTTCAGAGTTGATTCTGCCGCCTTAAGGTTACTATTCAGTTTTTTTATCTGCGGCGAGTTTTTTAAGGCTGCATCAATCAAAAGGGGCAAAAGGGCGTCGGTAGCCAATGCTCTTGTCAGGGCATCATCTGCGGCAGTTACCTGAGCTCTTGTCTCAGAAATGGTAAAAAAGTAGGAAACTAAAAAGATGAATACAATTAGAGAATTTTTACGCAATGCCATTTAAAAAGACTGGTTATTGTTATGATAAATACACATAAACTGAGCTACACCGGCTTACAAAACCCATTATCAGTCAGTATGTCAAAAACTGTGCCTTTTTAATAAAAACAATCAAAAAATAGACGTGTACCGTAACACGTTGTAAAAATAACACAAAAATATCGGAACATTTACGTTGCGCGCCTGGCTTTTTCCCATATTCCTGAACTTACCCCCTTTCTATAACGGTTAAAGCCCAATATAGCGCAGTAGTTCATAAATGAAAAATAGAACGGAACGAACAAAAGTTTGATTCTCATCTTCCGGTTTTCGAACCAATACCCTAATATAGCTAATAAATAAAATAAAACCTGCGCGGCCATTATTATTTTGTAAAAACTAAAGAGATTATCCGGGTCTTCCAGCAGTACTATTAGCAGGTTACACAAAAAAATAAGTGGCAGACAAAACGGGGCCACTGCCCACCGCATTGCCCTGTGAGAAACATACTGAAACGAAAGCCATCCGTATCTGAAAACGTTCCATAAAAATGCAAGTCGTTCTATTGACTGAAACCCACCTGTTGCAATTCGTACTTTCCGTTTCATTTCGTCATCTATTGAAAATGAGGGGCGTTCTATGGCGTAGGCATCAGGTTCATAAATTACTCTGTATCCGGCAGCGGCTACCCGCAGCGACACCATGAAGTCATCAAGCAGCGTATCTTTTTCAACGTTTCCGTAAAGGTGCGTTCTTACGGCAAAAAGTTCTCCGGCTGCTCCTACAACTGAGTAGAGCCGGGTATCCAGTTTCTTCAGAAAAGATTCATACTTCCAGTATAAGCCCTCGCCTGCCCCGGCGGCGGCCTCACTGTTATCGGTCTGAATCCGCTTCTCACCTGCTACTGCGCCAACGTTTTCGTCCTCAAAATGTCTTACAATGTTTTTAAGTACATCGTTGTTCAGGGTTGTATTGGCGTCGGTAAAAATAACAATCGGGGTGGTTATGGTTTTAATGGCCATATTCATGGCCTCAATTTTCCCCTTTCGTTCTTTGCCACCTATAATGCGCAGCCTGGGGTAGAGTGGTTTTAGCCCCTCAAGGTACTCAGTAGTACCATCGTTTGAGCCTTCGGTTACAAAAAGAACTTCGAGCTTATCTGCCGGATACTCAAGACCAAAAGAATTTTTAACCTTGTCAGCAATGCAGGTCATCTCGTTATAGGCCGGAACCACCAAGGTAATTTCTGGTTGGAATGATGGGTTATTAAAGGTTTTAAATGAAATACCCATCATTTTTCTGATTTTAACAAGCAACCATGCTAACAATCCGTAGCCTAAGTACGTGTAAAAAACCAGGCCTGTAAAAACCCAAAAAAGAACTTCTATAATAGTTTTCATCTGTGGGGGTAATAACGTGTTTGCGTTTTAAGTAAGGTAGTTACAAAGGTTTAATCAGGGAAAGGCTGACAGGTAAAGCAGTTTGAAAACCGGAGACTCACAGGTAGTCTTCCATCCGTTTAAGGTCTTCTTCTATAACAAGTTTGGCGTGGTTTACGTCAACCGCAATTTGCTGGTATAGGTTATTGAGTTCGCCTGCTTCCGGATTTGCCTTTGCGTAGGATTCAAATGCCTGCATTTTAGGGTGTAGAAAAGTAAGCCCCACCATTGAAAAAGATGGTTTTATCTGATGAGCCAGGCGGCCAACTTCATTAAAGTTTTTCTGGTTGATTTGTTCCTGTATTTCGTTCCAGACAGGGATACTTTCTTCCAGAAAAGAATTAAACATTATTTGCACGATAGAGAGGTCTCCACCGTAAATCTCGTTTATATAATCGGCATCAAGATGCGCATTAAACTCAAACATAATAAAACGGTTTTAATACGTTATGAAAGTAAAATTAATACCATAGTTAATCTTTTTTATATTTCTTTTTTAGCAACAAAAGTCAATCAAAAACCATACAGATAAATTGCCTAAAGCATATTTAACCTGTTCATGAGCTCAGGCTTATTGGCCCGGCTGATAGGAATAACCTTTTTGGCTATTACCAGGTTGTTTTCTTCAATGTCTACGATTTTATCGAGGTGAACTATATAAGAGCGATGAACGCGTAAAAACTGCTCTCCCAGCTTTTCTTCCAGATACTTCATGGTGGTATGGATAATGTAGGAATTATCCTGCGTGAAAATCTTCACGTAATCGCCGATATTTTCGATATACAATATATCCGCATACGGAAGCCTTACGTATCTTCCATCTGTTTTTACGTAAATTTCCTGTCTTTGGGGCGAAACCGTTGTTTTTTTAGAATGTAGTTCCAGTGCCTTATCTACCGCCATTCTGAAGCGCGGCAGCATAATTGGTTTCTTAAGATAATCGGTTACCTGATACTGATAGGCATCAAAAGCATATTCAGTTTTGGTGGTTGTCATGATTATCTGAGGTATTGATGTGAGGTTCTCCAATAAATCGAACCCAGAAAGACCCGGCATCTCTACATCAAGCCAAATAAGATCCGTCTTTTCAGATGAGAGGTAAACCAGGGCATCTTCGGCATTTTCAAAAACTGCAGCCAGTTCAAGCGACTCATGTTGCTCACAAAGCCGCTGCAATGATTTACGCGCCATTACTTCATCTTCAACGATGATACATTTCAATTTCATGCTTGTAATTTGGCTAGTTCATTCCTTATAATAGGAAGGCTTTGATTAATATCTTCAAATATATTTTTCCATGTTTCCAGCAGTTCCTGCGTTTCAGATGGTTGCCTTATTCTGTCTTCAAAATCAAACATTCTTTTTTCCAGTTCTGTAAGGCCAACCATACCTAAAGTTGGTTTTAGTTTATGCACTACTTTGGCCAGGCTTTCTCTCTCGTTGGTTTGAATTAACCCGGCTAGAGAATTAAAGTCTGGCACTACTTCGCTCAGAAAAGTGCGGAACATATCAGCGGCATAATCTTTATCGTCTCCGTATAGCTCATTTAAACAGGCCCGGTTCAGCTCAATGCCATCGGTGGCATTCTGCTGGCCAGTGTTTTCATCTTCATGGCCATTGAGATACTCCTGTATAGTACCCAGCAAATGGTTGGGCGTAAAAGGTTTAGATATAAAACCATTCATACCAACTGCCAGAGCTCTGTTCTTCTGGTCAATCATTGCTGAGGCAGTGAGGGCCAATATAGGGGTTTTTCTGTTTAAATTAGTGGTATTTCTGATATTTATGGCGGCCTCATAGCCATCCATATTCGGCATCTGAATATCCATTAAGATGATATCAAACTTCTCCTGGCTTGCCAGCTCAACAGCTTTTTTGCCGTCTGCGGCAATAATATATGAAATACTCCATTTATCGAGCAGGTTACTGATATACTTCTGATTCATGGCATTATCTTCAGCAATCAGTACTTTTCCGGCCTTTAATGCAGTAGGCAATGGGGTTCTTTTCGCAACGCTTACCTCGGCAACTTTCCGGTAAGGCAGCACAAATGTAAACACAGACCCGGCACCTTCATGACTTTTAACTGATATATTACCCCCCTGCAACTCTACCAATTGCTTGGTAATGGTAAGCCCAAGACCAGTGCCTTTATGCTTGTTTCCGTGCAGTGTAATCTGCTCAAATTTCTGAAAAACAAGGTCTAGCTTTTCTTCCGGAATACCAATGCCGGTGTCAGAAACCTTAAATTCAAGCCATACCCTTTCTCCATCTTCTTTTTTTACCTTTACCGAAACATCTATTGAACCCTCAAGTGTAAACTTCTCTGCATTACCAATCAGGTTCAGTAATATCTGGTTAAGGAGCAGGTCGTCTCCTATGTAATTTCCGGTTATGCGGGCATCAATCATTAAATCAAGATTGATGGGCCGGTTACCCAGTTTTATTTTAAACACCTGCTGGGTGGCACGCAACAAACCTACAAGATCAAACGGTTTTTTCTTGACCTCAATTTTGCCGTCTTCAATTTTTGCCATATCCAGCAGGTTCGAAATCAAACCGTATAAAAAGTCTGCCGTGGTTTTCAGCGCTTCCAGAAACTCCTTCTGCTGCTGGCTCGGCCGGGTGTCAAACAAAAGGTGTGTCATGCCAATAATGGCGTTCAGCGGTGTTCTTATCTCGTGGCTCATATTTGCCAGAAACTGCTTTTCTGCCTGCCTTGCTTCTTCGGCTACCTGTTTTGCCTTGGCGAGCTCCTGTTCAAGCAATTTCCGACTGGTAATATCATAATGCACACCTATTGAACCCACCAGATTACCGTTTTCATCCATAACAGGCGAGCCACTGATAATGGCCCAAAGGTCGCTCCCATCTTTTTTTAACATTTTCATTTCATAAGAGCTGCCTATTCCGTGTTTCCTCTTAGCCTGTTCATGGATAAGCACGTCTTCATAGCCTTTACCTATCAGTAAATCGGCAGCTATTTTTCCTACCAGTTCTTCTTCGGTATAGCCCACCATTTTACAGAAACTGCCATAGGCACGGATAATCCTTTGGTCGTTATCAACTTCCAACAGGCCCAAAGTCATGTTATCCATTATTTTCCTGTACTTCTCCTCGCTTTTTCTGATGTTTTCGGCTGTCAGGAATCTCTGAGTAATATCGGCATATTCCCAAAGACTCCCGCGATACGCGCCGTCTAGAAAAATAGGTATGTAATCACGTTCCAGTATTCTTCCGTCGGCGGTTGTGAGTTTTTCTTCAACCACCGTTTCTTTTTTGCCAAGCAGGCAGGCCATGTTTGAAAGAAACTGGTCAGTTTCATCAAAACACAATTTAACGTGTTCAAGCAAATCCAGGTAATTGGCACCAATCAGCTGCTCCGGGGCATCAGAGATTTTAAAAAAATCACAAAATTGCTGATTCACCAATATTATTTTTCTGTTTTCGTCTTCTACCAGAACGCCTTTCTGAAGATTAGCAATCAGGGCAGTCAGGCGTCGTTGGGTAGTCCGGAGTTCATCACTGCTGTTTTTTCTTTCAGTAATATTCCTGGCCACCGCCGATAACTCAACAATCCGGTTATTTTCTTTAAGTAAATGAACACTCTGGCCTATCCACACCACCTGGTTATCTTTGGTAAAAGCAGGAAACTCCACATAGGTGCTTTCCTTCTTTTCTTTCATCATGTTCAGGTAAAAACCTACCAGTTGCTCTCTGTATTCGGGTATTACCAGCTCAGTAAAGTGTTTTCCTATTATCTCTTCGGGTTCATAACCCAATGCCTCTCTAACTACCGGGTTTACAAACGTAAAAAAGCCTTCGGGTGTAATTTTATAAACAATATCTTTTAACGACTCAATGAGTATCTGATACCTGTTCTCAATTTTCTGAACTGCTTCATTGCCTTCAAGCCTTTGTCTTTCAAAATCAGCATTAAAACTGTAAAGCTTTTCATTCAGCTCAACTAGTTGCTGTTTTTTTTCCTGTAGCAAAGCTTCGGTTTCTAACCTGGCTTTTCTCTCCTGCTCAAGCTGTTGTTTGAGAAGTTCTAATTCCTCCATAATTGCTGCCTGATATAATCTGATAAACTGTAATAATAAATACGCATTGTAAGCCATTCAGGGCATACAATACAATAGCCTAGGCTAAATATTTTAATGGATAGCAGTTTCTGGAAATAATATCTAGAGCAATACAGAAAACATCAGTTTGAATTTTGTTCAACTTACTCAAAAGCATTTCAATTCATTTTCAATAGCAACACTCAGATACAACATCCCATCAACTACATTTCATTGTTTCAGGAACGACACAGGCTTGTAATTTGGCTTGAAAACCACAATAAACATGCCCATTTGTAAATTAAAAAAAATATTTGTCTTTATGGCATCAAAAAAAAATTAAAAATCTTTTAACTTTCCAATCAGGAACCACAACAGACGCTAATTTTAATGTTTAAATACACAGCTTTTAAAAAACTTCTGACCTTTCTCAAAAAGTTTAAAAGCACCTTTTTTGTAAAAATATTTTTCGAAACCTACTTATAAATAACCAGTTACAAACCAAATATGACCTAAATATCCATCAGACACCTACTTTTATAACTTCAATATTCTGTAGTTATTTCATACATTTACAATACAAAAACCAAATATATTTATATTATCATGAAAAAAAAGCTACTTGCTTGGAGTTTTTTACTCTGCCTTTTGCTTTCTTTAAAAGTATCTGCACAGAATACCATAAAAGGGAAAGTAACTTCTGCCGATGACGGAGCCCCGATTCCGGGTGTAAACGTAACTGTAAAAGGAACCAGTATTGGTACTACCACCGATGGAAACGGTATGTATTCTATTGCTGCCAGAAGCGGCACCGAACTGGTTTTCAGCTTTGTGGGTATGGAAACCCAGACCGTACTGGTCATTAACCAATCTACTATTAATGTGGTTTTAAGTGCCGGTAGTTCTACACTTGGCGAAGTGGTAGTAACTGCTCTGGGGCAAACACAAGAGAAACGCGCCATTGGTTATTCAATACAATCGCTTAAAGCTGAAGAAATAAAGAACTCAGGGAATCAGAACCTTGTGGGTGCATTACAGGGTAAAATTGCCGGAGCCGTTATAACCGGTTCAGGAGGCGCGCCAGGTGCGGGTATCAATATTATTCTCAGAGGTGTTACATCCCTGAGTGGAAATGCCGACAACCAGCCACTCTTTGTTGTTGATGGTATCATTATCTCTAACTCAACCAGCACAGGTAACCCATTACCCAGTGCAGGTAGTAACTCACCGGGTGCAGGCGAACAATTTGCCAACACTAACCGGGCTGCCGACATTAACCCTGACGACGTTGAAAGTATATCTGTACTAAAAGGCCCTGCAGCTACGGCGCTTTATGGTTTGCGGGCTTCAAACGGGGCTATCATTATTACAACCAAAAGAGGCAAATCCGGTAAGCTGAACATCTCGGTTTCGTCTTCTGTAAGTGCCGATGTGCTGGGCAAATCACCCTCTATTCAAACTTCGTTCTTGCAAGGTCGTTTAGGCGAGTTTATTCCGCTTACTACTACAGGTAGAACCCCATACCAGTCGTTCGGGCCTGTTTTTGACCCTCAAAACACTACCGACAGGATTTACGACAACTTCCGCGGTTTTTACAGAACGGGTATGACCAACAATAATAATATTACCCTTACCAAAGGTGGAGAGAAAGGCAATGTTTATGTATCGCTGGGCCGTAGTTACCAGTCTGGTATAGTACCGAATACTGATTTCGGCCGTACTTCTGCTAAAGTGGCCGGTTTATATAATATCACCAAAGATTTTTCTGTTTCGGCCTCTTTCAATTATATTAATTCTGGTGGTAAACGCCCACCTGCCGGCGATAAATCAATCTTTAGTGCTTTGGCTTACTGGCCTAACACTTATGATGTAAACGATTACCTGAATACAGACGGAACGCAAAAAAATATTCTGCCGGGCTTTACCGACAACCCTCGATACCTGGTTGAAAGAAGCCCGCGTGTAGATAAGGTGAACCGCTACATTGCTGACGTAACCTTAAACTACAACATTACCGATTGGTTGTCTGCAAAATATCAGCTAACCTACGATACCTACCACGAAACCCGCAGCCGCCAGGTTGATAGTACTTTTGACGTCGGTATCCAGGTAAAAGGTTTTCTTGTGAACGAGTTTCTGAACTACCGCGAGCTCAACTCAAACTTTTACGTAACAGCTAAAAAAGATTTCGGAAATAACTGGAGCGGTTCATTGATGCTTGGCAACTCTTTAGTAAACAGCGAACGCCCGGACAGCTACTACATTCGCGGTGAAGGATGGAAGACGCCATTTACTAACGATATGAGCAGCTACCGTAACCAGCAAACACGGTTTTACTCGCCTGCGCATTACAGAATAGCCAGTTTCTTTGGCGATGCCAAACTGAGTTATAAGGACCTTTTATATTTGAATATTACAGGCAGAAACGACATTGTTTCAACGCTGCCTCAGGCCAATAACTCTTTCTTCTATCCGTCGTTTAACCTTGGGTATATATTTACCGAGCATCTGCCGGCCAATAATGTTTTGTCTTATGGTAAGTTACGTGCCTCGTGGGCACAGGTAGGTAAAGGTACCGACCCTTACGTATCTGGCAGTTATTATGAAATAACCGATAATTTTCCGTTTGGTAACACCGTGCCGGGTTACTTCAGAAGAACTACTACTGCCGACCCTAACCTGAAACCGGAGCGTACCACCTCAATAGAAGTTGGTACCGAACTACGCTTCTTCAAAAACCGGTTCATGCTCGACGCCACCTACTTTACTATGGATAGCCGCGACCAGATAGTGCGCGCCCCTGTGTCTAACGTGTCGGGTTATTCATTCTATTATACCAACATTGGTCTGATACGCAACAAAGGTGTAGAGTTGCTGGCTACTGCAAAAATTATCCAGAGCAAGGATTTTTCATGGGATGCCTCACTGAACTGGTCGAAGATGTCGGGTAAAGTAATTGAAATGCCAGCTGAATTAAAAGAAATAGCTTATTATGACAACGTAGTTGGAAGTTTAAGAATAAGAGAAGGCAGTAAAATTGGCGATTTGTGGGGGTACGATTATCAGAGAGCGCCAGACGGCCAGTTGCTGATAAATGCATCTACGGGTTTTCCGGTAACAAGCACCACCCTGACCCAATATGGAAATGCATTGCCCGACTGGATTGGTGGTTTGACCAATACCTTTAATTATAAAGGTTTAAGTCTGTCTGCATTATTGGAATGGCGCCACGGTGGCGATGCCATAGATCTGGGCGAAAGAAACGCCCTGCGCAGTGGGTCAATCAAACTTACCGAAAGACGCTACGAAAAAGTGGTTTTCAACGGTGTGGTTGAGCAAAAAGGTTCTGATGGTAAATCTACCTACACCCCTAACACAAAAGAGGTATATTTAGATGACTTACTGTACAATCCATCAACTTCTACGCGATTTAATGCCTGGTCGAAACTGAATATTCAGGATGCGTCGTGGATTCGCCTTCGTACAGTTAGCCTAAACTACGCACTGCCGCAAAGCCTGATTGGCAAAACCGTATTTAAAAACGGTGTCAGATTCAGCTTTACAGGTACCAACCTGTTCCTGAACACGCCTTTCCGCGGATATGACCCGGAAGCGCTTTCTTTTGGTTCGGGTACCAATATTATTGGCTTTGTGGGTCGAAACAACCCGGCAACCAAAAGCTTTATGTTTGGTGTGTCGGCTAATTTCTAACATTGTACAGATTTGAAAAACATTATTACCATTATTGCAATGAAAAAAGCACATTATATATATTCCCTTTTAGCGGCTGGGTTTATGACTATCCTCTCGGGTTGTCAGAGCTTCCTCGATGTGAATGTCGACCCAACCCTGAAATCAGATGCAACCGTACAGGAGCTCCTGTCTACCGCACAATTATACACCAGCGAGGCCAGTTACCAACAGGCTTACGTGGCCGCGCAATATGCACAACAACTGGGCAGCAACCTGGGTACTAATGGTACCGATGCCTACTACGAGGCAGAAAATGCCTCAGGGTGGTCAAACCTTTATTTGTATGTTATTCCACAGCTGAATCTGATAATCAAAAAAGGTCAGGAGCAAAACAGCCCTGCCTATGTGGGTATAGCTAAAACTTTGTTAGCCTATAATCTGGGTTTAGCTACCAGCAACTGGGAAAACATACCATACACACAGGCAGACCAGAAAAATTTCAGCCCGGCCTACGATACCCAGCAGAGTGTATATGCCACTATCCAAAAATTACTTGATGAAGCCATTGCAGAGCTGGTTAAAGATGCGGGTACCAAACCGGGCAATGATGACATGATTTATAAAGGAGATATGGGTAAATGGAGCCGCCTGGCTTATTCATTAAAAGCCCGCTACGCCATGCATCAGTCGGCTATTAATCCGCAAACTGCCTCACAGACCGCACTGGCTGCCTTGCAGAACGCCATGACCAGCAATGCCGATGATTTTCAGTTGCAATACAACTCAAAAAACCTGAGCCCCTGGTATAGCCGTGTGGCACTGGCCAACAGCACCGGTAACTTATCTGTTACTTACGGCAGCACTTTTGTAAACCTGATGAATGGCGCGGTTCAGGGCATTGTAGACCCCCGCCTGCCCATAGTTGTTACCCGCAAAAACGGACAAACTACTTACGCTGGTGTGGCACCGGGTTCAGGTGCCGGCTCAACCGTTGACTTTAACATTACTGCCTGGCATTCTAATATCAATTCGCCAATTGTGATGATGACTTACGCCGAAGTAAAAGCCATTGAAGCCGAAGCAAGGTTTTTGGCTAATGGAGGCAGCATTAGCTCATCCGGCACAACAACCGATGCCTATAATGCTTACCTGGCCATTGCCCGCGCCAATATGCAGAAACTGGGCGTAAGCAGCACCAATATAGATACTTACCTGAGCGCCTCTGTGGTAAATGTAGGCGCTGCCAACCTGACTTTAACACACATTATACGTGAGAAATATAAGGCGATGTTTTTGATTGGTGATATCTGGACAGACGTCAGAAAATACAATTATCTTGATTTCCCGATGCCTCTGAACCTTAATCCGGATCTGAACGGACAACGCATTCAACGCATGAAGTACCCTTCATCAGAGCTGACAAGAAATGCAAAAAACGCAGAGGCTAATCTGAAACAACCGGGTGTAAAAATGTGGTTATTCAACAAGTAAGGTATCTAAATTAAAAATTGAAAGAGATATGAAAAACATAAAAGTATTAGTTTTCACGATGCTGGCAGCCACTGCAGTTTTTATGACCGGTTGTTATGAAGAGCCAGACTTATTAGGTGACATAACCACCAGCAAGGGTAAAGTAGCGCAGATTTCTGTTGTGTGGCTGGGTACTACCCGCACAACAACTGCCAATACGTCGGTAGTTGCCAACCAGACAACCACACCGGGTGCCAATACAAATTTCAATATTGAGTACACCACGCAGGTTCCGGTTAAGGAGTTCAGGGTATATTGGGCTGCCACGGCAACAGGTACACAAACTTTGCTTACTACTATTCCTGCCGGTTCGCAAAAGTATGACGCCACACTTCGTAGCTATGTGCTGGCTGTACCTATTACAGCGCAGACTACTGCAAAAACGTCAAGGGTTTTCTTTGCCGAAATAGTAACCGATAACGGTCTGCTTTCTGCACAGAAATCGGCTACTCTGACTACCAATTAAACCACAGTTGGTTGTAATTCATAATTAGCGATAAAATCCCATTGGCTTAAAAACCAGTGGGATTTTCGTTTAATCAAGATAACCTTACCCATGTGCTGATTTCGACGACAAATCTTAGATATTTACAATTCCACTAACACCTAAGTACAATTTTGGCAACGTTCCCGATAACGTTTGCATAAAAATATCGCCTGACTGGAAATATTTTCTTTAAAAATAATAGGTACTTTTACCTTCGCATAAAAGTATGATATATTTACGTTTATCTGTTAAACTCAAACCGTGACCTCTCTCGTGAATGCAGCCTTTGAAAAAACGCTGGTAGAAGACAACGACCTACCCTGGGAAATTGTTGATGCCAAAATCAGACGCAAAATCATGTCTTATTCAAAAGACCTTATGCTCGTAAAGGTAGCTTTTGAAAAAGGAGGCGTTGGCGCAATGCACAAGCACCCACACCTGCAAATGAGCTACATTGCCGGTGGCGTTTTTGAAATAACCATTAATGGCGAAAGTAAAATCCTGAAAGAAGGCGATGTCTACTTCGTTCCATCAGAGGTTTTGCATGGCGCCATTTGTCTGGAAGACGGTATACTAGTTGATGTATTTAACCCAATGCGTGAAGATTTTATTCATACTTAATCGCTAAATCATGAAATCGTCATTTCTTGTTTTAAGTTTTATTCTGGCAGGTAATGTGGCTTTAGCCCAGTACAACCCCGAAAAGCCCGACCTCAGGCAAGGCCGTTTTTATACTGAAGAACAGGCAGCAAAAGTACACCAAGACCTTGCCCAAAACTACAGCGACAAAAAAAGCTGGGAAAAACGCGCTGCGCTTATCAGGCAAGGCATTCTTGAGGGTTCAGAGTTCAATCTGCTCAAGGTTCCAAATGCATCTAATATTACTATACACAGCAAAAAAGAGTTTAACGGCTACAGTGTAGAAAACGTATCTTTCCAGAGCCTTAACGGTATCTATGTTACCGGCAACCTGTACCGGCCAATACAGACAAGCAAAAAAATGGCAGGCATCCTTTGTCCGCATGGCCATGGGCAAGACCCACGCCTGAAAGAATATACCCAGCAGCGTTGCGCCACATTGGCGCGTATGGGGGCAGTGATTTTTGCTTATGACATGATAGGCATGGGCGATATGAAACAGTGCGACCACAAAATACCAAAGGCCGTAAAACTGCAATTGGCAAACAGCACCGCCGCCCTCAATTTTTTATTGAGCCAGCCAAACATTGATAAAGAACGCATCGGCATGACGGGTGAGTCTGGCGGTGGCACTCAGACTTTTTTACTGGCAGCCATTGATAACCGCATTAAGGTATCTGTTCCGGTAGTGATGGTATCTGCGTATTTTTTTGGTGGCTGTATCTGCGAAAGCGGCATGCCCATTCATAAACGCCCCACGCATGAAACAACCAATGTTGAAATAGCTGCACTGGCTGCGCCAAGACCTATGCTGTTGGTATCAGACGGTGGCGACTGGACCAAAAACACCCCAAAATTAGAATACCCCTACATTAAGCGCATTTATTCTTTTTATGGGGCTGAAGACAAACTGGAGAACGTGCATCTGCCCGATGAAAAGCATGATTACGGCATTTCTAAAAGATTGGCCGCTTATGAATTTCTGGCCAGACATCTGAAACTGGATATCAACAAGGTAAAAGTTAACGGAAAAATAGATGAAAGCATCAATGCTGTGCTTTCACCAGCCCAATTGCAGGTGTTTGATGCCAGCCATCCACTACCTGCTGATGCGCTGAAAGGAGACGAAGCCGTAATGAAACTATTAAACTAAACCCTATGAAAAAGGCCATTATTTCTACACTGGCTTTTTACTGCATGGCTTGTAACACGGCACATGAGGGAAACCATACACAAACCACTATGAAACAGGAAGACACATTTGGATTCGACTACGAATTTTTAAAGAAACACAAAGAAGTAGTATTACTTGAGCAAGACAGCATGAAAGTTGCCATTGTAGGCGATTATCAGGCAAGAGTAATGACCAGCACTGCCCAAGGAAACGGCGGTTTCAGCTATGGTTGGATCAACCACGAAGCTATTGCGTCGGGCAAATACACACCGCACATGAATGCCTTTGGCGGAGAAGAACGCTTCTGGTTTGGCCCTGAAGGCGGGCAATATTCCGTTTTCTTTAAGAAAGGCAGCACATTTGACTTTGAAAACTGGCAAACCCCGGCAGAAATAGACACGGTTTCTTATGATTTGGTTGAGAAACAAGCCAACAGAGCAGTTTTCACAAAGGATATGACGTTAGAAAACTACTCAGGCACGCAATTCAGGGTAAAGCTGAATCGTGAAATCAGATTACTGAACCAATCTGATGCCGAGAAATTATTAGGCGTTGCGCTTAAAGACATTGCCTGGGTGGGGTATCAAACCACCAATGCCCTGACTAATACCGGAGCTGAAGACTGGGATAAATCGAAAGGGGTACTTTCTATCTGGCTTCTGGGTATGATGAAAGCCTCACCACAAAACACCATCATTATCCCTTACCAATCAGGCAAAGCAGAATTGATTAACGATAGCTACTTTGGTAAAATTCATGCCGGAAGACTGGTAAAAAATGAAGACATCCTGTTCTTCAAGGCTGACGCGCAGGCCCGTGGTAAAATAGGTATACCTCCGCAGGCATTAAAACCGGTTGCCGGAAGCTACGATGCCGAAAACAAAATACTGACTATTGTGCAGTTTGATTACAAAGGGGAAACCGACTACGTGAACTCGATGTGGGAGATTCAGAAAAACCCATACAACGGCGATGCCATTAATGCCTATAATGACGGTAAAAATGATACGGGGAGTCAGATGGGGCAATTTTATGAATTAGAGACCTCGTCGCCTGCCATTGCGCTTAAACGCAATGAAACATTAACCCATGTACAACGTACTTTTCATTTTGAAGGGGCCGAGAACGCCCTGGATGCTATCAGCAAGAAGCTGTTAGGCATACATTTATCTGAAGTACCAAAACTTTGAATCTATAATTATCCACTCATGAAAAAAACCAAATTATTACTTCTGCTTTTTACTATCTCGCTTGCCAGTCACGCACAACCAGATAAAACGCTCTGGTATAAAAAGCCGGCGCAATACTTTGAAGAAAGCCTGGTGCTGGGTAATGGCAAATTAGGCGCTACTGTTTTCGGTGGCGTTCAATCAGACAAAATCTATCTGAACGATGCCACATTGTGGTCTGGTGAGCCTGTAAATCCTAACATGAATCCGGAGGCTTACAAGCATATTCCGGCTATAAGAGAGGCTCTTCAAAAAGAAGACTATAAATTAGCCGACCAGTTGTATCGCAAAATTCAGGGAAAATACTCTGAGTCATTTGCGCCGCTGGGCACGCTGTATATCAACTTTGCCAATGAAGATAAAGCGCAGAACTACTATCGCGAACTGAATATAGGCGAGGCGGTTTCAAAAACCACTTACGAAATTGATGGGGTGAAATACACCCGTGAATACTTTGTGTCGCACCCCGACCAGATTATGGTTATTAGGCTGACCAGCAGCAAGGCCGGGGCATTGAGTTTTGATGTAAAGTTTAACAGCCTGCTTAAAAACAAAGTTACGGCCAATGGTAATCTGTTATCAGTTAATGGCTACGCCCCGGTAAAGGCTTTGCCTAACTATGTCAATTCGCCGAATGCAGTTGTATTTGATGAATCTAAAGGCACCAGATTTACAACCCTTGCTAAAATCAAAAATATAGGTGGCAGTGTAATGGCCACCGACAGCACTATCGGCATTAAGAATGGAACAGAGGCCTTGATATTTGTATCAATAGCCACCAGCTTTAATGGGTTCGACAAAAACCCTGCAACAGAGGGTCTTGATAATAAGGCCATTGCGGCAGCTAATCTGAACAAAGCATCTGCCAAACCCTTTTTACAGCTAAAGCAGGCGCATATTAAAGATTACCAAACATTTTTTAATAGAGTAAGCCTGAACATCGGCGCTAGTCAGGCTCCGGTTTTACCAACTGACGAAAGGCTCAGACGTTACGCCGAAGGTAAAGAAGATAAAGTGCTGGAAGTACTGTATTTTCAATATGGCCGATACCTGCTTATCAGCAGCTCGCGTACCAATGGTGTTCCTGCCAACCTGCAAGGTATCTGGAATCCCTATATGAGACCACCCTGGAGCAGTAACTACACGACCAATATCAATGCCGAAGAAAACTACTGGCTGGCAGAAAACACCAACCTTTCAGAAATGCACAAGCCCTTACTCGGGTTTATCAGAAACGCTTCAGAAACCGGAAAAATTACGGCCAGAACTTTTTATGGCGTGAATGGCTGGACAGTAGCCCACAACTCCGATATCTGGGCTATGAGTAATCCGGTAGGTGATTTTGGTAATGGCGACCCCGTATGGGCTAACTGGACCATGGGTGGTACCTGGCTGAGTACCCACCTTTGGGAACACTACATTTTTACGAAAGACATCAGTTTCCTGAAAAACGAGGCCTACGGCATTATGCGTGGCGCAGCGCAGTTTTGTCTGGAATGGCTGGTGCCGGATAAAAACGGGAATCTGGTTACCTCACCGTCTACATCGCCCGAAAACAAATATATTACATCAACTGGATATCATGGCGCTACCCTTTATGGAGCCACAGCCGACCTGGCTATGATTCGCGAGTGCTTTGAGCAAACCATCAAGGCATCAAAAATATTGAACACCGATGTCGAGTTCAGAACCAGGCTGGAACAGGCACTGGCCAAACTATACCCATATCAGATAGGCAAAAAAGGTAATTTGCAGGAGTGGTATTATGACTGGGAAGACGAAGACCCTAAACACCGCCATCAGTCGCATCTTTTTGGCTTGTTCCCGGGTAATCATATCACACCTGAAAAAACACCTTCTCTGGCTGATGCCTGTCGTAAAACACTGGAAATAAAAGGCGATGAAACAACGGGTTGGTCAAAAGGCTGGAGAATAAACCTTTGGGCAAGGCTATGGGACGGAAACCACGCCTACAAAATGTACCGTGAGTTATTGCATTACGTAGAACCCGACGGTGTAAAGACCAAATATGCACGTGGTGGCGGTACTTACCCTAACCTGTTTGACGCCCACCCGCCATTCCAGATTGATGGCAACTTTGGCGGGGCAGCGGCCGTAGCAGAAATGCTGGTGCAGTCTGATGAAAACCTGATTCGCTTGCTACCTGCCCTGCCAGACGATTGGAGCAATGGTTCTGTTAAGGGTCTATGCGCCAGAGGTGGTTTTGAAATAACCATGACCTGGGCAAATAAAACAGTGAAGTCTATCACGGTTTATTCTAAAAAAGGCGGGCAAACCACTCTGGTAAGTGGTAGCAAATCTAAAAAAATCAACCTGAAAGCAGGACAAAAACTGAATGTGGTGTTGTAATATTTATCCTTATTAAATATTTCATTATGATTGCTAAAAAACTGATTGCTATTTTTCTGTTCGGCTGCATAAGCAGTATTGCACAGAAACCCTATTCGGTTCAAATGGCTGAGTCGTTCATGACCTGGCACAAAGACTCTATTACCGTAAAACCCAATAAACCGGCAGGTTGGGATTACGAGCAGGGGTTGGCGCTTAAAGCACTGGAAAAGGTCTGGTATAGAACAGGAGACGGAAAATATTTTGAGTACATCAGAAAAGATATTGACCGCTACGTGCAGAAAGACGGCAGCATCAGAACTTACGCTTATAATGATTTTAATCTGGACAATATTCCTACCGGAAGAGCGCTGTTGATGCTGGCGCAACAAACACAGCCTGATAAAGAGAAATACATCAAAGCCGCCCATTTACTTTGGAAACAGATAGAGAACCAGCCCAAAACCAAAGAGGGTGGCTACTGGCACAAGCAAAGGTATCCTTACCAGATGTGGCTTGACGGCCTTTTTATGTGCGAGCCTTTTGCGGCTGAATACAGCAGGCTATTCAACAAGCCTGAGCATTTTGATGACATTGCCAGACAGTTTGCCCTGATTGAAAAATATGCAGTAGATGAACAGACCGGCCTGGTGTATCATGGCTACGACGAAAGCCGTGAACAGAAATGGGCAGATAAAAAAACGGGGCTTTCGCCGCATTTCTGGAGCCGTGCCATTGGCTGGTATGGAATGGCATTGGTGGATGTTCTGGATTATTTCCCGGAAAATCACCCTGAAAAAGCGAATCTAATCAAATATCTGCAACGCCTGGCGCCTGCCTTGGTAAAATATCAAAATGCTCAGTCCGGTGTCTGGTATCAGATGACCACTCAGGGAAACCGTAAAGGTAATTACTTTGAGGCGTCAGCATCTTGTATGTTTGTGTATGCTTTGGCAAAAGGGGTTCGTCAGGGGTATCTGGATGCCCGGTATCTGTCAGCCGCCAGAAAAGGCTACGCCGGTATACTGAAAGAATTTGTTGAGAAAGAAAAAGACGGAACAATCAGCCTGAACAAAACCGTAAGTGTAGGTGGCCTGGGTGGCAACCCGTATCGTGATGGTTCGTACGAATACTATCTGAGCGAACCTATCCGCAAGAACGATTTGAAAGGCGTCGGCCCGTTTATCTTTGCCAGCGTTGAAATGGAAATTGCTAACGAAAACACTTTGGGCAAAGGCAAAGTAGTGGCTGTAGACGGGCATTTCAATAATGAATTCAGAAAAGACCTGAATGGCAATCAAGAGAATTTCCATTATACGTGGGACGACCGCATGCACTCTGGCTTCTGGCTCTGGGGTAATATCTTTAACGAATTAGGAGCCAGAACAACCACTATTAAACAAGCGCCTACGGCTGCAAACCTGAAAGACGTAAGTGTTTACATTATAGTTGACCCAGACACAAAAAAGGAAACAGCAAAGCCTGCTTTAATTCAGGCAGATGATATTAAACAGATTAGTAACTGGGTTAAAAATGGCGGTGTATTGGTAATGATGGCTAATGATACATCTAATTGCGAGCATAAAAACTTCAACCTCCTGGCCAAAGAATTTGGCATTCAGTTTTTACCCAAAAACATAAACATGGTGCAAGGGACGCAATGGGAACAAGGCCGTTTAGACATACCAGCGGGGAATCCGGTTTTTAAAAGCACTCAGGCGGTTTATATTAAAGAATTATCGCCATTGGCTTTGAGTACCCCTGCCAGATCTGTACTGACAGATAAAGGTGAAGTAATCATTGCAACCGCAAAAGTAGGTAAAGGAACCGTTTTTGCAGTGGGCGACCCCTGGCTGTACAACGAATACACTGATGGCCGCCGGATACCGCTTGTTTATCAGAATTTTAACGCTGCCAAAGATTTAGCCACATGGTTGTTGCAGCAAACAATAAAAAAGTAATAATCTGATTCGTATTTTCTATTACACCCCCCCTATCGGGTATATAAAACTAATTCAGACCGATGTTTGAATAGAGGCCTACTTTAGTTGGTAAGTTAACTAATATCGAACAATATTGACACACAGGCATTAGTCACTTGTCAAAATAGTATTAAAAAAAGAAAAATTAGGGCAGAATAAATTAGTTAAAACTAAATAGTTTTGCTGCATCATAATTGAAAAACTTATAGCGACACAACCTCCAGGATGAGTATCCTTGTGTCAATTTCCAAATCTTAAGACTTTGAGAAGCATGAAACCGTTTTTAGACGAAGATTTTTTGTTGCAAACCAAAACCGCCCGCACGCTTTACCACGAGTTTGCGAAAAATATGCCCATCATTGATTACCACAATCACTTACCACCAGACCAGATTGTGGCCGATAAAGTGTTTAACAACATAACCGAAATATGGCTTTATGGCGACCACTATAAGTGGCGCGCCATGCGCACCAATGGTATTAATGAAAAATATTGTACCGGGGATGCGTCTGACTACGAAAAGTTTGAAAAATGGGCAGAAACCGTGCCTTATACCATGCGTAATCCGCTGTATCACTGGACACACCTTGAGCTTCAGCGGTACTTTGGTATTCAGGATGTATTAAACACTCAGACAGCTAAGAAGATTTATGATATTGCTTCCGAGAAAATCAGTTCGCCGGAGTTTTCGGTGAGAAATCTGCTACGTAAAATGAATGTAAAAGTGGTTTGTACAACCGACGACCCACTTGATACATTAGAATACCATAAGCAATTAAGAGATACCGGTGATTTTGAAGTTAAAATGCTGCCGGCCTTCAGACCGGATAAATTTATTTTGATTGATAACCCGAATTTCGCGACCTATATTCAGAAACTGGGTGCTATTGTCAATTTTGACATACTGTCATTTGAAGATTTGCTAAAGGCGCTTCGCCAGCGTGCCGATTTCTTTGCGTTGCAGGGCGGGCAAATTTCAGACCACGGCCTGGAACAAATTTATGCCGCCGACTTCACCCCTGAAACCGCAGACAGCGCCTTTAAAAATGCCATAGCAGGCAAAACACTTTCAGAAACCGAAGCAATTGTGTTCAAATCAGCTATTCTGCATGAATTAGGTAAAATGTATGCCGAATTGGGCTGGACACAGCAGTTCCACCTGGGCGCTTTGCGTAACAACAACAAACGTGCTATGCGTGTACTGGGCCCCGATACTGGTTGGGATTCAATAGGTGACTGGTCGCAGGCGGCAGCTTTGTCTAAGTTTTTGGGCAAGCTGGATGAATACGATCAACTGGCCAAAACCATAATCTATAACCTCAACCCTGCTGATAATGAACTGATAGCCACAATGGTGGGCAATTTTAACGATGGCTCAATGGCAGGTAAAGTGCAGTTTGGTTCAGGCTGGTGGTTTCTAGACCAGAAAGACGGCATGGAAAAACAAATCAATGCACTGTCGAACATGGGCTTATTGAGCCGCTTTGTAGGTATGCTGACAGACTCACGCAGTTTCCTTTCATTCCCCCGCCATGAGTATTTCCGTCGTATTCTATGCAATATTTATGGCAATGATATCGAAAACGGCGAATTACCAAACGACATAGCCTGGGTTGGTGAAACTGTGCAAAACATTTGCTACAATAACGCCAAAAACTATTTTGGCTGGTAAAAAGAGCCCGCATGAAACGCTTTGTTATTCTTTTACTACTGATAACCTTTCAGGTATCGGCGCAGGTATCTACCACCAAGCCCTGGGCTTACTGGTGGTGGATGGGCAGCGCCGTTACCAAAGACGGTATCAGCCAGAATCTGAAAGAATATGCCCGGGCGGGTTTCGGCGGTATGCACATCATACCCATTTATGGCGTAAAGGGCGAAGAAAATAAATTTCTGCCGTTTTTAACAGAAGAATGGCTGGAAATGCTTGATTTCACGCTAAAGGAAGCTAAAAAAAATAATCTGGGTATTGACCTTACACTTGGTACAGGCTGGCCGTTTGGTGGCAAAAGCGTTTCTACGGCAGATGCCGCTCAGGCGTTCAGGGTAACAGAGCACAACGGCCAATATATGCTTACCTTTGCTCCTACTAATCAGAAAGTAAAGCGAGCTGCCCCGGGTGGAGAAGGGCTGGTACTTGACCCATTCAATAAAGCAGCCTTAGAGCGTTATCTGCAAACATTTCAGGATGCTTTCAGACAAAAGAAGTATCCTGTCCGTGCGTTTTATAACGATTCTTACGAGGTTTACGGCGCTAACTGGACTGCCAATTTCTTTCAGCGATTCAAGGAGTTGAGAGGCTATGATTTGCAACAACACCTGGACGTATTGGCTAAAGAAAAAGCAGAGAGCCCACGCGAAAAACTGATATGGGGCGACTACAACGAAACCCTTTCGGATATTCTGCGTGACGATTTCACCAAAACCTGGACAGGCTGGTCGAAAAAACAAGGTAAACTCACCCGTAATGAAGCCCATGGCTCGCCCGCCAATATTCTTGACCTCTATGCCCTTGCTGATATTCCTGAATCAGAATTCTTCGGCAGTAAACCTTATGATATTCCGCTTTCAAGAATAGACCCTGACTACGAAGAAAAACGTTTTGGTGTACCAGATGCACTGGTGCTGAAACTGGCATCTTCTGTGGCGCATGTAACGGGCAAAAAACTAGTGAGTTCAGAGACCGCAACATGGCTGGGTAACCATTTCAAGGTATCTTTATCGCAGGTAAAACCCATCATAGATGAGTCGTTCATTGGTGGGGTTAATCACATATTTTATCATGGTGTACCTTACTCACCACCCAACGCGCCCTTCCCGGGCTGGTTATTTTATGCTTCTACCAATTTCAATCAGCAAAGTCATTTCTGGGATTACCTCCCCGAGTTGAATAATTACATTGCCCGCTGCCAGGAAAAATTGCAAAACAGCAAGCCCGACAATGATATTCTGATGTACTTTCCGATTTATGACCTGTGGCAGTCGGTAGGTAACAAAGCTAAAACCCATGCCATTGATGTACACGCCATTATGAAAGACGGTATGCTTAAATCTGCTTTTGGCGATGCCTGCAAAACACTTATGGCTAATGGTTACAGCTTTGATTTCATCTCTGATTTACAACTGAAAAGCTCTCAGATAAACAACAAGCAATTAGTTACGCAAGGCAAGCACGCTTATAAAGCTATTGTTGTGCCACCGGTGCAGTATATACCTGTAGCAACGCTGGCCTATCTTGAGAAATGCAAAAAGGCGGGCATACCAGTATTTTTCATTGATCATTTGCCAACCACGGCTACAGGTTTTAAAGATTGGGATAAGCACCAGAAGCTATTTGAGCAACTGTTACCTTCATTCAGCCATTCAGTTAGTTCAGATATTGTTTCAAGCCTGCAAACGGCAAAAATCAGAAAAGAAAATCTTTCAGAAGCAGGGCTTTCATTTATCCGTAAGAAAAACGCCAACGGAACCTTGTACTTTATAAGTAATCTGGGCAATCAATTCAGGCAGGGAACGATTCAGTTAGCCGCTTCCGGCCGGGCTGTCAGAATTTACGATGCGCTACATCAGAAAAGCGGGCTGGTTAGTTTTAAAAGAATTGCTTCTGATCTTTTAGAAATACCAATTACGCTTTATGGCAGCCAAAGTATATTCATTGAGGTATTGAACCACAAACCTGCCAATGAAAAAGCCTTTGAGATGAAAAAGCCAGGAAAAACGATACCCTTAAAAGGCAGGTGGAAAGTAGATTTTATAAAGGGGCAGCCGTTTATTCCTAATTCATTTCAGACAGACACCTTGCAGTCGTGGGTAAATCTGAGCGACTCAACCGCTCAATACTTCAGCGGAACCGCACGTTACCAGTTAACTTTCAGCCTCGACAAATCAGAAATTAAAAACAGCTGGCTCGATTTAGGCGACGTACGCGAAATGGCCTCCGTAAAACTCAATGGTAAAGACCTGGGCAAATACTGGTCATTACCATTCAGAATTCCGGTTGCGGCCGATAATCTGAGTACAACCAATAAACTGGAAATAGAAGTTACCAATTTATCAGCCAACCGGATTAGGTATTTAGATAAAACAGGAGTAAATTGGAAGAAATTTTATGATACCAATATGGTAGACATTAAATATCAACCCTTTAACGCTGCCGAATGGAAGCCTGTTGCCTCAGGATTACTTGGCCCCATAAGGCTTATTCCTGAACAATAAATCCATCACAGAAAGAGAGTACCTCTTTCGTTAACCTAAAAAAATTCAACCCTTTATCTATGGAAAAAATCGGAAAGTATCGTTGGACTATCTGTAGTCTTCTTTTTCTTGCCACGACAATTAATTATCTCGACCGGAACGTTATCAGCTACCTGAAGCCCTATCTGGCAGATGCTTTTAACTGGACACCCGAACAAGAAGTAATTGACTATTCTAATATTGAAATCGCTTTCAAATTAGCCTATGCTTTCGGGATGTTCTTTGCCGGAGGCTTCATCGATAAGTTCGGCACAAAAATCGGCTATGCCATTGCCACAGGTTTATGGAGCGTGGCAGCGGTAGCGCATGCTTTTTGTACCGGCACACTGGGCTTTATTATTGCCCGTGTTTTTCTTGGCGTTACAGAAGCTGGCAACTTCCCGGCTGCTATTAAATCGGTAGCTGAGTGGTTTCCTCAAAAAGAAAGAGCATTGGCCACAGGTTTTTTCAACTCAGGCACTAACATCGGGGCTATTATTGTGCCGCTTTCGGTACCTTTAATCGCCCAAAACTGGGGCTGGCAATGGGCGTTTATTCTTACGGGTGTAATTGGTTTTATCTGGCTTATTTTATGGTTTATCTACTATGAGGTACCCCAAAGACAAAAGCGTTTATCAGCAGCCGAATTTGAATATATCAATTCAGATAAATCAGAACCTGTGTCTGAAGAACGAGTACCCTGGTCTACTCTGCTAAAATTTCCACAAACCTGGGCTTTTGCCATTGGCAAGTTTCTCACTGACCCTGTGTGGTGGTTTTATCTTTTCTGGCTACCTGATTTCCTGATGAAACAATATAACCTGACATCAACTGAAATCGTCTGGCCGTCAGCATTGGTTTATGTCATCGGTAGTATTGGCAGTATCTTTGGCGGTTGGTTACCTATGAACCTTATAAACAGAAACTGGCCTGCCTTTAAGGCACGTAAAACCAGTATGTTAATATATGCCTTTGCAGTATTGCCAGTGCTATTTGCCCAGTATTTAGGTGCCATTAATATGTGGCTGGCGGTATTGGTCATTGGTATTGCGGCATCTGCACACCAGGCCTGGAGCGCCAATATCTTTACAACCGTTTCAGATATGTTCCCTAAAAAAGCTACCGGCTCGGTTACCGGCATTGGCGGTATGTTTGGTGGCTTGGGAGGTATATTACTTACATGGTTGGTACAGAAAAACATGTTTGTGTACTACACTAAAATAGGACAGATACAAACCGGATATTTTATAATGTTTTGTATTTGCGGCGCAGCCTATCTGTTGGCGTGGTTAATTATGCATGTACTGGTACCCAAAATGAAAAAGGTAGAACTATAAACATTCAACCGATATACACTTTACCATGAAAAAATTATTTGCATTTAGCATTTTTCTGATTATCAGCCATTTATCTATCGGGCAAGACGTTAAATCAATAATCGAAGACCTTGAGAAAAAGCGCTTTGCCGCACAGGTTTCAAAAGATGCAGGTTTTCTCAACAAAGTTTTTGCCGATGATTTGATCTACGTGCATTCGAACGGCAAGATGGATAACAAAGAAGCCTATATTGCCTCGGTTATTAATGGTGGTAGCGTTTACTCTAAAATAGATATTGAAAACATCTCTATCAGAGTATATAACAATAATCAGACTGCCGTGGTCAATGGCAAAATACTGGTTACCCAGCCTCCTGTTGATGGCAAACCTACCCTGCTGCCGCTGCAATACCTTGTTGTATATGTA
This sequence comes from Emticicia fluvialis, assembly GCF_024793945.1. Classification (NCBI taxonomy): domain Bacteria; kingdom Pseudomonadati; phylum Bacteroidota; class Cytophagia; order Cytophagales; family Leadbetterellaceae; genus Emticicia; species Emticicia fluvialis. Next base: position 67,249 of record NZ_JANUSD010000012.1, read on the forward strand.
AAAGACAAGAAAAACGGCTGGCAGTTAAACTCATGGCAGTCTTTGAAACGACCTAACTGATTTTCTATATCATATTCTGAAAGAATGATTTAACCGTTGTGCCATACACAATGGCTGAACCATTCTTCTCTGTTTAGTCCATTTGTAAGCTCTACGCCAATGAAAAAAAGACTACTCCTGTCGGGATACTTTTTGCTAACCGTACTAACGGCTATATATGCGCAGCAACCACAGACACTTACACCAGCCAAAACACCTGAAGAAGTTGGTTTCTCAACCGAAAAACTAAAAAAACTTGATACCCATTTTCAGGAACTTGTCGATAAGGGCATCACACCAAATGCAGTTATGCTGGTTGCCAGAAAAGGCAAAATAGTGCATGAGAAAGCTTTTGGCTTTAGCAACCTGGGAACGAAGACGCCACTTAAGAAAGACGATATTTTCAGAATTGCCTCGCAATCAAAACTCATCACTACCATAGGGCTGATGATGTTGTTTGAAGAAGGCAGATTCTTTCTGGATGAACCCGTCTCAAAATACATACCCGCGTTTAAGAATGCGAGTGTTCTTGTAAGTTATGACGAAAAAGAACGTAGCAAGTATATTACCCGCCCGGCCAAATCAGCTATTACTATCAGGCATTTGCTGAGCCATTCGGCAGGAATCCCCTATGAGCATCCATTGCAGGAGTTACCTGAATTCAAGGTCCCTTTTTTTTGCTCAGTAGACAAAGATGTACTGAAAGATGTAGTTGACAGAATAGCGGCGCGTCCTTTGCTTTCAGACCCGGGCACTCAATTTACCTACGGGCTGAACACCGATGTTGTCGGCAGGTTAATAGAGGTGCTGTCAGGTATGCCATTTGACCAATACCTGCATAAAAAAGTACTAGGCCCCTTAGGCATGATGGATACTTACTTTTATCTGCCTGCAGAAAAAGCCGGCCGATTAGTTGAGCTTTACTCTAAGCCAGACACTGAAGCAAAACTTAGTTTGCATACGAACGAAACCTACAGAAATTTTGCCGTGAGTGGCCAAAGAACCTACTTTTCAGGCGGCGCAGGTTTGGTAAGTACAATCCAGGACTACGCAAAGATTTGCCAGTTTATTCTTAACAAAGGTGAGTTTAACGGTAAAAGGCTGCTGAGCAGAAGCACTGTTGAACTAATGGGCAGGAACCAGATAGGTGAAAGCTTTGTCTGGGACAGGCAGGATAAATTCGGTTTAGGATTACAGATTATCACGCCGGAGTCTCATTACGGCGATAACGCAACACCCGGCGCACTTACCTGGGGAGGTATGTACTGTTCAGAATATACGATTGACCCAAAAGAAGATCTGATTCTACTGGTATTTACTAACGTTCATCCCTACGCGCATTATTCAGCGTTTGTACGTAATTTCAGAATTCTGGTTTATCAGGCACTTTTATAATTTTACCGGGCAAAGTACTGCGAAACGATTTTGCAAATCGTTTTTCAAAGTCCGATTTTCTGACGAACTTTGCCCGACAAGACAATATTATTTTTACAACAAAAAATGGCACATCCGTTAGAAGGAGTAGGTGTAGCTTTAATAACACCATTTGACAGGCACCACGAAGTTGATTATGATGCTTACGTAAGGTTGCTCGAATTTACAAGTGCAGGCGCGGTAGATTATTTTGTTGTGCAAGGCACAACCGGCGAGACCTCTACCACAACTGCTGAAGAAAAAGCTCAGTTATTAAAGCTTGCCAAGGAAAACAACCCAAGAAACCTGCCCATTGTGTATGGTTTGGGGGGTAATAATACAAGAACCGTTTTAAAAACTATCAAAACAACTGATTTAAGTGGTGTTTCGGCCATTTTATCGGTATGCCCCTATTATAATAAACCTTCGCAGGCTGGGCTCATTGCCCATTTTACTGCCATTGCAGATGCATCGCCGGTGCCGGTTTTGCTTTACAATGTTCCGGGCCGCACGGTTATTCATTTGCAGATACCAACGGTTGTTGAACTGGCTAAACACCCGAACATCATAGGTATAAAAGATGCCAGCACTATTGAAAACGCCCTTGAACTAGCCACGCGTTGTCCTGAGGATTTCTTATTATTGTCAGGTGACGACAATCTCGTGACATCCTCAATCAGCATTGGTTTCAAAGGTGTAATCTCGGTTATTGCCAATGCATTCCCGAAAGAGTTTGGAGAAATGACATGGGCTGCTTTAAATGGAGACTTTAAAAAAGCCGCCGATTTGCAAAGACGCTTTTTAGATTTCGACACCCTGCTTTACGTGGAGTCGAACCCGGTGGGTATTAAAAAATGCCTGGAGATTAAAGGAGTTTGCAGCTCAGAGGTACGCCTGCCATTGGTAAAAGCTTCGGCAGAGTTAGGCGCCAAACTTGAAAAAGCAATGATTAACGAGGGCTTCTGGCAGTAAGCTATTTCATTTGTTATTCTTCTGCAGGTGGGGTTTCCCCACCTTTTTCTTTTCTCGAAAAATACAGGGCATCGCGCATGGATAAGTTTATTTCAAACCCAAGTACCAGAATAAGAGAAATAAGATACAGCCAAACCATAAGCGCAATAAAAGTACCGATAGACCCATACAATTTATTATAAGAGTTGAAGTTGGCCAGATAATAAGAAAAAAGATTAGTGGCCAGAATACCCAGAACCGAGGCAATAAATGCCCCGATGTTAAAGAACTTCAAGCGTTTATGCACAGCCGGGGCAAAATAATAAATAACGCATATACCCAGGTAAAAAATCAGGAAGATTCCGCCGTACCTGACAATCTGCAACAGATAAAAAGTAAAGTTTTCGTTCAGGAGCGCTTTTTCAAATAAAAAGTCCAGAATAATCCTTCCTACAATCAGCACAACAATAGCACAAACCAGCACTATAAAAAGTAGCATAGTAAGAAAAAGCGCTATCAGCCTTGCCTTAAGGTAGCTGCGTTTTTCTTTCACATGCAGCGCCATGTTAAATGCCCGCATCAGGGCCATCATACCATTGGTGGCAGCAAAAACCGTAAAGAAAAACCCGAATGACAGGATATCGCTCCGTTTTCGGCTTACAATTTCAAGAATAGTATAAGACGTGCTTTCATAAATTCCCTGAGGCATTACGTCTCTCAGAAAATCCATAATCAAACGGTCGAGGTGGTTAATCGGAATATAAGGAATAAGCGTAAAAAGGAAGATTATGCCCGGAAAAACCGCCAGCAAAAAACTGTATGATACTGACGCTGCCCGTTGGTCGATATCAAAGGTTATAATTTTTTTCCAGAGAATTACCAACAAATGATACAATGAAACGGTTGTGTTCCATAGATAGATACTCTCAAGAAATTGCCGGATTCGTTTCAAATTAAAAATACATTAGACTTTGTTTGCAAAAATACAAATTAACTTGGTTTTCATGAATTTTACCGATATTGCACCACAGCTAATTAAGAAAATTTAAATTTACGTATAAGCAATAAAAGCAGGGTTTTGCCATTTTAACAATACACAATTTTTTAAACAACAGATAATTATATGCGATACAACATATTGTGGGCCGACGATGAAATTGATTTATTAAAACCATATATTATATTTTTACAGGGAAAAGGCTACGACGTAACCCCGGTACCAAGTGGGGCCGATGCCATTGATAAAGTGGAAACCGAGCGTTTTGACATTGTTTTTCTGGACGAAATGATGCCTGGTATGACAGGCCTTGAAACGCTGGCGCAGATAAAGGTAATTAAACCTAACTTACCTGTGGTGATGATTACCAAGTCTGAAGAAGAGCGGATAATGGAAGATGCCATCGGCTCAAACATTGCCGATTACCTGATTAAACCACTGAACCCCAACCAGATTCTTCTTTCTGTAAAAAAGATACTTGATAACAAAAGGCTGATTTCAGAAAAAACCAATCTGGGGTATCAGCAAGATTTCAGAAATCTGGCTATGCAGTATAACGACCGCATCGGGCATCAGGAATGGGCAGAAATCTATAAAAAACTGATATATTGGGAATTACAATTGGATAAGTCGGAAGATAAAAGCATGGAAGAAGTTTTTGAAATGCAAAAATCTGAGGCCAACTCAAACTTCTGTAAATTTATTGAAGAAAACTATGAAGACTGGCTGAACGACCCCAAAGTTGAAAAACCGCTGCTTTCGCACCAGCTGATGAAGAAAAAAGTATTCCCTCTGGTGCAAACCAATTCTCCATTGTTTTTTCTGCTGATTGATAATCTGAGATACGACCAGTGGAAAGTACTTGAAGAAGTTATAAGCGATTACTTTAATGTAGAAGAAGAAAGCGATTATTACGCTATTCTGCCAACGGCTACTTCTTATGCCCGTAATGCTATTTTTTCGGGTCTCATGCCTTCAGACATGGCACGCCAGCACCCTGACTTATGGGTGAACGATGAAGGCGAGAACGAAGATGCGCTTAACAACAACGAGGCCGAGTTTTTGAAACGTCAGATTGACAAAAGCAGGCTCAATATCAGCTTTTCTTACCATAAGATTCTGAACATCAATCAGGGCAAAAGCCTTGTAGATAATTTCAATAATTTACTAAAAAACCAGTTGATTGCCATTGTTTATAATTTTGTAGATATGTTATCGCATGCCCGCACCGAAATGGGCATGATAAAAGAACTGGCCCCTGACGAATCGGCTTACCGTTCTATCACGCGGTCATGGATTGAACACTCGCCGCTGCTTGACTTGCTGAAAAAAATTGCAGAGAAAAAAGGCAGGCTGGTTATTACTACAGACCACGGCATGATACGTGTACGGCATCCGAAAAGAATTGTGGGCGACAGAAACGTAAATACAAACCTGCGATACAAACAAGGAAAAAATCTGAACCTGGATGATAAAAGCGACCATGTGCTGGTTGTTAGAAAGCCCGAGCTGTTTATGTTGCCTAAGCCCAATGTATCAACAGCCTATTTCTTTACAATGGAAGACTATTTCTTTGCGTATCCTAACAATTATAACCACTACGTGAGCCATTATAAGGATACTTTCCAGCATGGGGGTGTCTCGATAGAAGAAATGATAGTTCCGTTTGCATATCTGACAGCCAAATAGTGAGTTTCATGAGAATTTTACTAGGTTTTATATTCTGCCTGATAGTTACAAAGGCTGTTGCGCAAACGCAACAGCCTAAATACATTGAAGATAAGTACTCTTACTTCTTTAACCTTACACTGGGTAATGCGCTGGGCGATTACAGAACAGTTCTGAAGGAAGGAAATAAATCAGGCGGCAAATTCGGTGTTTCGGCAGGCATACTGCTTAACCCATACGGCAGAAAAAAAGCCTCGCCTGTTTTTTATGGCCTTGAGGGTGGCATACAGGCAGACGGCAAAGAATATCCCATAACAAGCTATAACGGCGACTTCAGAGTTACCAATACTTCTTTCTTTCTTAACGGAATAGCCCGCTACAGGCCAATTTTGTGGAGCTCTAAATTTAACCCTTATGCCGATGCATTTGCGGGTGCAAAACTGATTCAGACGGGTCTGGTTGAACTGTTGAATGAAGATGAATCGGAAACGCTGAAAAGATGGGCCAAAGTAACGCCTAATTACGGTATTGGTGTGGGTGTAGGTATCAAGCTGTTCGGCGCCATGAAAAACAGTTATCTTGATATTGGTATTTATTATCAGCAGGCAGATGCCACCAAAATTGTAAAACCTAATACGGTAGAGATTGACAATAACTTTGAGTATAAAAGCAAACAGATTTTAACTACCACCAATCAGCTATTGATTAAAATAGGCATTACCGGTTTTAACTAAAGGCCGTCTGAAAGGTCGGTTATAAGTCCTTTATCGCAATAAAGTGTACGGCTCGGGAACCGCTCTATCAGTTCAAAGTTATGCGTAGCCATTAACACGGCTGTTTTGGATTTCTCGTTGATATCCTTAAATAATTTCAGAATCTCAACCGACATCTCCGGGTCAAGGTTACCCGTAGGTTCATCAGCCAGTAATATCTGTGGGTGATTCAGCAATGCTCTGGCAATACCTACCCTCTGCTGCTCACCGCCAGATAACTGGTGCGGCATTTTGGTAAGTATATTCTGTAGGTTCACAAGTTTTAAGGCCTCATCAATTCTGTTCCTCATTTCATTTTTATCTTCCCACCCCATTGCTCTCAGATAAAAAACCAGGTTTTTTTCAATGTTTCTATCGCTCAACAACTGAAAATCCTGAAAAACAATACCGATATTTCTTCTTAAATACGGAACCTGCGCTCTTTTAATAGTTTGCAGGTCATAACCGGCCACAATACCCGTTCCTTTTTCAAGCCATAAATCGGCATAGAGTGTTTTTAAAACTGAAGATTTTCCGCTCCCTGTACGGCCAATGAGAAAAACAAATTCGCCCTGATGGATAGTAAAGTTAACTGATGACAAAACCAGTTGCTCGCGCTGATAGATATAGGCGTTCCGCAGAGAAATAACGGGTTCCATATTTGTGAGGTAAGAATTAAAAGGCAACTGCCAGGCAGTTTTAAGCAATAAACGCAAAAACTGTCTGGCAGCGTATAAGAAATCTTATTTCTGATTTACTTTGGCGTGGTCGGCAAGAAACTTGGCAAGGCCACTATCAGTAAGCGGATGATTCAGCAATGCAAGAATGGCAGAAAGCGGGCCTGTCATTACATCGGCACCTATTTTTGCGCATTGAATAATGTGCATTGGGTGGCGTACTGAAGCCGCCAGTATCTGGGTTTCGTATCCGTAGTTATCATATATCAGACGGATATCTTCAATCAGATTCATACCATCGGTTGAGATGTCGTCCAGACGCCCAACAAATGGCGAAACGTAAGTGGCTCCGGCCTTTGCAGCCAACAAGGCCTGTCCCGGCGAGAAAACAAGCGTACAATTGGTTTTAATACCTCTTTCAGAGAAGTATTTAATGGCCTTGATGCCGTCTTTTATCATCGGTATTTTTACTACTATCTGCTCATCAATTTCGGCCAGTTCTTCACCCTCAACAATCATTTCTTCATATCTGGTCGAAATCACTTCAGCGCTTACGTCGCCATCAACAATGTCGCAAATGGCCTTGTAATGGCGCATTACGTTGTCTTTCCCAGCAATGCCTTCTTTGGCCATTAACGAGGGGTTAGTGGTTACACCATCAAGCACACCTAGATCCTGTGCTTCCTGTATTTCTTTAAGAGATGCGGTATCAATAAAAAATTTCATAATTCATCATAACCCCATATCCGGATAACGGATTATTTGTTAGGAACTCTCATGCCTTAGGGGAGTTAGTTACATGAAAGTAATAGATATTTTATTGAACAATTTGTATAAGCCAGAAACAAAAAATGGCAAATTCACCGCTCAACCACAATACCCTTGCTTCGGTCAAGACCTGGGGGATTCAGCAGGAGCTGGTAATTTGCCGCTGCAAAGGTATGAAACTTTTTATGTTGCTACAAGTGGTTTTCAAAAAAAGCGGTTTTCAGGCAGGTTGCATTATCTTTTGCACAGCCATTAACAACAAACAAATATAAACTAAAACTACTGATAATGAAGCATTAAAAAAATGTAACCAGGCCAATTTTAATGTTATTTAAATCTTGTAAAATTTATAGGTTTTTTTTCAGCAGAAAGTACATAATTAGCTTTTAACTTGACAAAATGTATTTTTTTAGGTTGTTTTGACATACCATTCCTAACCAAAAACTGATGCTAACGATGGCAAAAAAAATACTCCTCTGGATTTTCATGGCTATGTTTATTTATGCGGCCATTGTACAATATAACGACCCAGACCCGTATGTATGGGTACCCACCTACCTGATTCCGGTATTTTTATGTTACCATAAAATGAAAGGCAAAGGCGAACCTATTATGTTTTTTACCATAGGCTTGTTATATCTGATGTGGGCAATTAACCAGTTTCCACCAGCATGGGAAGGTGTGGTGCTTAATGAGATGGGTATGAAGACAATTAATATTGAATTGGCGAGGGAGTCGCTAGGCCTGGGTATATGTACTTTGGCCATGTGGGTTTGTGCTTTGTTGAAACCTGAAGCGCAGATGTAATCCTTACTAAAAAATGAATGCGGCATTACTAATTGCCGCATTCGATTTTTTTTATTGCTTTATTCGTTCCAGGTCTTCAATGGTATCAATTCCGATACTTTCATAATTTGTTACAATGGCATATATTTTATAGCCAAAGCCCAACCACCTGAGCTGCTCTAGTTTCTCGGTGTTTTCAAGCGGCGAAAGCGGTATGTGCGAAATCTGCTCTAACACATCGCTTCGGTAAGCATATATGCCAATGTGCTTATAAAAATCGGCGTGGTCAAGCCACTCATCCGGCTCAAAGCCTCTTACATAAGGCACAACCTGGCGGCTGAAATACAGGCACTGTTTTCTGATAGTAAGCACAGCTTTTACCACATTGGGGTCTCGAAGTGTTTCATAGTCTTTTATCTTCTTAACGGCCGTGGCAATTTCAGTTTTAAAATCCAGCAGACCTGATAGCTGATCAATGGTTTCAGGGTCAATAAAAGGCTCATCGCCTTGGATATTAATGGCGTAGTCGTACTTGGTAACACCTCCGGCTTTTTCCAGTGCCTCAAAACATCTGTCGGTTCCTGTAGGGTGGTCACTTGATGTCATTATCGCGTCTCCACCAAACTCCAGAACATGATTCAGTATTCTTGAATCATCAGTTGCTACCACCACTCTTTGTAAACTCTTAGCTTTTAAGGCCTGCTCATACACCCTTTGAATCATGCTTTTACCGTTTATTTCAACGAGTGGTTTACCCGGAAAGCGGCTGGAAGCATATCGTGCCGGTATTATCCCAAGAATTTTCATAGGTCTCAATATTTTATTCGGGGCGAATTTACACGAAAAAAAAATTATATGCGTTAATCTCTCGCAGAATCATTAAATTTGCATAAAATTCAATCCGCTTGACTACGATGTTAAGATATTTTTTTACTATTGCTTTCCTAGTGCTTTATCTTACTGATACTTTTGGTAATTCACGACTATCCCCTGTTGATTCTCTTGGTATTGAGAAAAAGAACGGAAAAACTTTTGTACTGCATAGAGTTGAACAAGGCGAAACGCTTTATTCGTTGCTACGCAGATACGGGTCTACTGAAAAAGATTTTTTTGAAGCCAACCCCGAACTTAAAAAAAATGCGCAGGTAAATGCATTACAGATTATTTCTATTCCGGTACAGACCAGGAACAAGCCGGCTACTACCCACGCAAGAGTAATTGAGATTCAGGAGACCACATCAGACACTGCCAGACCCAAAAGCAGAATAGACGAAAACGGCATTGAAATTGTAGATGTGCCGGAGGCAACGCCCAAAAACGCAGAAACTACTGTTGCATTAACCAAACCGGAACTAGCCCCCAGACCTTTTGACCCCAACGCAAAAACACACAAAGTAATGGCTGGCGAGGGTCTGTATGGCATTGCCAAAAAATATAATGTGAAGGTAGCCCAGATAAAAGAATGGAATAACCTGACATCTGACGGGCTAATGCTTGACCAGGTATTAATTGTAGGAAAAATTACGCCTGCGGCCAGAGAAGAGAAAAAAGAACCTATACAACCAAAAACTACTACTAATGCACCCACGGCAGTGGCCGAAAAACCCAAAACTGTTGTTGCTCCCGCTGCAGATGAAGAGAGAAACAACCAGCAGGTAGTAACCAAACCTTTGGCCGGCGTAACACCAGGTGCAATACCCAATGCACCAACGGGTAAAAAATATTCAGAGCAGGGAATAGCAGAGATGATAGAAGCAGGTACGCACACCAATAAGTATCTGGCTTTGCATAGAACGGCTCCGGTGGGTACCCTTATTAAAATAGAAAACGATGCCAACGGGCAAAGCGTTTGGGTAAAAGTTATTGGTAAATTAACCGGCCCCGGAGATGCAATCGTGAAGATTTCGCCAATGGCATTTCAAAAATTACAACCCAGAGACAAACGAATCCGTGCTTCTTTAAGTTATGCTTTATAAGGAGTACACCAATTTATTGTTATTTCATGCAGCATCACGAACCGCCAGAAAATAATACCTCATCGCCAGCAGAGGCTTCGTCTAAAGACAAAGTCTGGACGTTCTTCTTTGCAATTATGTATCCTGTTATTACGTTGTTCGGTCTTTTGTTTACAGGCATAGTAGCTGTTTTCTCGGCTATTTCGCGGGTTCTGGTGTTTCTTCTGCGCCTTATCAGAAAATAGGCGCATAACTTAATGCAGTAGTATGACCGGATACATCATAGATTTGCTGAACGAAAAGTACGAACAATTTAATGCTCCCGGATTTATTCCGAACGACCCCATAAGCATTCCACATAGATTTACTGTTAAGCAGGATATTGAAATCATGGGCTTTCTGGCAGCCACACTTGCCTGGGGGCAACGCATAACCATTATCAACAAATGCAACGAGTTGATAGATTTGATGGATGGCGCCCCTTATGATTTTATCCGTAATCATCAGGACACAGACCTGAAACGATTTCTTTCTTTTAAACACCGTACTTTCAATACCACAGACACCCTGTATTTTATTGAATTCTTCAAAGATTTCTACAAAAAGCATACATCGTTAGAAGATGCCTTTACAGGTGGCATTACACCCTTATCTGTTGATACAAAAGCCGCGCTTGAAAACTTCCGGAAGGTATTCTTCAGTCTGGAAGATTACCCTGCCCGAACCAGAAAACACATTGCCACACCAGCCAAAAACTCCTCATGCAAAAGAATCAATATGTTTTTGCGCTGGATGGTAAGAAAAGACAATAAAGGTGTTGATTTTGGCATTTGGAACAAAATCTCGCCGGCACAACTGGTTTGCCCCTGCGATGTGCACGTAGAGCGCGTTGCCCGTAAACTGGGATTAATAAGCCGCCCCAAAGCAGACTGGCAAACCGCCATAGAATTAACCAGTAATCTAAAGCTGATTGACCCAAACGACCCGGTAAAATATGACTTTGCATTATTTGGTTTAGGAGTTGAGGGGTACATGTGATAATAATATCAGTATTAAAGGCTGAGTTATTCCGGAAATTTATATTTTTACCTTCCTATTCAAACCTTTTTCTATGACCACCACTACTACTCCGCCTCGCCTGGCGTCGGCTGATGTTTACCGCGGCTTTGTTATGCTGCTCATGATGGCCGAAGTACTTCGTTTTCATAAAGTTTCAGAGGCTTTGCCCAACAGCTCTTTCTGGGGTTTTGTAGCCGGCCAGCAAGACCACGTCAGTTGGGTGGGGTGCTCACTGCATGACCTCATACAGCCCTCGTTTTCGTTTCTGGTTGGTGTTGTGCTTCCTTATTCGGTAGCCAGCAGAATGAGCCAGGAGAGTAGTTTCGTAAAACTATTCGGCCGGGCATTATGGCGCTCATTGATTCTGATTTTACTGGGCATATTTCTGCGTTCTCAATGGGCAGAGCAGACTAACTTTACCTTTGAAGATACGCTTACACAAATAGGCTTGGGGTATCCTTTTTTGTTTCTGCTCGGCTTTGCTTCTAAACGTGTGCAAATTGGTGCATTAGTTGTTATACTGATTGGCTACTGGGCTGCTTTTGCAATTTACCCGTTGCCTGATGCCAATTTTGATTATGCGAACGCCGGAGCCTTAAAAGACTGGGAACATAATCTGACCGGTTTTGCTGCGCACTGGAACAAAAACACCAATCTTGCCTGGGCATTTGACCGCTGGTTTCTGAATCTTTTTCCGAGAGCAGAGCCGTTCCTGCATAACCGGGGTGGCTATGCAACGCTCAGTTTCATACCCACTTTAGGTACTATGCTTTTGGGTTTAGTTGCCGGAAATCTGTTGAAATCTAACAAAAAACAGCAGGATAAATTAAAGATATTTATCATTCTTGGTGTTTCGGGTCTTGTGCTGGGGTTATTTCTGAATTGGTCGGGTATTTGCCCGAATGTAAAAAGAATCTGGACACCCACCTGGGTTCTTTTCAGTGGTGGCTGGTGCTTTTTGTTACTATCTTTTTTTTATTGGACAGTAGACATTCTCCAAAAACGTAACTGGTTTTTTATACTTACTGTTATAGGTATGAACTCTATTGCTGCCTATGTGATAGCTGATGGCTTTAACTCTTATGTCTCTTCATCGTTGAAAATTCATCTGGGGCAAAACTACGCTGCCATATTTGGCGAACCTTACCAGACACTGGTGCATGGCTTTCTGATATTGCTGATTGATTGGCTGATTTTGAGATGGATGTATAACAGAAAGCTGTTTATAAGGATTTAATGCAAGTCAAAAAAGAACCCTTCTTGACCCTCCCCGACCATGGGGAGGGAACATATAACCTGCTTCTTTATGTTGGGGTAGCCGCCCCACTTACGGGCGGGGGTGGGTTTCGAGGTTGCATTAAGTTCGGAAAGTTTCAAAACATATTTATTACGTTAATTATCGCTTTCCTTTCTGGCTTCAAATAATCGCATAAGCCATAGTGTTTTTTCTTCTTCCTCTTCCTTTGGGTTCGGTTCATATTTTTTAAATGCGCCCAAATCGGGCTGGCCAGCATCAACCCAGCAGGTAAACCAGAAATCACCAATCATTTTTATAGAAGCCCGCATTTGCCGTTCTACCTGATTTTTCAGCATTGTGTGGTATCTGGCCGAAAAAGCTCTGGAGTAAACGCGGGTAGTAACATTGTTTACCTCTTCAAAACTGTATTTTTTGTCTTCAGAGAACTCATTGCTCAACCCTTTCTCAAAAATCAGCACTGAGTCCAGGGCTGTGTGCGCCGTTATTATTGCCTGCCAGGCTCTTTTGTCGGGGTGTTCTTCATAAGTTGCCTGCCCCAGCATCAAATCATAGTTTTCGGCAAATAATACGGGCAATCGGCTCTCCCAAAGGCCGTGTATTCCAACCTGATTAGTCAGTTGGCCATTGTAATTACGGGTGGTATGCAAAGGCACATGCGCATCTGCAATATAATGCCCTAAATCTGCCGAAAGGCTTAAAATACGTTTAACATCTTTTTTTCTGAAAGCCTCTGTCAGTTGGTACTTTATGGCATTAATGTGCCAGGGAACAATGCCATGAAGATAAAGCGTATCTTCTCCCACCCTTTCAACTGCTTCTTTCCATGAATAGTTTGGCAGTCGATTTCTTACAGAATCGGCATAATTGTCTAAATCTATAAAATGGCGGGGAGCCTCACGGGGCACAGCATAACGTCTGCGGTCGGCATTGACAGCATTTGCGGCTAAAAAATCAATATTGAGTTTGTAAAAGCCGAACATTTCAGGCGGAAGCATAAACACCGCCAGCCGGTTAATGCGCTGATGCGCAAAAAAGCCCCAAAAGATGGATTGGCCGGAAAGACCATCTTTTGGTAATACAGGAACGATAACTGCAGAACACGCCAGACCGGCGTTAAAAACAAATACCAGCCCTGCTACCGCCAGGCCTTGTTTTAAATAACTATTTAGTCTTGCAAAAGCTTGTTTTATTTGCTTCATTAGCAACAGTTTAATTATTGCCCTAATATTATACGTATTTCATTAAAATGAAAAGATTTCTGATTTTCTTTTACTTCATTGCCGTATCTGCCAGCGCACAAGACCCACTGAAGGTTTATACAATACCTGCATTTAAAACGCAGACAGGTAAAACCATAGCCAACTGCAAGCTGGCTTACCGTACTTTTGGACGCCTGAATACAAGCAAAAGTAATGCAATATTGTGGCCAACCTGGTTTGGCGGAAAAAGCCAGAATCTGATAAACCATGCCGGCACTACCATTGATACAACCCGTTTCTATCTGATTCTGGTAGATGCGTTAGGGAACGGTGTTTCTAGTTCGCCGTCAAACACGGCAGACTTTCCTGATATTACAATCCGCGATATGGTTAACGCAGAGCATGCACTGGTAACACAAAAACTGGGAATTAATCATTTAACGGCTGTTATGGGTATATCGATGGGTGGTATGCAGGCTTTTGAATGGCTAACTGCGTACCCGGACTTTATGGATAAAGTGATACCCATTGTGGGTACCCCCAGACAATCTTATTATGACCTATTGCTCTGGAAAACCGAATGGAACATTATTGAACAGGCCGGTAAGAAACCCGAGGACAGAAAAAATTCTATGCGCCTGGTGGCGGCAGTGCATAATCTGAACCTGGCCACCCCAGACTACTACGTGCGCACTGAAAAAGCAGAAAACGCAGATCAGAAAATACAGAAAATGGGAGACGATTACATAAAAAACAATAACCCTGAAAACTGGATTTGCCAGATAAAGGCGATGTTATCGCAGGATATTTATCGCACCTCAGGGATACCGCTGTCTGAAATGCGCAATTATGTAAAGGCCAGAGTTTTGGTAGTAGTGGCCACCAGAGACGAAATGGTAAACCCGGCTGCTGCCATAGAGTTTGCTAAAGCCCTGAATACTGAATATTTGGAATTAACCGGAGACTGCGGGCATATAGCAACCGGATGTGAAGGTGAAAAGCTCCAAAATGCCCTGAAAGCGTTTTTAAATTAACCCAAATATTATTTTAAATTAATTGAAAAATACCTGAAAAGAGACTTTTCACTCAAAAAACGCCGAAAATATATTTTTTCTTTAAAGAATCTCAAATTTGCAACCTGCCAGTTTGAGATTTTTAATTTTTAAGAAAAAAACAACAAAAATCAAAACACATTATGCCGGATTCTATATTTTATTCAGATTTACCGCATTTCACTAAAACCACTTAAAACAAAATATTATTTGGCAATAATATAAAAATATAAAATCAATAAAATATTTTCTAAAAAAAGTGCAACTATTTTGTATAATTTCCGTTATATTTGCAAAGTATTACAAAATATTATTCGGAAAAGACATATGAGTTCTATACAGAAAAAATCGCTTTTAAGATATTTGATGCCTGCAATTGCCTTGGGCGTATTTGCATTTTTAATGGTAGCTTATGGTTCGGCATACACGCCGCCAAAAGCCCAAAAGCAACGCATTGTATGTTTCAAATTCAAACAAGGTACCTCTCAGGAGGCTATCAAACAACACATGCAACAGTTTCAGGAATTGAAACGCGATCTACCTGAAATAGTTAGTTACTCTGCAGGAAACACCCTTTCTGAAAAAGGTGAAAATGCAGATTATGATGTTTTACACTATCTGACTTTCAGAACTGATAGTGAAATGGAGAAGTTTCGTGAAAGTGCCCAATACAAAGCTTTTGAGAAATCAAATGAAGTTAACTGGGAAAAAGTTTTGGTTATTAACTCAGAGATAAAATAATTTTAGCTCTGGTATCAAAGAGATAACAGAAAAAGTACTCCATGAGGTGTACTTTTTTTATTTATGAGAGGCTTGCAAATAAACGAATGCAATAAATACAGTAGTACTAGGCATATTTTTATAGTTCTGTTTTGTTATTATTAATAAAATTTCTATTTTTGCACCCTCAATTGGATTTCTACCAAATAAGAACAGACAAATTATTACAATAAAATGGCAAATCATAAGTCGGCATTAAAGCGTATCAGAGCAAATGAGGCAAAACGCTTGAGAAATCGTTACCAACACAAAACAACCCGTACGATCGTAAGAAAACTACGTGGTCTTTCAGATAAAGTAGCAGCATTAGAGTTGTTCAAATCAGCGGCTTCTATGTTGGATAAACTGGCTCGTAAGAACGTTATCCACAAAAACAAAGCAGCAAACTTAAAATCTGGTTTAGCGAAACACATCAATTCGTTAGCGTAATTGATTGAGAAACAATATTTTGCTCATGGAAACAACTCCGTGGGCATTTTTTGTTTTGTATTGTTAAATTTTTTAAACGATACACTGCTGTGATGAACAACATACTTTCCTGGGCTGAAGAAGACCGACCAAGAGAAAAACTGATGCTGAAGGGCAGAGCCGCGTTATCAGATGCAGAATTGATTGCCATTCTGATTGGTTCCGGCACCAGAGAGCTTTCAGCCGTTGATTTGTCAAAGGTTATACTCAACAGCGTAGGAAATAACCTGAACGAGTTGGCTAAACTCAGTATCAACGATCTCATGAAGTTTAAAGGTATTGGTGATGCCAAAGCCATATCTATTGCAGCAGCGCTTGAATTAGGCAGACGCCGCAAGGAAAGTGAGGTACAGAAAAAAGCCAAGGTAACATCTTCTTATGATTCCTACCAGGCTGTTCGCCCATATCTGCTTGATTTATCGCATGAGCAGTTCTGGGTTTTGCTTCTTAACAGGGCCAATGAAATCATCAGACCTGTGCAGGTAAGTGTAGGAGGTGTGGCAGGCACAGTAGCCGACCCCAAAATAATTTTCAAATGTGCCATTGAATACCTGGCCTCAGCCATTATTCTTGTCCATAATCATCCATCAGGGAATCTGACACCCAGCCAGGCAGACAAAGACCTGACACGAAGGGTAAAAGAGGCTGGCCGGCTGCTGGATGTACCCGTACTTGACCACCTCATTTTTGGAGATAACGGATATTTCAGCTTTGCAGATGAGGGTATATTTTAAATTCCGTAAAACTGCAATCACGTCCATTGATTGAATCTGACATTATAAATTTTATTAGAAATAAATGCTTACTGTTTCAAATATTTCGCTTCGCTTCGGAAAACGTACGCTTTTTGAAGAAGTAAATTTAAAATTCACACCCGGCAACGTGTATGGCCTTATTGGTGCCAACGGAGCAGGAAAATCTACCTTTGTAAAGATACTTTCGGGTGAAATTGAACCCACTACCGGCAATGTGAGCATGGACCCGGGTGAACGGATGTCGGTTCTGAAACAAAACCAGAATGCCTTTGACGATGAAACCGTATTGAACACGGTTATCAGAGGTAATGAACGCCTTTCTGAAATTATTCTGGAAAAAGACGCCATTTATGCCAAAGCTGACTTCACTGAAGAAGACGGTAACCGGGCTGCTGAGCTTGAGGCTGAATTTGCTGAAATGAATGGCTGGGAGGCAGAATCAGATGCCGCCTCTTTGCTATCAGGCCTGGGTATTAAAGAAGATCTGCATTACTATACAATGGCCGACATGAACCCGTCAGACAAAGTGAAGGTATTGTTAGCTCAGGCATTATTTGGTAACCCGGATATACTGCTACTTGACGAGCCTACCAACAACCTTGACATTGACTCTATCTTATGGCTGGAAAACTTCCTGATGAATTTCAAGAATACCGTTATTGTGGTATCTCACGACCGTCACTTCCTCGACAACGTGTGTACCTACATTGCCGACCTTGACTTCAAAAAGATTACACTATATGGTGGTAACTATTCGTTCTGGTATGAGTCAAGCCAGTTAGCAGCACGCCAGAAGGCCGACCAGAACAAGAAAGCAGAAGAGAAAAAGAAAGAACTGGAAGAATTTATCCGTCGTTTCTCTGCTAACGTGGCTAAGTCTAAACAGGCTACTGCCCGTCAGAAAATGATAGAAAAACTGAATATTGAAGAAATTCAGCCTTCGTCGCGCCGTTATCCTTATATTGGGTTTAAACCGGAGCGTGAAGTGGGCGACCAGATACTATTGGTTGATAACCTGAGTTATCAGCTTGAAGACGGCACTTATCTTTTCAAAAATCTGAGTTTTCAGGTAGCCCGTAACGAAAAAATAGCGTTTCTGAGCAAAGACGGCTTGGCGGTATCGGCTCTTTTTGATATACTGATGGGTGAACGTAAACCTTCAGGTGGCACTTTCAAATGGGGTATAACCATTACTAACAGCTATTTACCGAACGATAACGCCAAGTATTTTGCCAATAATGACCTTGACCTGGTAGATTGGCTGCGCCAGTATTCTACCGAAAAAGACGAAACTTTTATCCGTGGATTTCTGGGCAGAATGTTGTTCTCTGGCGAGGAGGCTCTGAAAAAATGTACGGTACTGTCGGGAGGTGAAAAGCAGCGTTGTATGTTCTCGAGAATGATGCTTTCGGGCGCCAACGTACTACTTTTTGATGAACCAACCAACCACTTGGACCTGGAGTCGATACAGGCGCTTAACAAAGGTATGGAGGATTTCGCGAGCAATATTCTTTTTGCCTGCCATGACCATCAGTTAACTCAAACCGTAGCAACCAGAATCATTGAGCTGACGCCTAAGGGTTGCCTGGATAAACTGATGGATTTTGATGATTACCTTACGAACGAGAAAGTTAAAGCACAACGTGATGCGCTATATGCTTAATTTATTTTAAGCGAAAAATAATTTATACCCATGCCCTGAGAAAGTATTTGAAAGGCATGGGTATTTCTATAAATTAAACACAAAATGGCTGATTTTACCGAAATATCACAAAAAGACCTGGAGGCTTTAAGAAACCGACCGGCAACATTGTTTCTGGATGTAAGAGAGGTATGGGAATTTGCTGATTTTAACATCGGAGGCCTGAATATACCCCCACACGAAATAACAGAGAAGCTGGACGAACTGAGCAACTATGAGACCATCATTGTGGCCTGCTCTAATGGCACCCGAAGTAGTATTGTGGCTCGTCTTTTAGCTAAAAAACTACCTGCAAAAGAAATATTACACCTGGAAGAAGGCATCTATTAAAAAAGTATCAATAAGCAAAGTTATTACTTATTGATACTTATACATTAATTCACAATCATTAATAATTTCTGTCCTTCTTTACAAGCCACTTCCCAACTGCATACGCAAGAACCATTAATACTACGAAAAAAAGAATAGCAACCCAGGTTGGATATTGATAACCGAACATATTCGTTTTTATTTTAAGTTTCTACCCCACAAAAATACAACAAAAACCCATAAATGCAGGCTGTGTTCTATAAAAAAATCAAAAAAAATATATTCATTTTTTTACGCCCTGCGCTTTATACCTGTCAATACTAAGTTAATCTCTTTTTTTAAATAACAGCCTTAATAGCCATACCCAACATGGCAGCCACCACCAGCCAGCCAATTATCTGCAAAAAAACTGAGTGCCTGTATGTACCCATCAGCATGGTTTTACGACTTGCCACAAGAATAATGGCCAACCCAACCGGCAGAATAAAACCATTGATAGTGCCTACCCAAACCAGAATGCTTACGGGTTTGCCCACGCCTACAAAAACCATGGTAGAAAATACAATAAAGCCAATGATAATCTGCCGGTTATATTTTTCAAAAAAAGGATGAAAAGTGCGTAAGAACGAAACCGAAGTATATGCTGCCCCCACAACTGAAGTTATAGCGGCGCTCCAGATAACCACCCCAAAAAACTTATAGCCCAGATTGCCCGCAGCACTTTGAAACACCGACGCAGCCGGATTATCTGCATTAAGACTGAAACCTGCCGACACAATACCCAAAGAAGCCAGAAACAGCAGATACCGAACAACAGCCGTAACCAGAATACCCGTTGTAGCACTTTTGTTAATCTGTGGCAGGCTCTCTTTGCCGCTTACTCCGGCATCTATTAGTCGGTGTACCCCCGCAAAAGTAATGTATCCGCCTACTGTCCCTCCTACCAGTGTAATAGTTGCCAACGCATCAAATTTCTGAGGGATAAGGGTTCTATGAACCGCTTCAAGTAATGGAGGCTGAGCAACAAATACTACATATAAAATTAGTATTATCATAACCAGGCCCAGAACCCGGGCAAAGTTGTCCATCACTTTGCCTGCCTCTTTCGACAAAAATATGCCAATAGCCAAAGCCGCGCTGATAACAGCCCCTATCCTTACATCAATACCCAAAAGTACCTCAAAGCCCAAGCCTGCCCCGGCTACATTACCAATATTAAAAGCAAGGCCACCTATCACAATTAAAACCGCCAGCAAATAGCCCAGCCCCGGTAACAAATCATTGGCTAAATCCTGGGCTCTTTTGTTACTCACTGCCACCACCCTCCAGATGTTCAGCTGAGCAGCCACATCCAACAGAATTGATAACAAAATAACAAAGCCAAAGCTTGCCAGCAACTGCCCGGTAAAAACGGTTGTCTGCGTCAGAAAGCCCGGGCCAATGGCAGAAGTAGCCATCAGGAAAGCTGCACCTGTAATGGCACCTTTGTTTTGTCTGGTCATGTTTGGGGTATTAAGATTCGGTTTTTAACCTATAATCAGCGTAGGTTTCAATGATCCAAAATAATCATAATTATAGCATCTTCAAATCTAATCAAACAATTAAACAAAAGAGCGTATCACAAAAATTATGTAATACGCTCTTGTTATTAGTATGAACCCTGAATGATTGATGTTGAATGAGAATTTTATCCCTCATACTCCTCAACCGGAGGACAGGCACAAATCAGATTTCTATCACCATAAGCAGAATCAACACGGCTTACACTTGGCCAGAATTTATCAGCTTTTACATAAGGTAACGGGAAGGCCGCTTTCTCTCTGCTGTATTGTTTATCCCAGGTTTCAGCTAAAACAACCGATGCCGTATGCGGTGCATTTTTCAATACGTTATTGGCTTTATCGGCATTGCCTGCTTCAATTTCAGCTATTTCTTCTCTGATAGTCAGCAACGCATTACAGAAACGATCCAGCTCGGCTTTAGATTCAGATTCAGTCGGCTCAATCATTAAAGTACCAGCAACCGGGAACGATAGCGTTGGCGCATGGAAATTATAGTCCATCAGACGTTTGGCAACGTCTTCTGCCTCTACTCCTGCCGATGATTTGAACGGACGTAAGTCTACAATCATTTCATGGGCACAACGGCCATTACTGCCAGTGTAAAGAATCGGGTATTTTTCAGCCAGGCGTGCTTTAATATAATTGGCGTTCAGAATGGCGTTTTTGGTGGCATTGGTTAGCCCTTCTGCACCCATCATGGCAATATAGGCATAAGAGATAGTAAGGATGCTGGCACTGCCATAAGGCCCTGCCGATATAGCATGAACACCCTCATAGCCAGATACCGGCACTACTTTATGATTAGGCAGGAATGGCACCAGGTGCTGTGCCACACCAATTGGCCCCATACCAGGGCCACCGCCACCATGCGGAATACAGAATGTTTTATGTAGGTTGAGGTGACAAACGTCTGCCCCAATAGATGCCGGAGAAGTAAGCCCCACCTGTGCATTCATATTGGCACCATCCATGTAAACCTGTCCGCCATTGGCATGTACAATTTCACATATTTCTTTAATAGACTCTTCAAACACACCGTGCGTTGACGGATAAGTAACCATCAGACAAGCCAGGTTGTCGGCATATTGCTCTGCTTTGGCTCTCAGGTCTGCCACATCTATGTTGCCTCTTTCATCACATTTGGTAACCACCACCGTCATACCAGCCATAACAGCTGATGCCGGGTTGGTACCATGTGCCGAAGACGGAATCAAAGCTATATTGCGGTGTACTTCTTCTCTGCTTTCATGATAGGCTCTGATAACCATCAGACCGGCGTATTCTCCCTGCGCACCAGAATTGGGCTGCAACGACATTTTTGCAAAGCCTGTAATGGCACAAAGCCAGTCGTTCAGTTCTTCAAACAACTGCTGATACCCTAATACCTGTTCTTGCGGTGCAAATGGGTGCAGTTGCCCGAACTCCGGCCAGGTAACCGGAATCATTTCGGCAGTGGCATTCAATTTCATGGTACAACTACCGAGTGAAATCATTGAATGCACCAAAGACAAATCTTTGTTTTCTAATGACTTCAGATAACGCAGCATCTCGTGTTCGGTATGGTAACTACTGAATACCGGATGGGTCATAAACGCCGAAGTGCGGTTCAGGCTTGGTACAAAAGCCACATCTATTTCAGACTTCAGATTGATGATGGTTTCTTTACCATTGGCCTCTGCAAAAATATTCAGCAATTGTGCTACATCGGCCAGTGTTTTGTTCTCATCAAAAGAGATGCTCACATTACCCTGTTCTAAATATCGGAAATTCACCCCTTCTCTTTCCGCAATGGCGCGTAGAGCGGTGCTGTCTTCTGTATGAATAGTAACTGTATCAAAAAAGTTACGGGTCAATAACTGATAGTCGAGGCCTTCTATTGATTCGGCAAATAATTTTGCCAGACCATGTACTTTACCGGCTATGTTCTTAAGGCCTTGCGGGCCATGATAAATACCATAAGCAGCAGCCATAACAGATAATAAAACCTGTGCTGTACATATATTAGAAGTGGCTTTTTCGCGGCGAATGTGCTGCTCACGGGTCTGCAATGCCATACGCAAGGCACGATTGCCCTGTGCATCAACAGATACCCCGATGATACGACCCGGAATCTGGCGTTTGAAAGATTCTTTGGTGGCAAAAAAAGCGGCATGCGGCCCACCATAACCCATAGGTACGCCCAGCCTTTGTGCTGAACCCACCACTACATCAGCGCCCATTTCGCCCGGAGGTGTCAAAAGCGTCAGTGCCAGTAAATCGGCAGCAACAGCCACAGAGATATTCAGTTCATGGGCTGCGGTAATGAGGTCTGTATAGTCATAAACCTCGCCGTTGGTGGCAGGGTATTGCAACAAAACACCGTAGATATCTTCCTGGGTAAGGTCGAAGGTTTCATGGTTACCTACTACCACAGTAATACCCATAGGTTTGGCACGGCCTAAAACCACATCAATGGTTTGCGGATGGCAAAGCTCTGACACAAAGAAGGTATTGGCGTTTTTCTTGGCAGCAGGGCGCACGTTGTGCAGCATAGCCATGGCTTCGGCAGCAGCAGTACCCTCATCTAATAATGATGCATTGGCGATTTCCATACCGGTAAGGTCAATAACCATGGTCTGGAAGTTCAATAGCATTTCCAGACGCCCCTGCGCTATCTCAGCCTGATACGGTGTATATGCCGTATACCAAGCCGGATTCTCCAGTATATTTCTCAGAATCACGTTGGGTACTACGGTGTCGTAGTAGCCTGTTCCGATATAAGATTTAAAGATTTTGTTCTTTTGAGCCAACGCTTTAAAATCGGCCAGAAACTCAGCTTCAGATTTAGCTTTTGGCAGATTTAGTGGTGATTGCAGACGAATCTGCTGCGGTACAGTCTGGTTGATGAGTGTGTCCAGTGAATCGACGCCGATAGTTTTCAGCATTGCCTGCAAATCGGCCTCGCTTTTGCCATGGTGACGGCTCTCAAAGGACTCTTGCGAATTGAGATTTATTTTCATCGGGATTTTTGATGTGTTTAAGAACGCCCCGCTGTTGCGGTAAATGAACCATTGCTGATAAAACAACAGGTTCATTCCTGATTGTTCTGCAAATATAATAAATTTAAAAAATAGTTGTTGAAACAAATTATTACAATAGCAGATAATTTTTTGAATAATACATTAGTTTGGCTTCTGTTTTGCCTGACAGCCTTTTGTTTAATAGATAAAATATCTACCTGTTAAGTAGAGTATAGATAAATTAACAGTTGACGTGCCGTTTTTAAATTTATTATTTTTTTTAGACCACCCAAGGTGCATCAATTGATTATTGACTGAAAGATTTCAGTTGACCTAATATGTGTGGGATTATTAAAAACAAATAGAGGAAGCATTGCGGCCTCCTCTATTCAATTTATATTTCAGACTTTGATTAACCTGTTCTATTGATTTCGCTGAATTCAATCCGTAATGTCTAAATCATGTTATTTTAATTCAAATACCAATAATTAAGTCATCAAATCAGGCTAATCTGTTAAATCATTGTTCAAAATAATTTTATTACTTATACCCCCATTTATTCAATATCTGAATATCTTCTTTAATGGTATCAATCGGCGCTTTGCCTTGATATGACTCCTGCTCAACAATAAAGTGAGTGGTGCCTCCGATTTTTCTGCCCAGGTCAAGCACTTCTTTAACGCCGATAATTCCGGTACCCAGAATCGTACTTTCATATTTTTCGTTGGCACCTGCAACGGCAATTTCATCTTTTACGTGCATCGATTCGAAACGACCCGGGTATTGTTTCAGCAGTTCAACAGCTCTTCCGCCACCGCCATACATATTGCCTATATCCAGCTGTTGTACCACCAGTTTAGGGTCAGTATTCTGGAGTATAATATCATACACTTTCACGCTGCTCAGTTTCAGGCTGAACTCAAAATCATGGTTATGATACCCAAATTTCATACCCGACTTCTGGCACAGTTCACCAGATTTATTAAACACATCCATGAAGCGTTTCAGGCTGTCCAGGTCTTTGCGCAGGCTCACATCCAGCCAGGGGCTTATTACATATTTCTGTCCACAGATGGCAGCATCTTCAACTGTCTGTTTCCACAAATCAGTAAATTCACCTTTGGCTTCATCCCAATGTTGTTTGCCCATTACAGTATGCCCGCTAGGCATTTTAAGGCCCAGGTCGTCTAAAACTTTTTTAAACTCAGTGGCAGAGAAACCATAAAACTTGCGGTTAACATAATTGGCGTGTTCTACATTCTTGTAGCCCATTTCGGCCACTTTTTTTAAAGTACCCAGTGGGTCTTTCTGCATATCAGTGCGAACTGAATACAACTGCACCCCAACAATTTCATTTTTCTTTTTGCCGGCAAATAATTCATGAGATAAGGCCGTGGAAGCGGCAAGCGCCATAGCCCCTTTTTGCAGGAAGTCTCTTCGTTTCATAGTTTACTTATAGGTTTTAAATAGATGCCGGAAATTTCCGTCTGGTTGAATTTTTAAATTTAATACAATGCCGGTAGATATGTAATATAAAATATTAAAATTTTCACAAATAAGGCAAAACTGCTGTTTTCAGCGACAGCACCAGCTCTTCGTCCATAAACTGATACTCATCGGGTATATCAAGCACTATCATAGGTTTGTCATGAACTATGTACGGAAACTTTTCCTGAATCCTGATGCGGTGTTTTTTCTCCATCACAAAAATTATATCTGCCCACAAAATAAGCTTTTCGTTGATTTTAATACGCGCAGATGGCTCTGTACCGGCGGATTTTGCCTGATGCCCGGCATAATTTTTAAAGATGGCCTCTGCCGTGGGGCTTCGCCATTGGTTTCGGCTACATACAAAAAGGAGATTCATAAAACCATAAATATTAATGGCAAGTAAACCAAAAAATATTAAATTTTAATCATTTCCCGGCATGTTTAGGTATGCGGCCTGTCCCGTCAGTACCAAACAAGAAAGAAATAGGCTGGTATTATGCTTGAACAGAATAATTGAAACTTACTGAACGACATTTGTCAGGGTTTAGTGAAGAAGTAAATTGCGATTAAAGCCAGCTAATTTGACCGAAAATAAAAATCCGGAGGTCAGCAACCTCCGGATTTCACAATAAAAACATCTATAAACAGTATCTCTACTGATAAAAACCTACCTGTTGGTTTTACAATACAAAAGTAGGAGTTAATTTTTATTTTTGCAACAATGTTGCAAAAATAATTTTATGCCATAAACCCTCCCAAATAGTAATTATACGTTTCGGTTAGTCGCTAAAAAACAATCTTTTGTCGAGCATAAGCCAAACTATGCGTATTTTTATCTATTTTTAAAAATCATTTTCCCAAAGAAAATTTTAATCTGCCCATGCAAATGGCTCTGGATTTAACCCATAACGGGCAAAATTCAGGAGATAAATTGGTTAGTGTGCAGTTTTTTTTCATTTTTACATTACAGTATTTCATCTTTCAAACTTCAATCGCTCACCCAATTATGAAAAGACGGGATTTTATCCAATTGTCGGGTATGGGTCTGGGGGCTATGGTGGGTTCAACCATACCTGTTTTAGGTAATATCGTTCCTGTTGAACAATTACTAGAGCCCAAGGCTGACGCTGCCGCAAAAAAGAAAATGGCCGATGTGGCGCTTAATGCAGCCAAAGCCAAAGGAGCCACCTATACCGATGTGCGTATAGGCCGGTATCTGCAACAGTACCTCTTTACACGTGAAAATAAAGTTCAGAACATTGTCAATGCCGAATCGTACGGTGTGGGCATCAGGGTAATAGCCAATGGTACCTGGGGTTTTGCCGCCACCAGCGACGTAAGCAGCGCAGGCATTGCCAAATGTGCCGAAACCGCCGTTGCCATTGCCAAAGCCAATGCCAAAATACAAACTGAGCCGGTAATACTGGCACCACAAAAAGGTGTGGGCGAGGTAACCTGGAAAACCCCGATCAAGAAAAACGCTTTTGAGATTCCGGTTCAGGAAAAAATAGACCTGTTAATGAAAGTTAACAGCGAAGCCATGAAAAACGGTGCAGGTTTTGTAACTTCTAACCTGTTTTTTGTGAACGAGCAAAAATATTTTGCTTCTTCTGACGGCTCTTATATTGACCAGGATGTGCACCGCATCTGGCCTACTTTTACCGTAACTGCCGTAGACAGACAAGCCGGTAAATTTAAAACCCGCGATGCCATCAGCTCGCCGATGGGTATGGGCTATGAATACCTGGACGGTTTGGCCAGTGAGAAAATTCCCGGGCCAAATGGATTGGTGGGCTACCGTAACTCTTATGATATGGTAGAAGACGCCATCAATGCAGCCAAACAGGCCAAAGAAAAAATGACGGCGCGGTCGGTGCAACCGGGTAAATATGATTTGGTACTTGACCCTAACCACCTGGGCCTGACCATCCATGAGTCGGTAGGCCACCCGACAGAGCTAGACCGTGTATTAGGTTATGAAGCCAACTATGCCGGCACCAGCTTTGCGACGCTGGACAAATGGAAATCGAAAAACTTTAACTACGGCAGTAAACTGGTAAATATAGTGGCTGACAAAACCCAACCCTATACACTGGGAAACGTAGGATATGACGACGAAGGCGTACCTTGCAAGGAGTGGGATCTGATTAAAGACGGTATTCTGGTAAATTACCAGGCCATAAGAGACCAGGTGAATATACTCGGCGAAAAAGAATCGCATGGCTGTTGTTATGCCGACAACTGGAATTCGGTTCAGTTTCAGCGTATGCCAAACGTATCCCTTCGCCCGGGCACAAGCAAGCTGAACGTAATGGACATGATTAAGGGCGTTGAGAAAGGTATTTACATCATTGGCCGTGGCTCTTACTCTATTGACCAGCAACGTTACAACTTCCAGTTTGGCGGACAACTTTTCTACGAAATCAAAAATGGTGAAATAACCGGAATGATTGACGACGTAGCCTACCAGTCAAATACACAGGAATTCTGGAACTCATGCGTACAGATATGTGATAAGGACGATTACCGCACTTTCGGGTCTTTCTTTGACGGCAAAGGGCAGCCATCGCAGGTAAGCGCTGTGTCGCATGGTAGTTCTACTACCCGTTTCAATGGTGTAAATGTAATTAACACCGGCAGAAAAATTGGTTAACCAAACACAAAAGAACATCAACAATGGCTATATTAACAAAAGAAGAAGCTAAGAAAATAATTGACAAGGTATTGGCCTTCTCAAAAGCTGACGAAATGAGCGTGGCCCTTACCGGGCGTCGCACGGGCAATATTCGTTACGCACGCAATACAGTTTCTACAAGTGGCGAGTCAACCGACTTATCGCTGGCTGTAACGGCAGTTTATGGCAAACGTAGTGGAACATCAACTATCAATGAGTTTGACGATAAATCGTTGGAAAAAACAGTTCGCAGGGCAGAAGAGATAGCCAAACTGGCACCTGAAAACCCTGAATATATGCCTATGCTAGGGCCGCAGCAATTTCTGGAGTCAAATACTTTTGTGCAAAGCACAGCCAATATTGACCCTGCGTTCAGAGCGAAAGCGGCTTTCGACAGCATTGACCCCTGCACCAAGAAAAATCTGGTAGCAGCCGGGTATCTGGAAGACACCACCGGCTTTTTTGCAACAGGCAACAGCAAGGGTTTGTTTGCTTATAACAAATCAACCTCGGTAGACTTCTCAATTACAGTACGTACGGCCGATGGCCTTGGCTCAGGCTATGCTATTAAAGATTATAACGACGTATCGAAACTGAATACCAAAGCTGCTACTGAAGTAGCCATGCAAAAGGCTATTGCCTCAGTTTCGGCACAGGCATTAGAGCCGGGTAAATACACGGTTATTCTTGAGCCCGCTGCCGCAGTAGACTTACTGCAAAACATGATGCGCAGCTTTGATGCCCGCAGTGCCGATGAAGGCAGAAGTTTTTTGAGTAAAAAAGGTGGTGGGGTGCGATTGGGCGAAAAACTTTTTGACGAAAGAGTAACTATATATTCTGACCCGACGAATCCGGATGCACCTACGTCTGGCTTTGCCGGAGACGGCCGGGCTCAGGAAAAAGTAACCTGGATTGATAACGGAGTGGTGAAAAACCTGACTTATTCAAGATTCTGGGCTGATAAAAAAGGCGTTAAAGCCGTACCCCCACCATCAGGATTTATTATGGCCGGCGGAACACAGTCTTTAGCCGATTTAATTAAAGGTACTGAAAAAGGGATTCTGGTAACGCGTTTGTGGTATATACGCGCCGTTGACCCTCAAACCTTATTATATACAGGGCTTACCCGTGACGGAACTTTCTACATCGAGAATGGAAAAATCAAATTCCCTGTAAAAAACTTCCGTTTCAACGAAAGCCCGGTTATCATGCTAAACAACCTTGAAGCCATGGGTGCGCCGGTACGAATAAGCGGAAACCTGATTCCTCCATTAAAAATCCGTGACTTTACCTTTTCGTCTCTTTCAGACGCGGTATAAAATTTCACCCTGCCATGCCCCTCTTCTTTTTCGGGGAGGGGCTCTGGTTTATCTATGCGCAGGATTTACCGTGCGTTAAGCTACCTGCCTGGGTAGCTTAACGCACGGTTTAATGCTACAATTAACAATTTTTAACTATCCGCTAAGCCATTTATTAGCCAGTTTATCAAAATCCCCACGGATGGGATATCCATGAAATCATTTTAATTCTTACTTTTATAGTCCTGAACAATTATTCTATCACTCACAAATTAAAAACTGAAAAAGCTTTGAAAAGAAGAGACTTTATCCAATTATCCGGAATGGGCTTCGGAGCTATGATGCTGCCTAATATTCCGCTTGTGGGCAATGCTGTTTCGCAAGAAGCCCTGCTGGACGGCGGCATTGATGTAGCCGTAAAAAAACGTTTAGCTGATGCCGCCCTTAACGCCGCCAAAGCAAAAGGTGCTACCTACACCGACATCCGCATTGGCCGGTACCTCAATCAGTTTGTTGTCACGCGCGAAGACAAAGTGCAGAACATCGTCAACACCGAGTCTTATGGGGTTGGTGTGCGAGTAATTGCCGATGGTTGCTGGGGATTCGCCGCCGTTGTAGATGCTAAAAGCGAAGCAGATACAGCCAGAGCCGCAGAAGAAGCGGTGGCCATTGCCAAAGCCAATGCCCGGCTAATGAAAGAGCCGGTACAGCTGGCACCTCAAAAAGGCTATGGCGAGGTTAACTGGAAAGCTCCTATCAAAAAGAATTCGTTTGAAGTACCTATTAAAGAAAAAGTAGATTTATTGCTGAGTGTAAACGATGCAGCCCTTAAAAACGGCGCCAATTACGTTAACTCAGTGCTATTTATGGTTAATGAGCAAAAATACTTTGCTTCATCTGATGGCTCATATATAGACCAGGACATCCACCGTATATGGCCCATTGCTGCGGTTACAGCCATTGACCCCAAAACGGGCAAGTTTGAAACCCGCCAGGCATTAAGCGCCCCAATGGGTATGGGTTATGAATATTTACAGGCAAATCCGTCAGATAAAGTAGTAGGTGTAACCACCCGCTACAATAAAGGCTATGATATGCTGGAAGACGTAACCGCCGCTGCCAGACAATCCAAAGAAAAACTAACCGCGAAATCGGTTGAGGCA
Source organism: Emticicia fluvialis (assembly GCF_024793945.1). Taxonomy (NCBI): domain Bacteria; kingdom Pseudomonadati; phylum Bacteroidota; class Cytophagia; order Cytophagales; family Leadbetterellaceae; genus Emticicia; species Emticicia fluvialis. Next base: position 97,024 of record NZ_JANUSD010000012.1, read on the forward strand.
GGCAAGTATGACCTGGTTCTTGACCCTTCTCACCTGTGGCTAACTATTCACGAGTCGGTAGGCCACCCTTTAGAGCTTGACCGCGTGTTGGGTTATGAAGCCAACTTTGCCGGAACCTCATTTGCCACGCTGGATAAATGGCAAAGCAAAAATTTCAACTATGGTAGCAAAGAAGTGAATCTTTTTGCAGATAAAACGCAGGTCGGGTCATTAGGTGCAGTCGGTTGGGACGACGAAGGCGTACAAACCAAACGCTGGGATTTAGTGAAAGACGGTATTCTGGTAAATTATCAGGCTATCAGAGACCAGGCACATATTATTGGCGAAAAAGAATCTCACGGTTGTTGCTATGCAGACAGCTGGTCGTCGGTGCAGTTCCAACGCATGGCCAATGTATCTTTGGCTCCGGGTAAGGCTCCATTATCAGTTGAAGAAATGATAAAAGACGTGAAGAAAGGCATATATATTATTGGAGACGGGTCTTTCTCAATAGACCAGCAACGCTACAACTTCCAGTTTGGCGGACAATTGTTTTATGAAATTAAAGATGGAAAGATTGAAGGCATGTTGAAAGACGTAGCCTATCAATCAAACACACAGGAGTTCTGGAACTCATGTGTGAAGATTTGCGACGAAAAAGATTATCGTTTGGGTGGTTCGTTCTTCGACGGCAAAGGGCAACCTTCGCAGTCAAGCGCGGTATCTCATGGTAGTTCAACCGCTCGTTTTAATGGGGTTAACGTCATTAATACAGCACGTAAAATCTAAATTACACCAGAGAGTGGAGAATGAAAAATGGAGAAAGGGTTGAAAAAAATACTTTTTCAGATTCCTTGTTCTTAACCATGTTCCTCGTCCAATCCCTAAAATCAAACCATTTAAAATCTGAAATCAAATGTCTGTTATATTAACCGAGGAAGAAGCTAAAGCCTTGCTGAAAAAGGTTTTGAGTTATTCAAAAGCAGATGAATGTGAAGTAAATCTGCTTGGCGAGATACGTGGAAATATCCGCTATGCCCGTAACGAGGTATCTACCAGTGGCTCTTTAATTAATAAAAACCTGCAGGTGCAATCTGCTTTTGGCAAAAAAGTTGGTGTCGCCACCATTGATGAGCTGGATGACGCCTCTATTGAAAAAGTGGTTCGTCGCTCTGAAGAATTAGCCAGATTAGCCCCCGAAAACCCGGAATACGTAGGCATTTTAGAGCCCCAGCAATATCTTAAATCAAGCGGACATTACGACTCTACCGCAAAAATTACTCCTGCTACACGTGCAGAGGCAGTAGATAAGAGCCTTCAATTATCAAGAGCGCAAAATCTGGTGGCAGCCGGTTTCCTTGAAGACCGCCACGGTTACAATGCCATGATGAACTCAAAAGGTTTGTTTGCTTATTATCTGGACTCAAACGTTAACTTTTCGTTAACCGTCCGTACGCAGGATGGAACCGGTTCTGGCTACGTAGCCAGAGGCTATAACGATATTAATAAACTGGATACAGCCACAGCTACTAAAATTGCTATTCAGAAATCGGTAGGCTCTGTTGGCGCCAAAGCGCTTGAGCCGGGCAAATATACTGTTATTTTAGAGCCTACTGCCGCTGTTGTGCTTTTAGAAAACCTCTTTTTTGATATGGACGCCCGTAGTGCCGACGAGGGGCGGTCTTCCATGAGCAAACCGGGTGGCAAAACCAAACTCGGCGAAAAAATTGTAGATGAACGCGTTACTTTTTATTCAGACCCACAAAACCCTGAATTACCGGCAGCAGCCTGGTCGGGCGATGGGCAGCCGCAGAAGAAATTGTTCTGGGTTCAGAAAGGGGTTGTAAAAAATCTGGCCTATTCAAGATTCTGGGCCAAACAAAAGGGCGTACAGCCGGTGCCTTATCCAAACAACATGATTATGGAAGGCGGCACAGCAACCCTTGATGAAATGATAAAAAGCACCAAAAGAGGTATATTGGTTACTAAGTTATGGTATATCCGCTCTGTTGACCCTCAGACTTTGTTACAAACGGGTCTTACCCGCGACGGAACTTTCTACATTGAAGATGGCAAAATTAAACATCCGATTAAAAACTTCCGTTTTAATGAGAGTCCGATTATCATGCTTAACAACCTTGAAACGCTGGGCAAGCCAGAGCGCGTTGTGAGTACCGAATCGAACCAGAATTACATTGTACCACCCATGAAAATCAGAGAATTTACGTTCTCTTCACTTTCTGATGCCGTATAACGGACTGATAGTCCGTTGAAAGTAGCACGGACTGGTAGTCCGTGGTTATGGAAAAAAACTGAGATAATAGAGAAGTCTCTTTCTCTATTATCTCAAGCCAAATTACCAGGAATTATTACTGAAAATTAACACTTCACAACATTTGAAACCTTTCGTTTTCACTCGGATTCAATACACTTCGGGGGATTGGGATACAGATCAGCGCATGCCTTCCAATATCCTAAATTCGCTGGTAGAATACACTACCATACCCGTTGATGAAAAAGAGAAAGTAGTGTTATTGAGCAGTAACGAAATATTCAGAAGCCCGTTCTGTTATTTAAGTGGCCATAAGCTGGTAGAGTTTTCAAGTCAGGAGAGAGAACATTTCAGAAAATATGTCGAAAACGGTGGATTTGTCTTCGTCGACGACTGTAACCATGATATCGACGGATTGTTTGCCAAATCATTTGAGCAGGAAATGACTCGCACTTTTGGAGCCAAAGCACTTCAGAAAATACCCAACACTCATCCCATTTACCATTCATTTTTTCATTTTGATGGCCCGCCTACAACCAGTTTCGAGCTGAACGGCTGGGGCGATGACCTGGTACACGACTACCTGAAAGCCATACAAATTAACGGAAGAATCGGCCTTCTTTACAGCAATAAAGATTATGGCTGCGAATGGGACTACGACTTCAGAAATAAACGCTGGCTGGCAGAAGACAACACCAAGTTTGGGGTAAATATCATCAATTACGCATTAACAGTTTAAACATTGGAAACACAGAATCTGAATCACTATAAAACGCTGGTATCTAAACTACCACACTTAAAAAAAGAGATCGGTAAAGTTATTGTCGGCCAGGAAGAAGCCATCAATGAAATATTGATTAGTTTACTGGCGGGTGGCCATTGTTTGCTGGAAGGTGTGCCCGGGCTTGCCAAAACACTGATGGTAAAAACCATGTCAGAAGCGCTTGACATGAAATTCAAAAGAGTACAATTTACCCCGGATCTAATGCCGGGCGATATTATTGGTACCGAGATATTGGAAGAAGACCACGAAACAGGTAAGAAGTTTTTCAAATTTAACCGCGGGCCCATCTTTGCCAATATTGTTTTAGCAGACGAGATTAACCGTACACCGCCCAAAACGCAGGCAGCTTTGCTGGAAGCCATGCAGGAATATAAAGTTACATACGCCGGCACCAATTATGACCTGCCCCTGCCCTTTCTAATTATTGCTACGCAGAACCCTATTGAACAGGCTGGTACTTATCCCCTGCCAGAAGCTCAGCTTGACCGTTTCCTGCTTTATATTAAACTGGGATACCCGTCTGAACAGGAAGAACTCAACGTACTGAAAAGTACAACAGGCAGCAGCAAACAAACTTTGCAGACCGTGCTGACAGATAACGAGATAATAGATTTACAAAAACTAACCAGACAGGTACATATCAGTGATGAATTGATTGTGAAAGTAAACCAATTGGTAAGAAATACCCGCCCGGCCAATAGTTCTTCTCAATTTGTAAAACAATGGTGCGACTGGGGCGCAGGCCCCCGCGCAGGTCAGGCGCTCATTTTATGCTCAAAAGCAAGAGCGGTATTAAACGAACGCTTCTCGGTCGTTCCGGAAGACATTGAGACACTGGCGTATCCGGTGCTTCGTCATAGAATTGCATTGAATTTCCGTGCCGAAGCTGAAAATATAACTACTGACAACGTAATTGGGGAGTTGTTGAAAAAATAAACCTGATGCTCACTACCGAACTCATTAAATTAAATAATCTGCAACTGGCTGGCCGCTTGGTTAGTGAAGAAGTGATGCTGGGTATCCATGGCAGTAAACGTTCAGGTATCGGTACAGAGTTTGAACAATACAGACACTACGAACCGGGCGACGACCCGAAAAGAATAGACTGGAAACTATTTGCCCGTACTCAAAAGCACCTGGTGAGAGAATCGGCCACGGAAAGTAACCTGCATATCCGGTTTGTGCTTGATTTATCTGGTTCAATGAACTACCAGGAAAAATCTGTAAGCCGGCTGCAATATTGCAAAATCCTGTTGGCTTCAATGGCTTATCTCGGGTATCGGCAAAGCGATCAGATGAGTCTTTATTCGCTTAAAAATGGCAATCTGCAAACATTGGTGCCGTCTGGCAAGCAATCTTTTCACCGAATTTTATATACCCTTGAAAAGGCAGAAGCAGAAGGGCCCTGGCAAAATAACGACCCGAAATTTGCTGAATTTCAACAGAAGCAAAAAGAGCTGATTGTAATGGCTTCTGATTTTCTGCAGGCAGATAACGAATGGATACAGCTAATCAGGAATATTGCCAACCCCAGGCGCGATATTATAATATTTCAGGTTTTGGGAGAAGACGAAATCAACTTCAACCTGAATGGATTTTACCGTTTCAAAGATTTAGAAACGCAAAAGGAAATAGAATTACAGGCAGAAGCAGTAAAGGCCGAATTTAAAGCCGGTATAATGGCTTATCTGGAAAATCTGGAAACTGCATTACAGATTCCAAACGTTAGTTTAATCAGAGTTACACTTAATGAACCCATCGCAAGAGTCATTGCCGAGTCATTAAAGAAAAGAAAATTTTAAGTATGGAATTGTTAAATCCTCTGATGCTTTGGGGTGGTTTGGCCATTGCAATACCCATTATTATCCATTTCTGGCATCAGAAAAAAGGTAAAGTTTTAGCATGGGCTGCCACCCAGTGGCTTCTGGAAAAAAACCTACAACAGTCGAGAGGCATCCGGCTGGATAATATTCTATTGCTACTGCTTAGGTGCCTGCTTCTATTGCTGCTTTGCTTTTTATTAAGCAAGCCTGTTTTCGACTGGTCTGATGCGTCATCTTCGTCTCAGAAAATACATCTGGTTCAACCAAACAAACTGATAATTGATAACTTTAAGTTTGAATTGCAGGATGCGCTTAAAAAAGGTGAAAAAATCTATTGGATTCAACCCGCTTTAACCTTAGCGGATGACCTGGGCAATGTACACCAAACCGATAACTTTAATCCGCTACTTTTGCAATCATGCCTTAATAAATTAGCGCAAACCATCAAAAAAGAAGATATAGCGCTTTATTTGATTAATAGTCAGAACCTGGCACAAGTACCTAAAATTTTTGTACCATCTGCTTTCAATCTGCATACCATAGTTGATTCATCCAAAAACAACCTGAAGCCCTATTTAGCTTTTGGTAATAAAAAACTATTTGTAAACGCTGCCAATCAATTGGCGCTGCAAGCAGAATCAGACAACAACAATACTTATACCGGCAGCCCGGCCAATAATGCACCAATCGAGGTTTTGATTCTCAATCAGAATAAAGCAGAAAAACAAACCATTTTAGCTTCATTAAAAGCTTTGGAAGAAGTGTATAATATTACACTGACAGCAGATACGGAGGTTAACAAGCACAAAAAATACAACTGGGTATTCAGCGATAAACCTTTAAGCTCAAAATCAGAATATGATTCTGAATCAACTTTGAACATCATTTCTAACACAGACAATATTCCGGTAAACCAATTAAGATACCAGATGAATACTATTCAGATTCCGTACAGCCTCAATCCACAAACATCTGCGGCCATTTTTAATGGTGAGTTTCCTGAATGGCTGGCAGAGACGCTGATAAAACACTATGATTTAAACCCTGTGCCTACGGTTTTGAGTAATCAGCAATTGCAAAGTATATTTACTAAATCCGGCGCTGTTAATGCAAATCAGGAAAATGAACTTGCAAGAATCTTACTTTTTGCTTTCATCATTATTCTGGGCATTGAACGTTATATAGCCATCACTAAAAACGCATGAATCAGGTCAAACATATTATATCGGGTGTGCGCTTCCAGTTATATGCGGTGGCATTCTTTACATGTCTGCTGGTGGCAGTTTCCGCCTTTTTACTGGTATCGGTTTTTAGCAGTTCTTTGTCGGTATCGCTAATTTGCAGCCTGCTTGCCTTTGGTTTAAGCGCCTACCAGACACAATTGTTTAAAGATAAACAAAATGAAGCAGTAAGGTTAATCCATAAAACAGTCGGAGACACCGAGTACAGCCTTCAGTTACTCAAGGTGTCGCAACCCAACATAGCTGAGCAATTGCAATTGGAAAGATTAGCCTCAAAATTGCAAGGACACAGAACACCTTCGGCAATCAATTCAAAAATATGGGTTCCGATTGCCATAGCAATCGTTTCTATGGTTATCTATTTAGGGTACCCGCTTATAAAACAGCATCAAAGCAAAGAAACCTTTAGCACTGAGACCCACACCAAAGCATCGCCACAAGAAATGGCTAAACCACCTGTGTTCAGTTCAGCACAATTAACCATTACACCACCTGCCTATACCCAATTACCAACCAAAACAAATAACGATTTAAATGCCTCTGCCATCAGCGGTTCTATGCTTAAATGGCTTGTAGCGTTTAATCATACCAATAATCTGGCTGTGAAACTGAGCAATAACAGAGGCGAAGAACTCGCTTTCAGGAAAACAGGAGAAGTTTTTGAATACACCGACATGCTGCAAGGCTCTGGTTTATATGCCATAAAAGCCTATTGGAAAGACTCCCTCATATTTCAGTCAGACTATTACCGGTTGGAAGCCATACCGGACCTGGCACCCAGAATTGACCCGGCATCTAAAGAACTGTATAAATTCCATTTCCTGAAAGACCCGAAAACCGTTCAGATTTCAGCAAAAATATCAGATGATTTTCAGGTAACTCAAGCATTCATCATTGCCACTGTAGCCAGGGGGTCAGGAGAGAACGTAAAATTCAGAGAAATTAAATTACCTATAAATCAGGCTCATTTCAAGGAGGCTTTCATCAACAAAACCATTGATTTAAAGGCGCTAAACTTTGCCCCCGGCGATGAGCTTTATTATTACTGGGCCGCCATTGACAATAAAAAGCCGGAACCCAACTATACCAAGTCTGACACCTACTTTATTGTTTATAAAGATACCTCAAAAACAGAGGAAGCCGAGATGGCTACCATGGCCGTGAATATACTTCCTGAGTATTTCAGAAGCCAGCGCCAGATTATTATTGATACTGAAAAACTCATCGCCAAAAGAAATAAAATCAGCCTGAAAGATTTTAAGAGTACATCTAATGAAATAGGTTTTGACCAGAAAGCGTTACGCCTCCGTTATGGACAGTATCTGGGTGAAGAGTTTGAAAACTCTATTGGTGGCGGCGACCCTATTCCGTCAGACGCTATCAGCGGATCGGCTATGGGTGGCGACCTGCTGAAAGGCTTTACTCATGCACATGACGAAGGCGAGCACGACCATGAAGATGGTGAAAAGCACCAGGCTAATGGACATAGCCATGACCACGGCGCAGAAACTAAAGGTAATCAGGACAACGAAGACCCATTGGCAGCTATTCTGAAAGACTACGTGCACTCGCATGATGATGGCGAAGCCAATACTTTCTACGAACAATCTACCCGAAGTTTGTTAAAAATGTCGCTCGAACAAATGTGGCAGTCAGAATTACACCTGCGTCTTTACGAGCCTGAAAAAGCCTTACCATTTGAAAAAAAGGCTCTCGAATTTCTAAAATCGGCACAGCAAAAGGCGCGTACATTTGTAAAGAAAACCAGCTTTGACCCACCCCCCATCAAAGAAAAAGAAAAGCGCATGACAGGCGAGTTGACGAAGTTCAACGAGGCCTTCAGCTATGAAAAGAATTTTTCTCAACAAAAGTTAGAACTCCTGGTAGCTCAGGTGCTGGGTATTATAGATACCAAAAAAGAAGGCCTGAAACTAAACGGGTATCAAAAACAAAGCTTATTGCTTTTAGGTACTTACCTGAGTGGCAAGGTAATGAATAGCAAGCTGAGCAACTGGTCTGTTTTAAGCCAGCTTCAGAATTTAATCAACGATAAGGATTTATCGACTGACGAAAAAGCGGAGCTAAAGACCAAACTATACCAGCTAACCGGTATTACCCAGCCAAAAGGCATATTGAACAAATCTTATTCGGCAGAAAAAAAACTGGAGAAGGCATTCTGGAAAAATATCAGGTAATGCTACCTGTCAGACCAATACTAATACATGGCATTTAACTTACTCATATTATCAGTCTTCCAGTCAAAGTGGATACTTTATGTAGGCTTGGTGTTCCTATTGATTATCCAATTATGGTTGTTGTGGCGGTCAAAAGCTCTGCCTAATAAACGCTTACTGATACGACTTGGGCTGAATCTGTTCGTTTGGCTGGCAGTTTTTCTTTTTGTTTTTCAGCCGGGTTTTAAGCATACTACCAATGGCAACAAAATTTTATTGGCTGCCGCCAAAATACCCATGGCTTATGTTCAGAAAATAAAAGACAGCCTTCAAATCGCAGATTCTTTCAATGAGCAGGACTTTAACCGCTTAATCAGTAATAATCCGCAATTTGCTGACAGCCCCGGCAATGTTTATCTCTTAGGGCAGAATTTCAGCCCTAAAACCCTCAGCTGGTTGAGTAACAGGAACCTAAACTGGATACCCTATTTTGACGAAGCACAACTACAGAATTTACGATATAAAAGCATTGTAAAAAAGGGAGACATACAAGAACTGAGCGGTAAATTAACCGTTAATAAACCTCAGACACTCGCCATTAAATATGGTAATCAAACGTTAGATAGCCTCGTATTGCAAAAAGGCCATAATACTTTTCATTTCAGTTTTCCGGTTTTTACCATTGGTCGTACGGAGGCAGTATTAACACTGGATGAGGCGCCGCTTGAGCGCATTCATTTTTTTGCACAAGCTCCACAGCCACGTAAAGTACTTTTCATATTAGCCAATCCTGATTTTGAAAGCAAAAATCTATCAGAGTGGCTGGGCAGAAACAATTATCAGGTTGAGATTATTACTACCATTGCCAAAGACGCCCAAAGCAAGGTTACTATCAATAAGCCCGGCGATACTAAATCGTTCGACGCTGATATTTTAATAACCGACCCTGCCAATGCAACGCATACACTGGTAAAAAAAGCAGCTGCCGAAGGCAAAAGTGTCTTGTTTATTAACTGCACTAAACCCGAAGAAGACGCTAAAACGCTGAATCTGGCTTTGGGCACTAACTGGCGCATAAAAAAAATATCAAACGACCAAACAATAACCGTTGCTGATAATCTTACAGCACTGCCTTATGTGCCTGAACCGGCCGTTAACCAGAAATTAATCGGTAAATACCCCATAGCCATTCAGAAGAAAGCCGGGTCAATTGGTTTGAGTTTTCTGAATGAGACTTTCCCGTTGAAACTAAGTGGCGATACCCTCGGCTATGCCCGTATCTGGTCGTCGGTATTTCAACAACTGGCCCCTTCTGCTACCGACAACATTCTGATTGATGCTCCTGTTTTTACCGATACGCAAACATCTATTATTATTAATAATCCTACTGTGGTTTCTTCAAAAATCAGGATAGATACAGATACAAGTATTTTATCTCAATCGCCAGTCAATCCACTTACCTATTCAGGAAGCTATGTTTTCAGAAAACCGGGCTGGCAATCATTTCAGGATTCGTTATCGCTTTATGTGGAAGAAAACACAGGAGGGCTTAAGCAAGCCGTGCAAATACAAGAAGCCTTGCAGGCGCATCAGCGCATAAATACTATTAGTGGTGGTAAAGCATCATTACAGTCACTTACCACCACTTTGCCAGACTGGGCCTGGTATTTGATTATATTGGTGGGTTTAGTAGCGCTCTGGGTAGAACCCAAACTGAATTGATAAGTAATGCTTTGTTATCTTAGAGTTGCTTAACCGCTACAGAAATACTTTCCAGGCGTGTTTTAATCTGCTCAATGTTTTGTTTAATTTCTTTTTGCACCTCCAGCATTTTTTCGGCAGGTAAATCAGGCACCGAATTGTGGTGATGGTGTTCATGCTCATGGCCACTTTCATGGGTATGTTCAAAACCCGGCACCGCAAAGAAGTTCTTCTCCCAAGTATTAAAGTCAGCCTTCAAGGTTGTCAATTCCCTGGCTAACGAATCAGCTTTTAAAGTTTTTTTTGCAAGTAAAAGGTTACTAAGGCTGTCGAGCTTATCTATTTCAGGCTCAACTTGCTCCTGAATAGCCTCTGCCTGCATGTGTACCTCATTGGCCTCTACCAATACGGGGTTGTCTTTCGGATTTTTTGACGAGCACCCCATTACTGCAATTGCTGCGAAAAACAAAAGAATTTTATTCATTTCATTATTGTGTTTTATGCTTGAAAAAACGTTGTATCTGTGCCTCTTTTAACCGGGTTTCTTCTGACTTAAACCAATGAACCGGCGGATAAAAATAGAAAACAATTGAAACCAGAGAAATAAACCAGAATCCGGTGCGCTGCACTTTTGAGGCCTTGCCGGCAGGTTTGTACACCTGATAAAAAGTAACCCCGAAAATAATTAACTGGCAACACAGTAAAAGAGGCGCATACGCCTGCAAGGCTATAAAAATGCTTAAACCACCGCTGATACTCAGCAGCAATGGTAAACCACAGCAAATCAGGTGAACGAAAGAAGCGGTAACCAGTTGGAATCCTAACAATACTTTTGTCATAATACTATAATTTAATGACAGGCAGATAAGTATATGTAGAAATACCTGAACTTTAATAGATGAAATACTTGCAACAATGATGCAAAAATAAATCTCTCTGACTATATTTGCAACATTATTGCATAAACAATTTTACTATGAAAAAATTCAGTTCATATTTTTCGGTAGGGCTAATACTCATTGTAGTGGCAGGCATCATTAATACCGGCTTTAAAGTGCAGGCCGAAACCCAGCACATTACATGGAAAGACCTGCAGGATGTACGCTTTAAGAAGAAATTTAACAAACAGGAGAATATGTTTTTTCTTTACCCTGAATTTGGCGAGCGTGTAAAAGCACTGGAAGGAAAAGTGATACTAATAAGAGGATATATGATTCCGGTTGACCCGGCTGAAAACGTATTTGTGCTTTCGGCCAATCCTATGGCTGCCTGTTTTTTCTGCGGAGGCTCGGGGCCTGAATCAATCATACAACTGAAACTGAAACAACCCCGCCGCTTTGCGACTGACGAAATATGGACCGTAAAAGGCATATTAAAACTAAACATAGACAACGTAGAAGAGCTGAACTACGTTTTACAAAATACAGAACCCATAAAGAAGTTTAATTGAGGTATCAGACTTCTTTTACGCTGTAAATTTAACCACAGCATACATAGCCACATAGTGGGTCTACATGGCTATTTATGATGCTTTAGTTACCTGCCGGCTTGTTATTACGACGAAAAAATTTCTTTTTCGGTTTACCTGTCTGGCCGTCAGGCTTTGGGGTTCTTGCATTTCTGTTCTGCCCTTTATACTCAGGAGCAGCACCCAGGCCCAGGCTTTCGGTAACGCTTTGCTTTTCAACTTCGCGCTCCAATAGCTTTTCAATATTTACAATACGGTATTGGTCTCTTTCATTAATAAATGTAATAGCCGTACCGGTGGTTTCTGCTCTGGCTGTGCGCCCGATACGATGGATATAGTCTTCGGCATCGCGCGGCACATCAAAATTTACTACATGGCTCAGATTATTGATGTCTATACCTCTTGAAAGCACATCGGTAGCTACCAGAATCTTAAATTGCTTATTTTTGAAGTCGCGCAATACGTTTTCGCGTTCCTGCTGCGAATTATCGGATGATATCCCCCGGGCATCCAGGTTTAGTTTTGTTAAAGCCCTGATGATTTTTTCAATCATCATTTTCTGCGACGAAAACACAATCACCGACTGTACATTGTCATTTTTGAGCAAATGTGCCAGCAAAGGTATTTTCTGGGTATCGGTGGCCATATAAAACTGCTGGTCTATACCTACCGCTGGCTTTGATGTGGCCAGCCGCACTTCTGCGGGGTCTTTCAGTATTCTGTTGGCAAAATCTCTTATTTTTTTAGGCATAGTTGCCGAAAACATCAAGTTCTGCCGTTGCACCGGCAGGTGCTTCAGGATATACATAATGTCGTCTGAAAAACCCATATCAAGCATCTTATCGGCCTCATCAAGTACCAGACATTTAATGTGGTCAAACTTCAGGTCGGTTGCTTTCATGTGCGCCATCAAACGCCCGGGCGTTGCAATAATAATATCGGCACCATGTACAAGGGCTTTTCGCTGCTGATTCCACTCTTCCCCTACTCCGCCGCCATAAATGGCAATGCTGGTGGCATTAATAAAATAACTGAATCCTTCTATTTGTTCATCTATTTGTTTAGCCAGCTCACGCGTAGGCACAAGCACCAGCACCGAGGTCTGGTTACTTTGGTTTCGCACAACGTGGTCTAGCAAAGGAATAAGAAAGGCAGCGGTTTTGCCAGTGCCGGTTTGCGCAGAAGCAAGAAGGTCTTTTCCTGAAAGAATAATAGGAATGGTTTGCTCCTGAATAGGAGAAGCCTGTACGAAATTCATGGCGTTTACGCCAGACAACAGGTCTTCATGTAGGTTAAATTCGCTAAATTGCAAGTTTTAATTAATAATTTTGATTGGTAAAAATGTAAAGATAGCATTTAGAAACGAAGAATGCACAGAAAGGCCAAAACATCGGCAATTCTGTGCATTTTTTTATAGGTTTATGGTTGCTTTCGCCTTGCCCGGTTTACGGAATTGCGCAACAAGCCAACATCTTATTTGAAGAAAAACTTACTGGGTGCAATTTCTACTTTTACAGAATCAATCAGTTCTCCGGTTACTTTATACCTGAAAACATAACCTGCCTGCTTGTAAGACGGCGTAACACCAGCATAGATAATATTTGCGTTTGTATCAAATCCCAGGCCAGACAATGTACGCTTGATTAAGGGCTTGGCGTTTGATATTGCCGCATCACTTATATTAAAGCTATATACTTCTCCGCCTTCACTCCAATTCGAATAATCAAAATAGATAGTTCTTTTGTCGGCACTTAAAACCAATTCTCCGGGTACTTTACCTGTTGTTTTTTCGGTACTTAAAGTAGCTTCGATTGATTTGGTAGATGGATTAATACGGAAAACTTCTTTACCAACCGAACACCAAATCTTGTTGTTGGCATCAACTACAAGATTGGTGGTACCGCCTTTCATCGAAATTTTACCAGACACCTCATCTTTGGCAATATCAATTACGGTAATCTCGCTCTTGCCCGAGTACGGGTCATTACCAATAAAGGCTTCATTACCTACAACCACAATTCCTTCGGCGCCATTTTGCACAGCAATTTTTTTGGTTACTTTATTGGTGTTCAAATCAATTACCAGAACATACCCTGGTTTGTATGAATAATCGGCATTCAGCACGTCCCAACAAACTACATAAGCTTTATTAGAAGCAACTTTGATAGCGTTGCGTGGGTTTTCAACTTCTTTTATTGACGCCACCGACTTAAGGGTACGGGCATTTACAATTTCTATGGCGTCTTGGCCGTCAGTAGAGTTATCTACTAATATAATTCCTTTACCGTCTATTTCTGCGTATTCTGTAATACCCCCTACAATTGAGCGCTTATTTTCTTTTTGAAAAACATCAAGGGTAGCTTTTGTAGAATCTCGTTTCAGAAAAGATAGTGTGCCGTTGTTATCAAAAAAGTTGCCGGCGTTAATCACTATCACACCTGTGTCGTATGGTTGTGCGGGTTCTGCATCCTTGGTTTCGCAAGAGAATAAAGCAATAGAAACAAAACCAAGTAACAATAATTTTTTGTAGTTCATCTGGATTACTTATTTATGTTAAAAACAAAGTTGATTGCATAATTTCTGCCGGGCATGGCATTGCGTTTTGAGTTAAGGTAGAGCTCATCAAACAGGTTGTTTACCTGAAAAAACAAGCGACCGTCTGCATGCTTCCATTTCAGGCCACTTTCAAGTATCAGGTTTACCAAATGCTGGCCATCGAGCCATTTAGAGTTGTCGAACGTGTAATACCTACGGCTATTGGCTTGCCATTGAAGCGTTGCACGGAACGGCGTTCCGTGTTTTTTCAGCCACCCGGTTTTCCCGTTTGTCTGGTAATATAAATTGGCGGTAAAATTGTGCTTCGGTATGTAAATCAGCTGCTTACCTATTACATCGGCAGAGAAAACATTATAAGCTTTCTGCTGCGAAGAATGCGTGTAAGCATATTGGGCATGAAACCCAACCGCCAGTTGCTCGCGCTGATATTGCGTTTTGTGTGTAAGCTCCAGGCCTTTGGCCAATACCTGCTGCAGATTCTGTACCTTGTAATTCAAATCCGGATTCCAGTAGGCCCAGTTGTCAATCAGATTATGATACAGATTCATCGACGAGCTAAAACTGAAAGTATGGCGCTGCTTATTCCAGCTAACACCCATCTCTTTATTAAATCCGTCTTCGGGCTTCAGCTCCGGGTTGCCTAATTCAGACCAATAGCGTTCGTTCATGGTAGGCACCCGGTAGCTGCGTGAAACATTGCCCGTTAATTTAGTGGATTCAGTAAGCTGATATTCAAAACCCAAAGCAGGGGCTAAGGGTGGCTCAAAGCCTTTTACAAAGGCCTGACGCACATTAAGCGAGGTAAGTAATCTTTTTGAAACCTGGTACCTCAGCCAGGCAAAAACGTCTAATCTGTTCTCTGCAATGGTGTTCTTTTCATATTCGTCAACATGTGCTATTACATGCGCTGCCTCAGTGCCAATATGGGCTGTAAGTTTTGAAATCTGCCATTCATGTTCGGCACGAATCAAAAACCGGTCAATGGCTGTCCGGCTGGGTTTAACAAAATTACCCTTACCATAATTGGTGATATCCTGCACATAACCACCTCTGACAGTCAGTTTTTTAAATTGATAGGTATTCAGAATCCTGACAGCCTGCGTTTGCAAAACCTCTCTTGTATGGATTGACTGCGGCGATATTTCGACATTATTATCAGAAACCCAGACGTTCAGCGAAAGCTGGTTTTGTTTTTTGGTGAGATAAAACAAATCCTGAATAAAGCCTCTTGAAGAAGTGGTTGAACGCTCAACCGGATAATAGTTCCGCTCTGTATAAGGGTAATTGTTATTCAAAACGCCACTATAAAACACCGTCTTTGACGAAACCCTGTTGCCTGAAACCCGGGCGCTTAACTGTGTTTGGCGGTTATCAAAACTGGCCATCCGCTGCCCGAAACTTAACTGCATTTTATTTTCCCAGACAGGCTTTGAGTCGAGCAGTATACTGCCTCCAACGGCATCTGACCCTACCACACATGACGATGACCCGTATTGAATAGCCAGGAGGTCGAAACCTGCAGCAGGCAAAGTGGAGAAATCGCTCTGCCCTGTACTTGGAGAGTTGATATTGATGCCATTCCAGACTACAGCCGTATGATTGCTTGAAGTACCTCGCAATCCTATACTTGTCAGTTGCCCGTTTCCATAGGGCCGGAAATTAACCGGTGCCTGAAAGTTTAGAAATTCGGCCAGGGTCTGAAACTTTGCCTGCTCAATTGTGGCTGAATCAATACGCTGAATCTTTAGCCCTGCCATAAACCTGGTTGGAGCGAAGGTTTTCACCAACACTTCGTCCAGCATTCTGGTTGAGTCAGTCTGGCCCAATACAATTTCCTGCGACAGCAGAAGCCACGCAAAGGCAAAGGGCAAAACCCTCAGACACAAGCATCTGATAAAAATACTCAATTAATTAACACATGTAAAATGAATGATAGTCTGTCGCTCAGTTGGCTTCATCCTCCGTAAAGCGCAAATAAGGATAGCTTTGGGCAGGTCTCCTGACTCGTTTCAGCATCTCCGGCCTTCCCGTATAACAGTGGCCATGCAGTTGAAATGCACTAAAGAAACTTACAGTTGCGGGGACAGCTCCCGGTTTACACGGGATTCCCTTTTAAGCCTTGAAACAACTATCGGAAGCTGTATAAGGCACCTAAAACTGTTGCAAAGGTAAAATGATTTTTAAAAATAACAGCAACAGGCACAAAAAATAGTATTGGGCAGTGCGTTTATGAAAAACTGAAACACTTATAAACACAAATGAAGGGTTGTAAAATCTTATGTTTATATTCGCACAAACAAAACCTTAATCAAGAATGACCAAAAAGAGAATTGCCATTGATATGGATGACGTAATGGCGGCCACAGGAAAGAAAATCCTGAAAACTTATAACCACATTATCGGTACGGCTTTCACAGAGCAACATTTTGAAAACAAAGCTTACTTTGAGATTTTTGAAGAAAAAAACTATCATAAAATTCGGGTTGAAATATTTAAACCGGGCTTTTTCAGAGATGTAGAGGTAATGGCAGATGCCGTAGAGGTAATAAAAAAACTGCATGAGCAATATGAAGTATTTATTGTATCGGCAGCTACCGAATTCCCAAATTCATTGAAAGACAAAATGGACTGGCTGGAAGAGCATTTTCCGTTTATATCATGGCGAAACATTGTGCTTTGCGGAGATAAAAGCATTGTAGCCGCCGATTATATGATTGACGACCACGAGAAAAACCTGAAAACCTTTAAAGGTAAACCGCTGATGTTCAGCGCCATTCATAATCAGAAGGTAACCGGTTATCAAAGATTCAAATCATGGAAAGAAATTGAGGCTTTTTTTGAGAATGAAAGTTAAGTTGAACTCAATAAATTTTCATGCGAAAATCTAAAGAAATACCAATAGTTTCACAACCTGAAAAGAACTATGCTGCATCTATCCTATTAGCCAGCTTGTTTTTAGTTGGGTATTTTTGGCTTTTAGCCAATTCAATTATACTAGTTTCATGGGTATTACTTTTCGTTGCGGTGTTATGTTTATTTGGCAGTAGCTACCTGATTCTTAATTTGTCCAAATACATTTATTATTTCTATTCAGATAGAATCATTATAGCTACACCAAAAAATGAATACCTTGATGAAATAAAGATTTCTGATATAGTTGCCTGGAATATAGAATATTTTAAGTCCGAAGGCTATAAATCAAATAAAATTTTGGTTTTTAAAACAATTGAAAAAACAATTTTTATAAGCAGCCGGGACTATAAAAATTTCTCAGATTTTATTAGCTTTTTCAGAAAACGAAAGTTATCGGTTGACCCAAATTTAAAGTCAACATTTGAAATTGCTTTGCTAAAAAGAATACCTGGTTCTGAAAGAATCGGTCCTGTTGCAATACTAGTTTCAATTATTCTTACAATAGCTACATTTTGGATTTTAGTAAGAGAAAAATCTGATTCTGATGAAAGAATATACTTTGTAAGTGAGATAACAAATATCTATATAAAAAGACGTGGTGCTGAGCTAGAATTGAAAGACTTTCCCACATTAAATTTTCATACAGGAGATAAAACTTTTTTTCAACCTTACTATTACAATAATGGAGATATTATTTACACAAATCAAGGCAAAACAATAAAGATTGGTGTTCTAAAAAGTGAATATGATTGGCGACTAAAGAATAAGTTTATTAGGAAAATCTCTATGTCTTCTGAAACAGACTTATTTATTGAAAATTTTAGAATACTTGATAACTCGACTGGAGATAACAAACCTTAGACCAATATGACCGCAAAACAAATTGTAGAAAAACTGGCAGCTTTTCCTAACAGAGGTGTAGCCACCGCTAATGAAATACCTGTGCTTGAATATCTAAGCAGTTTGTTTCCGGAATATGACGTTTCAAAGGAGGCCTTCAGAACGCCTAAAACTTACATTTCTATTGTCTGGTGGCTCATCGGTGGTTTGTTTGCCGGTTTATTAACTCTTAATTTCTCTCCAATTGCCGGGCTTTTTATCACACTCATATTTGTAACACTGGCAATGCTGTATTTCAACTGGTACGCATCGCCGGTTACGGGTTTTCCTCCACTGGTTACTTCGTATAACCTCGTAGTTAAGCCTAAAAGTAAAGCAACCAGCAAACCTAAGAAACTCATCCTGATGGCACATTGGGACACCGCCCCTATTTCGGTTCTTTATCGCCCCGAAATGGTTGGCAACTTCCGGAAGTCTTTAAAAATGAGCCTGTTTTTGATGATTGTGGCGCAATTTATAGCCATTTCTCAGTTTCTGGCGCCAAACAATTTCATTATGATGATAGGCAACGTATTAGCTTTTTACTTTCTGTTGCAGGGGGTAGTGGGTACGGTAGACTATTTCCGCCTAGGCTATTCAAACGGCGCTTCTGACAATGCTACCGGAGTAGCCGCCGCAGTTGCCACCGCCGAGAAGTTGTGGGCTAAAAATTTAGACAATCTGGATGTGGAACTGGTTCTGACAGGTGCCGAAGAAGTAGGCATGATAGGCGCCAGAGCCTACATGAAAAAACATTATACCGAATTTAACAAGGAAACCTATCTGGTTAATTTTGATACATTGGGCAGCGGTAATCTGAAAATCATAACCCAAACGGGCAGTTGGTCTAACATTGTTTATGACAACCAGTTGATACAAATAGCCAAACAAACCGTTGCACAGCTTCCGGCTCTTAAAAATGTAACCACAGGTGCATGGCATACGGCTGACTTTGATTCGGTCTGGTTTCAGCGGGCGGGCATTCCGGCTGTAACGCTGGCAGCACTTGATGCGCACGGTCGAATGCCTAACATCCACCGACCAACAGATGTGCTGGCAAACGTAGATTTTTTACCTATAGAAAAGGCTGTTATATTAGCAGAGAAAATCGGAGAACAACTCAATATTTCTTAAACACCTTACTATGAATCGTAACCAGACTTTTATCTTCTTTGGCCTGTCTGCGATAAACATTGCCTCAGGCTTGCTGGAAACCGAATGGCTTGGCAACATTACTAAACCGCTGCTGATGATTACCCTGGGTTTGTTTTATTACCTGCGCACCCGTGCCACATTTAGTAAAAGAGACCGGCTTGTGTTATTTGCTTTATTTTTCTCTTGCCTGGGAGACACCTTTCTGATGTTTCAGCAATTAAACCCCAATTACTTTCTGATGGGCCTGGGTGCATTTCTGCTTGGGCATGTCTGCTATATTTTATTGTTCCGGCAAGAGGGTAAATCACGCCATTTCCGCTGGCTACCTTTTATTTCTTATGCTTGTTTGCTACTGTTTTTTCTATTGCACAGAATTCCGACCGACTTCAGGATTCCGGTAACTTTGTATGCCATAGTAATAACCTTAATGGGTATTCGTGCCAGCGAGCGGCAGGTAAAAGACAAAAGTTATGAAGTTGTACTCATTGGGGCGGTATTATTTATTGCCTCCGATTCGCTTATAGCCCTTAACAAATTTGTAGTATCAGTGCCGATGGCTGGTTTTCTGATAATGAGTACTTATGTGGTAGCGCAATACCTGATTATCCACGGTTTGCTCATCAGTCGTCGCTCTTAGTTTCATGTTTTTTGCGTCTGCGATAAGACGGTTCCGGAGCAATCAATTCGGCCATATCGCTCAGCTCCAGTTTCAGGGCATTCATCGATAATGTTATTTCACGTACCGACAGAGTGAGTGCTGCTATCTGTAGCATCAATGCACCGCCAAACATCCATTTGGCTGCCAGTTCGCGGCCAACAAAAATCAACAACATACAAACCGCACTTAAAAGCAGGCTCGAAATGGCTATTATCTGAATATTCCTTACAATTCTGATGCGCCTCTGTAAACCGATAATCTGTGCAACTATGTTCTCTTTTTCTTCTTCAGTTTTGTATTTTAAATGCAAATCTCTGATAAGACTAGCCAGCGCCAGAAACCGGTTAGTAAAAGCAATCATCAGTAATGAAACCGTAGAAAAAAGAAGTGCCGGAGTACCAATTGTCAATTCCATCAGATAGTATTAAGCGAAATCAATCGTTTCGCATGAGCCAAAGAGTTTGTAAAGAATTTAAGCGTAGCTGCCCGATATATAACTTTCCAATGAAGCTATCTGAGACTTTTGTTCATTGATTAACGTTGAAACCAGGTCATTGATAGAAATAATGCCTACCAGCGTGCTGCCGTCCATTACTGGCAAGTGCCTGATGTGCCTGTCAGACATTATCTGCATGGCATTTTCCAGTTTATCTTCCACATCTATGGTAATAACTTTGGAGGTCATTACATCTTTTACCTTTGTTTCATCTGAGTGCAGGCCTTTCAAGACAATCTTACGGGCGTAGTCGCGCTCAGAGAAAATTCCGGAAAGGGCTCCGTTGTCAATTACTAAAACCGCCCCTATGTTTTTATCTGCCATTTCTACAAGTGCATTGTATACAGTTGTATCTGACGAAACCGAGAACAGGGCATTGATTTTCTTTTTCTGCAATATCTGACGAATTTTCATAGGTGTGTACGTTATGGTTGATTGAAACTTCCTACAATTTTATAAAAAAAATCATAGAAAGCAATAGTTTGAAAAACAAAAATATATTCTTAACTTTGCACCCCTAAATAATGCGTTTCAGACATTAATCAGCGCTTATTCAGAATAAAACAGTATTCATTGTAAATCTATCATTCAAAAAATGTACGCAATCGTAGAAATCGCAGGTCAGCAATTTAAAGTTGAAAAGGGTCGTACGCTCTACACAAACAGATTAGAGGGCGAAACGAACGCTGAACTTGTATTCGACAAGGTACTCCTTGTTGACAACGGTGGAACCATTTCTGTAGGTACTCCAACCGTAGCTGGTGCTTCTGTAAAAGCAACCATCCTTGAACACCTTAAAGGCGAGAAAGTAATTGTTTTCAAGAAAAAACGTCGTAAGGGCTACGTTAAAAAGAACGGTCACCGTCAGTATTTGACCAAAATTCAAATTGACGAAATCGGAGCGTAAAACTGGTTGAGTGAAATGCTCAGCATCAAAAACATTTATTCATTGCAATTCACTAATTAAAAGAGAATAAGGTCATGGCACACAAAAAAGGTGTCGGTTCGTCAAAAAACGGCCGCGAATCAGAAAGCAAGCGCTTAGGCGTTAAATTGTTTGGTGGCCAAACGGCTATCGCTGGTAACATCATTGTTCGTCAACGTGGTACCAAACATAATCCGGGTGTAAACGTAGGTGTGGGCAGAGACCATACACTTTTCGCGTTAACCGACGGTATCGTAGAGTTTAAAAAAGGACGTGACGGAAAATCATTCGTTAACGTAGTAGCAGAAGCTTAATCAGCACGCTGCAAACGACTTGGAGACCTGCCTTTACGGGCAGGTTTTTTTGTGCCTTATTAAACTTATTTCTGGTGTTTTATGTTCTTAACAAGACACTAATTCATTTAAAATACCAACAATTGTCATGCTTCAACGCCAAACAATGATATATACCGAGCTGAGCCCGAATCCGAATTCAATGAAATTCGTATTGAATTTTGAGCTGGCTCCGGACGGATTGTCTTTCGACTACCCCACCATTGTTTCTACTGCAGAAGAAGGTAAGGCATCGCCTTTGGCGGCAGACCTCTTCCAATTCCCTTTTGTAAGAAGAATTTTTATTGCAGCCAATTTTATTACCATCACAAAGGATGATGATACCGAGTGGGAAGATGTAGTTTATGATATTAAAAAGTTTCTGAAAATATATTTTGAGCAGAACCACCCGGTTTTTACACAAAAAACCATTGATAAAAATACATTGATCATTGACGCCAATGATTCGGCAGTAGTAGCCAAAATCAAATCAACGCTTGACCAGTACGTTCGGCCGGCAGTTGAGTCTGACGGCGGCGCTATCAACTTTGCCTCTTTTGATGAAATAACAGGCCAGGTAAAGGTTTACCTTCAAGGCTCTTGCAGCGGTTGCCCTTCATCAACAGTTACGCTGCGCGACGGTATCCAGCGATTATTGACCACAATGGTGCCAGAGGTAAAAGAAGTAGTGGCAGAAGGTGTGTAATGACAAGAAAGAAAGGAAATTTTGTTGAGCCAGGGCAATGCCTTGGCTCTTTTTTCGTAATACTAAAGCGCATGATTTGCCATAATCCTTGACAAAATGCCCTCTTTGAGCGAATAGCTTGAAACCAACACCTGATTGATTCCAAAAGCCTGTATCACATATTTAATTAGGCAAACCGCTACTACTATCATATCAGCCCTTAATTCAATCATTCCGGCAATCGCCATTCTTTCTGCGTGGTTCTTAAAAAGCAGTTCGTCATAAGCCCTGTAAAATTCCTGAATTGAATATTCAAATCCAACTTGTTCTTCTGCAGGTAATACTCCTTTTTCCCGCATGTATTGCATATCAATCAAGGTATCAAAAGAACCTGACGAGCCAATTAAAATTTGAGGGTCATACTGATGGCAGGCATTGGCAAGCGGCAATAACTGCTCGCGGAAGTAATCATCCATTTGCTGCACCGAGCGCATAGAAACAGGATCAGTCTTCATAAATCTGTCCATCAGGCGTTGCCCGCCTATTTCAAAACTCTGTTTCCATAAAATCCGGTCTTCGTTACCAATAATAAATTCTACACTGCCACCGCCAATATCCATCACCATTGATGTTTCTTTAATTGGCACGGCTTCTTTTACGCCATCATATATCAGCTCTGCCTCCTTATCGCCTGAAATAACCTGAATCATGATACCGGTTTCTTCTGCTACACGATTAACAAATTCATCTTTATTGGCCGCATTTCTGATAGCGCTGGTACCAATGGCAAATACCTGTTTAGTTTCTATCTCATGGCTATCAATAATGCCCTTGAAATGCCTCAGAACCCCTAAGGCTCTCTGGATACCCTCTTCAGAAATAATGCCTTTGCTAATGCCCCCCTGCCCTATTTTAGCCGGGATAGACTCGCGGTAGAGAGTCTGCTTGTTCTCAACAATCAATAAATGAAAAGTATTGGTTCCTAAATCAATGACGGCGATTTTCATGAAGCGGTATTCTGGTGATGTTTCCGGTGCAAAACTACACCTTTTAAAAAAAGACTTGCAGACCTGCCCCGATTAAATTTCATAAAAACCTGACGGATACTTGAAAAAATAATTAATTATTTCTACATTTGCAGCCCAAACAAAAGGAGGTGTATCTATATGTTAGTAGTAAATGTAAAAGAAAACGAGTCTATTGATAAAGCGTTGAAACGTTTTAAAAAGAAATTTGAAAAAACTGGTGTGTTGCGTCAGTTGCGTAAACGTCAGGCTTTTGAGAAACCTTCTGTAGCTCGTCGTAACGAGGTTATCCATGCCCGTTATGTAACAAAACTAAGAAGCAACGAAGAAATCTAAAGTCAATTAACATCAATTCCGAAACTAAATTTCGGTGGTTAATTGTAAATAGATATATTTTAAACCATATTAGCAGTTTCAATTGCCTAAAGCAAATTGTTTAATGCTAGTATGGTTTCTTATTTTTTACAGTATATCCAATTCGAAAAACGGCTTAGTCGGCATACGCTTACCGCTTATGAAAACGACATGAAGCAGTTTTCGTCTTATCTCCTCTTTCAATACGAACTGACTGAGCCTGAAAAGGCCGATTCACAGATGATAAGGTCATGGATAGCCGGTATGGCTGAAGAAAGAATGGATAACCGGAGCATTAACCGGAAAATAGCCACTCTCCGCAGTTTTTATGATTATCTGCTTCGCCGCAAAGCCATCAATACCGACCCGATGCTTAAAGTAAGGGCATTGAAAACCGACAAACCCCTGCCGAAATTTGTTGAGGAAAAACCCATGAAAACGATGCTGGACGAAACCAGTTTTGAAGCCGATTTTGCCGGCCACCGGGATAAACTGGTTCTGGAACTACTTTACGGCACAGGTATGCGGCTGGCTGAGTTAATAGGCCTAAAAACTGCTGATGTCAATCTATTTAACCAGACACTTACCGTGCTGGGCAAAAGAAACAAGCAAAGGGTTATTCCTGTCAATAAAGGCCTGGCAGACGCCATTGCCGTTTATCTGATTTACAGAAAAGAGTTTCTGAGCAATTACGAAGATACCCCTTACCTGATTTTAACTGACAGCGGAGCGCAGGCGTATCCGATGTTTATACAGCGGCTGGTGAAAAAACACTTAACGCCCGTTACCTCTCTTGAACAAAAAAGCCCCCACGTAATAAGGCACACTTTTGCCACGCATCTGCTTAACCGGGGTGCCGACCTGAACGCTATTAAAGATTTGCTGGGCCACACCAGCCTGGCCGCAACCCAGGTTTACACGCACAATACCATTGAAAAACTAAAGAAAGTATATCAACAGGCACATCCAAAGGCCTGATTGGTGCCTGCCAACCGCAACATTTAACCTATAACTATGACTCTTGATGAAAAACTACCTCTACACCCTCTGCCTGATAGCGGCAGTTAGCCTTGCCTATTTTTATCCGCAATATTTTATTGAAGTCAATGGTTTTCAGTTAAAAGAGCTGATTATCCCTCTTTTGCAAATAATTATGTTTGGTATGGGTACAACCATGACCTACGACGATTTTCTGGGAGTAATAAAAATGCCAAAGGCGGTTATTATCGGGCTGGTATGCCAGTTTACTATTATGCCATTTTTAGGCTTTGCCATTGCCAGTACCTTCAATTTCCCTCCTGAAATTGCTGCGGGTGTTATTCTTGTAGGCTGCTCGCCCAGCGGGCTAGCGTCAAACGTTATATCTTATATTTCAAAAGCCAATGTTGCCTTATCAATTACTATCACCTCACTTGCAACCATTCTGGCACCTTTTCTTACACCTTTTCTGATGAAAATGCTTGGTGGGCAATTTATTGAAATCAATTTCTGGTCTATGATGTCAGATATCGTTAAAATGATAATTGTTCCCATCGGCATTGGCTTTCTGGTTAACAAATTACTAAAAAATCATAATGCGCTGTTACAGAAAATACTTCCGCTTATATCAATGGGGGGTATAACAATAATACTTGTGGTAATTACAGCTGCCGGGCAAAAATCAATTCAAGCCGTAGGTTTAGCTTTGGTTTTTGCTACTGTTATTCATAATGTTGGTGGTTTTATTTTGGGCTACTGGGGCGCCAGATTATTTAAGCTGCCCGAGCAAGATTGCCGCACCGTAGCCATAGAGGTTGGGCTGCAAAATGCCGGGCTGGCCTCTGGCTTAGCAAAGGCCATGGGTAAACTGGCTACAGTGGGCATAGCCCCTGCGTTATTCGGGCCAATCATGAACATAAACGGCTCGCTGCTTGCCAGCTTCTGGAGTAAAAGGCCGGTAGATTAGTCTTCACGGTATCATACGATACCAAAAAAGCACGGCTGCCCGTGCTTTTCTCTTTTATAAACTTCCGGAATCTTACCTTCCGGTGTACATGCTTTCGT
The DNA here is from genome assembly GCF_024793945.1 of Emticicia fluvialis. NCBI lineage: Bacteria > Pseudomonadati > Bacteroidota > Cytophagia > Cytophagales > Leadbetterellaceae > Emticicia > Emticicia fluvialis. The sequence continues at coordinate 122,487 of NZ_JANUSD010000012.1, forward strand.
AGTATTTCATGTAATCGCCACTGGTTACGTTTTTTAACCAGGTGGTGTTTTCAAGGTACCACTCTACTGTGTTTGTAAGGCCCTCTTCAAATTGAAGAGACGGCTGCCAACCCAGTTCGTTCATTAGTTTGGTGGCATCTATGGCATATCTTAAATCATGCCCGGCACGGTCTTGCACATAAGTGATTAATCCGGCAGAGGTACCCTCAGGGCGGCCGAGATTTTCATCCATAATTTTGCAAAGCAAATGCACCAGGTCAATATTCTTCCATTCATTAAAGCCGCCAATGTTGTAGGTCTCGCCATTACCGCCATTGTGGTAAATAACATCAATGGCACGTGCATGGTCTTTTACATAAAGCCAGTCGCGCACGTTTTCGCCTTTTCCATATACCGGCAAAGGCAAATGATGCATGATGTTGTTAATCATTAGCGGAATCAGTTTTTCAGGAAAGTGATTCGGCCCGTAATTATTAGAGCAGTTAGAAACCACCACCGGTAGCTTGTAGGTATTATGATAAGCCCTTACAAAGTGGTCAGATGAAGCCTTTGAGGCAGAATAAGGAGAACGCGGATCATAGCTGGTGGTTTCAAGGAAGAACTCCTTCGGGTCATGCAGTTCACCATACACCTCATCAGTCGATACATGGTAGAATCGCTTACCTTCATAATTACTTTCTTTCCATACCTCGCGGGCCGCATTAAGCAAGTTAACGGTGCCTATAACGTTGGTCATCACAAATGCCATCGGGTCTGTTATTGACCTGTCAACGTGCGACTCAGCGGCCAGGTGAATAACGCCATCAAAATTGTATTTCTGAAACAGGCCTTTCAGAAAATCAGCATCTACTATATCTCCTTTCTCAAATGTATAGTTAGGCAGGTGCTCAATATCTTTCAGGTTTTCAAGATTACCGGCGTAGGTTAGTTTATCCAGATTAACAATCTGATAATCGGGATACTTGGTAACGAATAGGCGAACTACATGAGAACCAATAAAGCCTGCTCCGCCGGTTATTAAAATGTGTTTTGATTGCATCTTTCTATTTCAGTTTAGGTATTACAAATGGCCGGCAAATAGGTTAACTACCGGCGTTGTAGTACATGGCATTATTTGTTTTCAGCTATTTTCTTTTCCCAACGCCAGGCATCTTCCACGCTTTCTTCCAACGACTTCTCGGTTTTCCAGCCCATTAGTTTTTCAGCTTTCTCAACACTTCCGTATATTTTCTCTACGTCTCCGGCCCTGCGCGGCCCTATCTCATAATTCAGCTTTACATTATTCACTTTTTCAAAGGCTTTTATAACCTCTAATACAGTATTTCCACGGCCTGTACCTACATTAAATACCTCATAAAAATTATCTTGTTTCTCTGAAAGCAATTTTAATGCCGAAACGTGCGCCTTTGCTAAATCAACCACATGTATAAAGTCTCTTACGTTGGTACCATCGGGGGTATCGTAGTCGTTCCCGAAAACAGTCAGTTTCTCTCTTTTGCCTATAGCTGTTTGTGTAATAAACGGAACAAGGTTGCCAGGCACGCCTCTTGGCAGCTCGCCGATATGAGCAGAAGGGTGCGCACCAATAGGGTTAAAATAACGTAATGATATAATTTTTAAAGCATTACCTGCTGCTATCGTATCCCGAAGTATGTCTTCACAGATAGTTTTAGTGTTGCCATAAGGCGATGCCGCTGGCTTACGCGGCGTATCTTCTGTTACAGGTATTGAATCTGGCTGGCCATATACCGTACATGACGATGAAAAAACAAGGTTCTTGATATTCAGTTTCAGCATCACCTCCAGTACATTAAGGGTTGAGCCTATGTTGTTTTCATAATATTTAAGCGGTTGCTGCACCGACTCACCTACGGCTTTATAGGCAGCAAAATGGATGATTCCTTCAATATTTTCTTCTGCACAAATCTTTTCAAGAGATGCTATATCGTTACAGTCGTTTTCATAATACTTTACAGACTTATCCAGTATTTTTTCCAGGCCTTGCAGCATGGTTTTTTCAGAATTGCTGAAATTATCAATAATAACAGGGTCATAACCGGCGTTCACCAGTTCAACTACTGTGTGGGAGCCAATAAATCCGGCACCGCCGGTAACTAAGATTTTCATAAGCTTAAATTATCCTGTTAAAGTTTTTGAAAAAGTTTTTTAGCAAAACTATTTGTTTTTTTGGCAAAAGTATGAATTTAGAGGTGGAATTAGAAAATTTTGAGGTTTGAAGTTTTAACATAGCCGTAGCATAGCAGTTAGCACACTGACTGTCAGCTATTTAAAGCCGTAACGGAGCAGGTATGAAAGAATCAGAAATAAAAGCGCTGGTAACACTTCTCGACGATGAGGATATGGAAGTAGTACAGCATGTAGAAAAACAATTGAGAACGATTGGTGGCGCGGTGATTCCTTTGCTGGAAGACCATTGGCAGGAAAACGGGTTGAATCCGGTGTTGCAAAAGAAAATTGAAGACCTTATTCATGACTTGCAATACAACTTATTAGTTACCAGATTAGTAGATTGGAAAAATAACGGGCACCAGGATTTGCTGGAAGGTATGTGGATTGTGGCAACGTATCAGTATCCTGATATCAGTCTTGAAAAATTACGCCAGAGCCTGAACGATATTTATTTTGATACCTGGCTGGAATTCAGGGACGATTTGCACCCACACGACCAGGTAAGGATATTGAATCAGGTGTTTTTTGACAAGTATAAGTTTCAGGCCAATACGAAGAACTTTCATTCTCCGGCCAACTCTATGTTGAATCAGGTTTTTGAACAACGCAAAGGCAACCCGATTTCGCTTTGTATCATTTATATGTTGCTGGCCAAGCGGCTGGGCATGCCTGTAAGCGGTGTAAATTTACCCAGTTTGTTTGTACTGACCTATAAAAACCCACAGATACAGTTTTATATAAATGTATTTAACAGGGGGTTAATATTTTCTAAGATTGATATTAGCAACTACATTAAACAAATGCACTTGCTGCCACAAGATAGCTTTTATCAGCCCTGCACTAACCTTGATATTGTGTGCAGAGTATTGAGAAACCTGATTGTGTCGTTTGAGAAAGTATCTGATGTAGAACGAGCGCAGGAAATAGAAAATGTACTAAAGCTCCTGACCGAATAAATTAACACACAGCTACCAGATAGTATTTGTCTATTTTCTCTACAAATATCTGGTATGTCTGGTCTATTTCATTAATCTTGAGCCTGCCATTAATAACCTGCTGATTGATACTGAAAGGTGCTATCAGCAGGTTATCGTTAAAAATTACCTTGCGCTTACTATACAATTTATAAAGCGCCTCCTTTGCCGACCAGTAAATACAAAGTTTATCCAGATTACCAGCAGCATCGGCCCTTTCGGCATCTGACAGAAACTTGTGGGCAATTTTAAGCAATTTTTCGCTTGGGTGTTCCATATCAATGCCCAATGGCAGGTATTTATGCATTACCACAGCCACGTATTCAGCAGTATGCGTTAATGAAAACTGCCAATCAGCGCCAACCAGAAAAGGCTTACCATATTGATCCTTTTTAATACCCAGATACTCAATTCCCAGTTTGTCTGTCAGATACTTAATAGTTAACCGGCTGCAAAAAAACTCAATCTGCTTTTGGGCATGGCTAATGCCTGCCAATTCGGCATCGGTCAATATTTCAGAGGGTAACAAAGCTTGCAGCTCATCATGCGACTCTTCTATCTTCCAGACAGCCAGAAATGATTCATTGCTGTATTGCTTTTCCTTAACAATGGCCATATATAAAAATGAGTGGTTTTGGCGAAAAAGCCGCAAATAAATGAATAAACTGAAAACCAGAGTTTGATTTGAAATATTTTTTTACATTTGCTTACAGGCATCTAATTTCTGGCTGATAAAAAAAACATCACCTTCAGAATTGAAAAAAAAGCAGATATTAACAGGCAATTAATAACCTTAATCACCTTTAATGTGGTAAAACCACCCGGGCCAGACTTTAAACCCCGTGGTTTATTTTAAACACAAAAAGGCTGAAATATTGCAGCAAATAAAGAATTCGTTGTCAGATTATAAGAAGTTTTTTGTGAATTCACAAAATTTTCTAAAATTGTATGTCTGAAATACAGCATAATCTTTTAAACTTTCGTCTTTTGACTAAGCAATGATTTTCTTTAAGCCTTGTTTTAGCAAATAACTATTTTGTAAAGTTTGCGGTAATTTTTTAAAACTAAACTAATACTATAAATTATCTGACCTATGAAAATTAAAAATCACCAGTTTCATCTAAGCTTCGGTACCGCTACTTATATCTGTAGTTAATTCCTTTTTTAGCAAGCCTTATTTTTTGTACTTTATAAAGTTTGTCTTGTACAATAAATGATTTATCATCATTTATTAGCTATTTTGACTCATGTTTTGAGGTATATATGCAATTTTAATTTATTTTTAATCACTTTAATTAATCTATAACAAACTAAATACGAATGAACAAACTTTTACGGGTTTCATTAGGCTGCCTGTTCCTCTTTATTTCATTTTGGGGAAATGCGCAAGATGTAGATGTAACGGGAAAAGTTACGTCTACCGAAGACGGTAGTCCGCTACCAGGTGTTTCGATTACAGTAAAAGGTACAACAAAGGGTACAACAACCAACATAGACGGAACCTACAAAATTTCAGTTCCGGCTAATGGTACACTACAGGCCAGCTTTATTGGCTTTGCCTCGCTTGAACAACCGATTAATAATCGCAGAATTGTTGATTTTAATCTTGTACCAACTACTAAAGATTTGAACGAAGTGGTTGTAACCGGTTATGGTTCACAAATCAAGCGTGATTTGACAGGTAATATTGCCAAAATAAAAGCTGCTGAAATTGCTGATGTACCTGCTACAACGTTTGAGCAAAGTATCCAGGGTAAGGCCGCCGGTGTACAGATAAACCAGGGTACCGGTAAATTGGGCCAGGGTATCCAGGTACGGGTTCGTGGTCAGTCGTCGGTTGGTGCATCTAATCAGCCACTTTATGTATTGGATGGTATCCCGCTTACGCAAGAAAGCCAAGCCATCTCAACCAGTACAACTAACCCTTTGGTAGACATCAACCCACAAGACATTGAGTCAATCGAAATCCTTAAAGATGCTTCTGCAGGTGCTATTTATGGTGCGCGTGCTGCCAATGGTGTGGTACTTATTACAACTAAAAAAGGTAAGGCCGGAAAAACCAGCGTTTCGTTTGGTATGCTATATGGAAAAAGCAAACCAACCAATGTGTTGCAGTTCCTGAACACCAAGCAATATATGGATTTTTACCGCATGGCAGCTGCCAATTCAGACGCCATTGACGGATATGAAGCAAGCGACCCTGATTCTTATACTTCTTATATGGAAAGCTTCTTTGTTACCCAAAGCCTGGGTACCTTAGGAACTGCCAAACAAGCTGATACAAAATGGGCCGACCTGGCATATCAGGATGCTCCGATGCAACAATATGACCTGAGCATTACCGGAGGTTCTGAGAAAACTACCATCTTTATCTCTGGTCAGTTGTTTGACCAGAAAGGTATTCTTGCCGGAAACGCATTCGGACGGATGTCGGGTCGTATGAATCTATCTCATAAGGTAACTGACAAATTATCGGTGGGAATGAACATGAGCATGACCCGCACACTTAACGAGCGTGTATCAGGCGACCGCCAGTTTGACAACCCACAGCAGTTGGTGGCGCTTCCTCCGATGACTCCTGCTACTGACCCTGATACAGGTTTACCGGTAGGTATGCCTCCCGGAGACATCAATATTCCGGTTTATTACAATGCCCTTATCAATATTGGCAATGCCTATTACAACACTACGGTGCATCGTAATATTGGTAATGTATTTGGTGAGTACAAATTCTTTGATGGCCTTCGATTCCGTTCTGAATTGGCAGTTGATTTATTGAACCAACAGGAAGAACAATACTATAACAGCAAAACCCAACGTAACTTTAGCGCTCCGCTTGGCTATGGTTATAATAGGTTTGTAAGAGTTGAAAACTACAACACCAACAATTACTTTGTGTTTGACAAAACAATTGGCGTTCATTCAATAGATGCCACTGCTGGTATGTCGTTTCAGAGTTCGCTCAGAAAAACGGTTGCAGCAGAAGGAAAAGATTTTCCATCTGACGCCTACCGCATGATTGCCAGTGCTGCCAGAAAAACAGACGCCAGCTCTTCTGAGGCAGCTTATAACTTCTTGTCATATTTTGCACGTATCAATTACAAATTCAACGAAAAATATTTGTTGGGTCTGAGTGCACGTACTGATGCTTCTTCTCGCTTTGGTAAAGATAACCGCTATGGTTTCTTCCCTGCGGTATCAGCAGGCTGGATTCTTTCAGAAGAAGGCTTCCTTAAAAACAGCGATGCGCTTAGCTTCCTGAAAATCCGCGGTAGCTGGGGCTTAACTGGTAATGCTGAAATTGGCAATTTTGATCATTTGGGCTTATTTACCGGCGATGCAGGTTATGGCACTTTACCAGGCCAGCGTCCATTACAATTAGCAAATCCTAACCTACGCTGGGAGGAAACCCAACAGGTTGATATTGGTTTAGACTTTGGTTTGTTTAAAAACAGAATCAATGGAGAAATTGATTATTACGAGAAAAAGACTACCGGTTTGTTACTGAACGTAAACGTACCTGGTACGTCAGGTTTTGCGGTACAACGTAAAAACGTAGGCTCTTTAACCAACAAAGGTTTTGAATTTGTGTTGAATACCGAAAACTTTGTAGGGCAATTTAAATGGAAAACGAGCATCAATGCCTCTACCAATAAAAACGAAATTACCAGCTTGCAAGGACAGGTAATTGAGGGCGGTTTGAGCAATATGAGCCGCGCTGTAGAAGGCCAGCCGCTGGGTGTATTCTATACTGTAGAGTATGCAGGTGTTGACCCTGCCAACGGAGATGCACTCTTCTACAAAAACACTAAAAATGCAGACGGAACATTAGACAGATCAACTACTAATGTTTACTCACAGGCTCAACGCGTTGTAGTTGGCAGCCCACTACCTAAATGGATAGGTGGTATTACCAATACTTTCAGCTACAAAGGCATTGAGTTGAGCGTATTCTTTAATGGTGTTTTTGGTAATAAACTAAATTTCTACGGAGTAGGTCGATTCTCTTCTGCTAATGGCCGTTATGAAGATAACCAGACTGTTAACCAGCTGGCAGCATGGACACCTGAAAACCGTGATACAAAAGTGCCTCAGGCCCGTTTGTTCTTTAACAACGGTGCGCAGGCATCAAGCCGCTTTATTGAAGATGGTTCATTTATACGCCTTCGTAACGTAACGCTGGCTTACAACCTGCCAAAATCTTTAATTAATAAAGTAAAACTAAGCAATGTAAGGTTATACGTAACCGGCCAGAACTTGTTGACATTCACCAAATATTCTGGTTGGGACCCTGAAGTAAATGCCGATGACGTTGTGTCTAACATTGCTTTAGGTTATGATTTTTACACTACTCCTCAGGCAAAAACTATTACGGGTGGTTTAACAATCAATTTCTAATTTCTTTTTCAGCATTTAACGAAACAGAATGCAGTAATTTAATTTATTAAATAAAGCAATCAGAAAATAAAATGAATAAAAATATAAAAAATTGGGTTTTTACCTTTGCCACAGTAGCTTTTCTGGCAAGCTGTGACAAAAAGCTGGACGTATTGCCTACTGCTACCATTGAAGAAACGGAGGCGCTGGCAAACTCGCAGGCTGTTGAAGTTACGCTTATTGGTGCTTATGATGCCATTAGCAGCAGTAACGTTTATGGTGGTGCAATGCAGTACTCAGGTGATTTGCTAGGCGCAGAACCTACAGAAATGCGCTTTGCCGGAACATTTGTTACTTTAGACGAATTATGGCGTAAAACTTTTACCACGACCAACTCTCAGACACAGGCTACCTGGTTGCAGAGTTATAACGCAATTAATATTACCAATAACGTTTTATCGGCATTAGATAAAGTAGAGACATCTAAAAAGGCTTCGGTTGAAGGTGAAGCACGATTTATACGTGGTCTGGTTTATTTTGACCTGGTAAGACTTTGGGCCAAAGCCTGGGCAGACGGCGACCCTACTACTAACCTGGGTGTTCCGTTAGTTACCACCCCAACCCGTGGTATTACTGATACTGATTATCGCCCAAGAGCTACTGTTGCTGCTATTTATGCACAGGTAATTGAAGACCTTACAAAAGCAGAAAGCTTGCTACCTCTTACCCAGAGTTCTGAAAAGTATAATACTAGTGAGTCTTTAAACGGCTTTGCAACCAGAGGAGCTGCACAGGCTATTTTGGCCAGAGTTTACATGCAACAAGGTAAATATGCTGAGGCTCGTGATGCAGCCAATAAAGTAATTGCAAGTAAATTATACTCTTTAACCCCTACTTTTCAAGAAGCATTCAGGGATGCAACTAATGATAGTGAAGTTATTTTCAGAATCATAGTTACAGACCAGGATGGTGCCAACAGCCTGAATACATACTATGCACCAGCTTCTTATCAGGGTCGTGGTGATATTCGTGTACTGAGCCCTTTCCTTAACCTTTATGGCGCCGGTGATACAAGAGGTACTTACTTTGTGAGAGCTTCAAATAATACTTATACAGGAAAGCACCTTGACCAGTATGGCGATGTATCTGTAATACGTCTGGCTGAAGTATATCTGATTCGTGCTGAGGCTAACCTTCGTTTAGGAACCACAGTTGGGGCAACACCACTAAGCGATGTTAACCTCATCAGAAGCAGAGCAGGCGCAACGCCACTTACAACAGTTTCGGTAACAGATGTTTTGAAAGAACGTAAATTGGAGCTGGCTTTTGAAGGAGAACAGATACATGACGTAAAACGCACCAAAGGTGGCGTGGCAGGTCTTACTTTTAGTGATAATAAACTGGTTATTCCTATTCCGCAACGCGAAATAGATACCAATAAATCATTGGTTCAGAATCCGGGTTATTAATCTGAAATAACAATACATAAAAATAGCGGGCGCATGCGTCCGCTATTTTTATTATTACTGGCTTTTACCGAATTTTCAATTCACCCCTTTCACTTTCATGGGTAATACAAATACTGACTCAGAGGCAGTAATAAAAAGAATATCTTTGTTTTTACCACCAAAACAAACATTAGCTGTCCATTTGGCAGGTATGTCAATCTGCTCAATTTTTTTACCCTCCGGGTTATAAACACTAACTCCCCTGCCCGCCAGATACACATTACCCTGATTATCTATTGTCATTCCATCTGACAAATCTTTGGCAAACTCTGTCTTGTTAGTCAACGTGCCATCGGCCTTTATATCATATCTAACAATAGCGCGGTTGCCCATATCAGATACATACAGGTATTTGTTATCTGGTGTACCTATCAATCCATTAGGTTTCTTAATTTCTGGGTCAACCAGAATAGCCTCTTTCTTTCCTTTGGGTAAATAGTAGAGCTTTTCTCCGTTTATACCGGCATCAGGGCTTTTTCTTTCCCAGTAATTGCGCTGATAATACGGGTCAGTAAAATACATACCGCCTTTTTTATCAATCCATAAATCATTTGGCCCGTTAAACACATGCCCCTGATAACCTTTCAGTAAGACCGTTACTTTTTTATCCGGGCTTATCGACCATATCTCATTATGTTCGTCGGCACAGGTAATTAGGTTACCTTTTTTGTCAAAGTAAGTACCGTTAGAGCGGCCGGCATTATCTAAAAAAACTGATAGCTTACCGTCTGTATCATACTTCCAGATTTTGTTGTTGGGCTGGTCGGTAAAAAACACATTGCCTTTTTTGTCTGACGCAGGCCCTTCTGTAAACGAAAACTGATTAGAAACCAATTGTGGTTTTGCCCCGTCGGCAATTATACCAGATTGCTGGCTGAATGTTTCCATAGCTATAGATGTTGTTAGGCACATTATTACAGCTAGGCTTCTTTGTGATTTGTTTTTCATTTTTTACTACTAGAAATTTGAATAGATGCTTTTGTAAAAATATGAATAAACTTCAGACAACCCTGCCACACTGATAATTTTAATTAAATATAAAAGCGCATGGCCTGCCGTTAACGACAAACCATACGCATTTAAAACAGAACGCAACTGCATTGCCTGTGCCAAAAAATTAAACTTTCGCTTTAAAATCAGTTAAGGTGTTTGTCTTTCTTTTCTCTTTCCCAAAACCTGTGCTGTGCAATAGCGTTTACTAATTCTTCATCAGACTGGTTAATTAACAAGCCGGATAGCGGATTAATCTCCTTTGCCAGTTCTTTCATTATTATTCTGGTTGCTCGTAGCAGTTCCACCCCTTTGCCTTTGGTGGCTATGGGCTTGCAGTGCTTGTAGGCTTCTTCTATAAATTCAATAGCTTCTGGTTCTTCCAATAAGGCTTCCACACTTTTTGTGCCGTCTGCTATGTAAACTGCATCAAACAGTACAGAAGCTGCTGTCAGCAGGCTTTGGTCTACCTTCAGTTCTTTACCCTCATTGCTTTTGATAGTGCCAAGTTTTGGCGCAACTATTGATGCTTTCGCGCCTTCTTTTTCCAGGGTTTTCTTAATATCAGTTAATGATTTTGCATCAAATCCATCAGCAGCCAAAAGCGCAATTTGTCTGGTCTTTATGGTATCTTTAATAGTATTGCTCATGCTCAACGCAGCAGATTTGCTGATTGGCGAGTTAGTAAAAATGGGCTGATAGTCTTGTGGGTCTGCGTCAGCAGGTATACTATGATTCATAGGTTCTTCCAGTATTTCAGGTACCGGAAGGCCCAGCCCGTCTGCCACTGTTTTGGCCAGCTTTTTATTGACCTTAGATAACAAACCAAGCATTCTTTGCCGTATTTCAATTGTCTCAACCTTGCCCAGTTCAAATTTCAGTGCATTGGCAATGTGTTGTTTTTCAGGCTCAGACTGGCTTTCATAAAATAAAGTTGCCTGGCTAAAATGGTCTAAAAAGCTTTTGCTTCTGCTTCTAATCTTTTTACTGTCAATTCTTTCCGTAAAACTTTGAAAACCGCCTTCCGCCGCTTTTGCCTGAAACGGACAACCACCAGCCAAAGAATTAGGATTGTAACTCACCCTGCCTTTATTTATGGTTTGTTTCATAAAACCATCACGCTGATTATTATGAACCGGTGCCACAGACCTGTTAATTGGTATCTCATGAAAATTTGGGCCGCCCAGCCTGATGAGTTGCGTATCGGTGTATGAAAACAAACGGCCTTGCAGCAGAGGGTCGTTCGTGAAATCAATTCCGGAAACAACATTACCCGGGTGAAAAGCCACCTGTTCTGTTTCTGCAAAGAAATTATCGGGATTCCTGTTCAATACCATTTTCCCAATTCTCTTAACAGGCACTAGTTCTTCAGGTATTATTTTGGTGGGGTCAAGCAGGTCAATTTCAAATTTAAACTCATCCTCGTCTGGTATTATCTGAACACCCAGCTCCCACTCCGGAAAAGCGCCGTTCTCAATTGCTTCCCATAAATCCCTGCGATGAAAATCAGGGTCTTTACCAGAGATTTTCTGGGCTTCATCCCAGCATACGGAATGTACGCCTAAAAGTGGTTTCCAATGAAACTTTACAAAATGCGCCTTACCTTCTGCATTTACGAATCTAAAAGTGTGTACCCCAAAACCCTCCATCATGCGATAACTTCTCGGAATCGCCCTGTCGCTCATTACCCACATTATCATGTGCATACTTTCGGGCATCAGAGAGATAAAATCCCAGAATGTATCATGAGCCGACGCAGCCTGCGGAATTTCGTTATGCGGCTCGGGTTTAACGGCATGAACAAGATCCGGAAATTTCATGGCGTCCTGAATAAAGAACACCGGTATATTGTTACCAACCAGGTCATATACACCCTGCTCGGTATAAAATTTCACGGCAAACCCTCTTACGTCTCTGGCCATATCTGATGAGCCCCTCGACCCCGCCACCGTTGAAAACCTTACAAATACAGGGGTCTTTAAGCCAGGGTCCAGCAAGAAATGAGCTTTGGTGTATTCAGCCATTGACTCATAGACCTGAAAATACCCATGCGCCGCCGCACCCCGGGCATGTACTACACGTTCAGGGATACGCTCGTGGTCAAAATGTGTAATTTTTTCACGCAGAATAAAATCCTCCAGCAAGGTAGCACCTCTATCGCCTGTTTTCAGCGAGTTCTGGTCGTCATTAACAGGCAAGCCATGATTGGTTGTCATGGTCTGGTTGGTAGCATCGGCGCTATGAATGCGTAATTGCTCGGTTTTTTTATTATCAACGGGCTGGTCAGAATCTTTCATGGCTATTGTTTTTTTAAATTGTTAAAATGGTTATAATTCCGAACTCAAAATCATCCTTTTTACTCCTGTTACCTATTCTTCTTATAGGTTCAGTACACAGTTTTATTTCACGTTTATTCTCTGGGTTTTTATACTTTTCTCAATCAGCAATTCCTCTTCTTCCGTTAATTCAATTAATATGGCGTCTTTATTCGGTTCAATTCCCCTGCCGAAATGCGTGGCATATTGCTTGGTAAATTCTGCACCAAAAAACACAATCATGCATGAATAAGAAACCCACAACATAACCAGAATGATAGAGCCAGCCGCACCGTAGGTTGAGCCCGGCTCTGCCTTACCGAAATAAAACCCAAGACCTAACTTACCCAATAAAAAAAGCAAAGCAGTAACCATGGCGCCAATCCAGACATCTTTCCATTTAATCCGGGCATCTGGCAGAATTTTAAACATAAGTGCAAAAAGCACGGTGATGATAGCAAACGATATAAAAAAATTGATGAATTGTAACAGAAACAAAGTAAAATCTGGAAGATGAGACTTTATCCAGGCGCTGAAAGCGGCAAGTGCCGTAGTAAGAACCAGAGACACCAGAAGCAAAAAACCAATTGAAATGATGAGACCAAATGAAAAAAGTCTGTCTTTGGCCAGTTTCAGCCATTTTTCTTTCCCCTTTAACTGCGGCTTTATTTTAACTTCCCATATCTGGTTCAACGATGTCTGCAATTGAAGAAATACTCCCAGCGCGCCAAGTATCAGCGAAATAACTCCAATAATAGTAGCCACTATGGAGCTTTTTCTTTCTCCGGCTTTTGCAATGATTTCTTCCAGCTGGCGGGCTGTGTCGGCGCCCATTGCTGCACTCGCCTGGTTTGAGATTTCGCCCTGTACAGCCTCTTTCCCAAATACAAGCCCTGCCACGGCCACAACTATTACCAGCAATGAGGGTATGGAAAAAATAGCATAATAAGCAATAATGGCACTCTGCCTGAATGGGTCGGCGGCGTTCCAGGCTTCAAACGATTTTCTGGTAATGAGCCACAAATTTTTTGGACTTGCTTTAGTATTACTCATATTAAATTTTTGGCATACCGATACTCGTACTCAGAGTATTGATGTTTCAGGTAGCCCAATACAAAAATTTCAAACCAAGTCTGTTTTGTGGAATTAGTTGCGCACCTTCCTGACTCTCTTCATACCCAAACGTAAAAACATCTACATATCCTGAAAACCAAAAGATGTGTTGGAGCTAAAAAAATGAAGTAAAATTACCTTGTAGAAGAAAAACCAGACCAATGGCAGATAAAATACCCTAATGCCCACAACAGGTATTTAGCCTTGCATAGATTTTTAAACCTGTATTGGTGGCATGCAGGTAGGTTAATATCTGGCTTAGCACATGGCTGGCCGCTCAAATGCCATTGCATAACAACATCAAAATCAAAAAAGAAATGTACTTATGAATCAGGTAATGATGCAGTTTTTTGAATGGTATTACCCGAATGATGGTTCGCTGTGGAACAAAGTTGGTACTGAGGTAGAAACATTTAAAGAATTAGGTATTGATACTATTTGGCTCCCCCCTGCCTTTAAGGGCGTAAGTGGGTCTTCTTCCGAAGGCTACGACGTTTATGACATCTACGATTTGGGCGAGTTTGACCAAAAGGGAACCATACGCACCAAATACGGCACCAGAGAAGAATATATTGCCGCAATTGAAAACCTACAAAAGCACAAAATAAGGGTTTTGGTTGATGTTGTGCTTAATCATATGGGAGGCGCAGATGAAAAAGAAAAAATTATGGCCAGAAAGGTAGACCCTGAAAACAGGAATGTTTTTATTGAAGAGCCTGTAGAAATTGAAGCAGATACTAAGTTTTTATTTCCGGGCAGAAACAAAAAATACTCCGACTTCGTGTGGGACTACCACTGCTTTACTGGCATTGACCATGATACAGAAAGTGGTGAAAGAGGCATTTACAAAATAATAAATGAGTATGGCGATACCTGGGAAGAAGTGGTGGGCGAAGAAAAAGGAAATTTTGATTACCTGATGTTCTCTGATATTGAATCGAGAAACCCGGCTGTACTGGATGAATTGAAACGCTGGGGTAAATGGTATTTTGAAACGGTAAGGTTTGATGGATTAAGGCTTGACGCCCTGAAACACATAAGCCCCCATTTTTATAATGAATGGCTCAGCTACATGAAAACCCAAGTAAAGCCGGATTTAATTGTAATTGGTGAATTCTGGACGTCGGGTACGGTTGATGTACTAGAGAAATACATTGAGGCAACCGGTGCGGCTATTCAGTTATTTGATGCTCCGCTGCATTATAATTTTCATACCGCCTCAATAGAAGGCAGTAACTATGATATGCGCCATATATTTGGCAATTCTCTGGTTAGCAGGCAACCAGACCTGTCAATAACCTTTGTTGAAAACCATGATACCCAGCCGTTTCAAAGCCTTGAATCTCCGGTTGATGCATGGTTTAAACCATTAGCCTACAGCTTGATATTGCTAAGACAGGAAGGGCATCCCTGTGTTTTTTACTGCGATCTGTATGGCACCTGCTATACCCATGTAAACCATGAAGGCGAAGAAAAACAGGCAGTAATGCCCAAAATTACGGCCTTGGAAAAATTATTATATGCAAGACAAAAATATGCTTACGGACCACAACATGATTATTTTGACGACGCCCATTGCGTGGGTTGGACAAGAGAAGGGGCTAATGGCCAAAGTGGTTGCGTGGTTTTATTGTCAAACGCCGGAGAGGCCGTAAAAACTATGCATGTGGGTATGCAGTATGCAGGCAAAAGATTTATTGATTTGCTGAGAGACGATGCGCAGGCAGTTTATATTGATGAAGCAGGAAACGGGGAGTTTGGCGTTGGTGCCGGAAGCGCAGCTGTCTGGATTGCCAACGATTAAGTTTGCTGATGGATAATTAAAACAAATAAAATTCACACATTTACTATGAAATCTTCAAAGAAAAAAATCGACTCAAATGCCTCAGGCGAGGCAGAAATGAAACACAAGCCTGTTTTTGAAAGAGAATATGACAGACAACCCCAGAAACTGGCAGGTAAAGTTGCCATTGTAACAGGTGGAGACAGCGGCATTGGTCGAGCCATTTGTGTGGCTTTTGCCCGTGAAGGAGCAAAAGTTGCCATTGTTTACCGAAAAGACATAGAAGACGCTAAAGAAACCCGCAAGCTGGTAAAAGAAAAAGGAAGTGAAGCCATTATTGTAAGTGCTGATATCAGTATTGAGAAAAACTGTAGAAAAATCATAGACAAAGTAATTAAAACCTGGGGTACCGTAGACATTCTGGTCAATAATGCGGCTGTTCAGTATCCGCAGACAGAAATCGAGAATATCAAAGAGCCACAACTGGTTCAGACTTTCCGCACCAATATTTTCTCACAGTTATTTCTGGTTCAGGCAGCTCTACCCCATCTGAAAGAAGGAAGCTCAATAATTAATACCACGTCGGTAACTGCTTATAAAGGCAACCCATTCCTACTTGACTATTCGGCCACCAAGGGAGCCATAGTTTCGTTTACACGGTCTCTCTCGGGTATTCTGAACGCCAGAAAAATCAGAGTGAATGCCGTTGCTCCCGGCCCAATCTGGACACCACTTATTACTTCTACTTTTCCGGACGAATCATTAGAGACATTCGGTAAAGACACTCCAATGCAAAGAGCAGGCCAGCCTGCTGAAGTAGCCCCTGCTTATGTTTTTCTTGCTTCAGAAGATGCCAGCTATATTACCGGCCAGGTTATTCATGTAAATGGCGGAGAAATTGTTAATGGCTAAATTTTAATGAAACAAGCAGATTATCATGTTCAATTTACAACCACAAGACACACTTACAGAAAAAGAAATAGAATGCGGCATGAAACTGAGTATCAGAGAAGGGCTGGCCACTGAAACCATGACCGTGCTTACCAGTGGCGCCTTTCTTACTGCCCTTAGCCTGCTTCTGGGTGCTACCAACCTGCAGATAGGGTTCATTGCTGCATTGCCTGCATTCTCTAATATATCGCAGTTAATTACCATCTGGCTCGTAAAACGCTTTAATAACAGGCGCGGCATCAGCGTTTTGTTTTCTGTTTTGGGGCGTATCCCTATATTGGTGATTGGTATAATAGCCTTGTTTTTTCCGCACGACATCTCTATTGAGTTTATTATACTCTTTCTTTTCTTCAATTTCTTTTTTGCATCTATGGCCGGACTGACCTGGAATGCGTGGATGAAAGACCTGATACCGGAGAAAGTAATGGGTACATATTTTTCAAGACGAAGCGGATATCTGCAAACGCTGAATGTATGCCTGAGCCTGATTACAGCACTGGCAATTGATTATGTAAAAGATAACTTCCCGGCATTTGAATTAGACGCCTACGGTATTATGTTTGTTGCAGGTGGTATTATTGGCCTGGCAGGGGTTTTAATGTTATCGCGCATTCCTGAACCTAAGTCTTTTCTTGGTAATGAAAACGTATTCAGGCTTTTTATTCTGCCGCTTAAAGACAACAACTTCCTGAGGCTGCTCATTTTTAATTCGTTCTGGGTATTTTCGCTTAGTATTGCCACACCCTTTTTTACTGTATTTCTTATGAACCACATGAAATACAGCATTTCATATATTATTACACTTACCATTATAAGCCAGCTTTGCAGCATTGCCACTATACGAAGCTGGGGTGTGTTTGCCGACCGATATAGTAATAAAACCATTTTATCTATTTGTGCACCAATTTACATTATATGCATTGGTGCATGGTCTTTTGTTGGCATTTATACCGAATTTGCCTCAAACTTTGCTTTGCTGGTGGGAATTTACGCCTTTATGGGCGCTGCAACGGCGGGCATTAACCTTTCGTTAACCAACATTGGGCTTAAGCTGGCACCGCGCAAAGAAGCCATTGCCTATCTATCGGTTAAAAATTCGGTTACCGCTGTTTTTTCTTTTATGGGTCCGCTTATAGGTGGTTTTCTGGCCGACTACTTTGCCAACCGACACTTGAATATCAGAATAGAATGGACAAGCCCCAGCCTCGACAAAGTTTTCAGAATTTTGTCGCTTCACCAATGGAACTTCCTTTTTATCATTGGCGCTGTGCTGGCGCTGCTATCCTTAGAGTTTCTTGTAAGAGTAAAAGAAGTTGGCGAAGTAGAAAAAAACCTGGTAGTTAAAATTATGAGAAGCAGCATCAGAAACAACCTGAAAGATTATTTTGTAGTAGGCAATATGCTTAACTGGCATAACCACCTGATGGCTGTTATAAGAAAGAAAAAAACCGAACCTATACAAGACGGAGCATCCAAGCCAACATAGCCTTAAGTTTTGAAGACTGAATAACAGGCAAAGCAAATTCATTTGGCTTAATTTTGCCTTATCTTTCGAGATATGCTGGTTTATATATTAATTTAGGCCATTAAAAACTTAGCTGAACGGTATGATAAAAATAGGAGTGATTAATGTTTCGGATAGAGCCAGTGCAGGTATTTATGAGGATATTCCGGGTAAAGCGGTAGTTGAAACACTAAAAGAATATCTGGTGTCTGAGTTTGAAACGGTTTATAAGGTAATACCAGACGAACAAGCCCTGATTTCAGAAACTCTGATTGAAATGGCAGATGTGCATGAATGCTGCCTGATAGTAACCACCGGAGGAACCGGCCCCGCCAGGCGCGACGTAACACCTGAAGCAACCGAAGCTGTATGCCAAAAAATGATGCCGGGTTTTGGAGAGCTGATGCGCATGGAAAGCCTGAAATACGTACCTACGGCAATATTATCAAGACAAACCGCCGGCATACGCAACAAAAGCCTGATTATTAACCTGCCCGGAAAGCCAAGAGCCATTCGTCAATGTCTCGACGCTGTTTTTCCGGCTGTGCCCTACTGCATAGACCTGATAGAAGGCCCTTTTCTGGTTTGTAATCAGGATGTAATGAAGGAATTCCGTCCGAAGAGTTAAACCAGTCAACGGAGTAATAATTAGGAAGAAAAGCAGGGTAATTATCTGATAAAGATACATAACCAAAGCAGGTTCCGGCGTTCTGGTATTCCGGAACCTGCTTACGAATCAACTATACATTAAATCTGAAGTGCATAATGTCGCCATCGGCTACAACATATTCTTTGCCCTCTATACGTAGGCGCCCGGCCTCACGGCAGGCAGCCTCAGAGCCATATTTTACATAATCATCATAAGCAATTACCTCCGCTTTAATAAACCCTTTCTCAAAGTCGGTATGTATTACACTAGCCGCCTGCGGGGCTTTCCAGCCTTCCTGAATCGTCCAGGCTCTTACCTCCTGTACACCTGCAGTAAAATAAGTACGCAAAGTAAGTAATTTGTAAGCAGACCTTATCAGCCTGTTCAAACCAGGTTCTTTCAGACCATATTCGTCCAGAAACATGGCTTTATCGTCAGGATCTTCCATTTCTGTAATCTGCGCTTCAATAGAGTTGTTCAGCACAATCATCTGGGCGTTTTCGGCATCTGCTACCTTCTGAAGTATCTCAGAAAACTTATTGCCGGTGTGCATAGATGCTTCGTCAACATTGGCCACATACAAAACAGGCTTAATGGTAAGCAAAAACAAATCGGCAATAGCTGGTAAATCTTCTTTGGCAAGGCCTAGTCCGCGTACATTCTTACCTTGCAAAAGCCATTCCTGGCACCGCTTTAATACATCAAACTCGGCTTTTGCTTTGGCGTCTCCACCTACTCTGGCCTGCTTTTCAATCTTCTGTATTTTCTTCTCAATACTATCAAGGTCTTTCAGTTGAAGCTCGGTATCTATAATTTCCTTGTCGCCTATGGGGTTTATGTCTCCCTCATCACGAAGAATGTTATCATCTTCAAAACATCTGATTACATGTATAATGGCATCAACCTCTCTGATGTTTCCCAAAAACTTGTTACCAAGGCCTTCACCACGGCTGGCACCTTTAACAAGCCCGGCAATGTCTACAATTTCAATCTGGGTAGGCACTATCCGGTTAGGTTTTACGAGTTCGGCCAGTTTGGTTAAACGGCTGTCTGGTACATCAACCAAACCCACGTTAGGGTCTATGGTACAGAAACGATAATTGCTTGCCTGTGCTTTGGCACTATTAGAAACGGCATTAAAAAGTGTTGATTTCCCAACATTGGGCAGACCCACAATTCCGGCTTGTAAAGGCATATAATTTTGTTAAACTTTTGTCTGAATAAATTTTGCGCAAAATTACTTTAAAAGCATCAGAATGGCAAAAGTAAATGCAAAAGGGAAGGATAATTTGACACAGGCCTATAATAGCAAAGCCTTTGAGAGACTCCCAAAGGCTGAATGTCTTTAACTCCCATACTCAAAAAGCAATTATCAAAAAAAAAAGAGAGAATTACAGATTCCGGTTTAGTGAAATAAAACCGAATCAGCAGCAAAAATTGATAATTGATAATTTGTCAGGAACTACTCCCATTTCAAGTCAGAGCCACCACCCGCAGCATAGTCGTCTGTCTCTTCGCCGGCTGCAGTAACCTGCTCGTTTTTGTACTGATCGAAGTCAAAATCAGGCATCAGTTCAGTTTTAATGTGATCAATTGTATCTTGCAAAGCTTCAAGGAATTTGTTAAAATCTTCTTTGTAAACAAACATCTTGCTCTTTTCAAATACAAAACCGCCATCTTTCTGAAAACGACGACTCTCGGTAATAGTCAGGTAATAGTCACTTGAACGGGTACTTCTTACATCAAAAAAATAAGTACGCTTACCCGCTCTTACACGTTTGGAGTAAATTTTGTCTCTGTCTTCTCTTTCCACAATCCTTGTTAAGTTTTAGAGGTTTAGAATGATTTTCAAATATAGGTTTTTATTATTTTATGCAAAATATTTTATTAGGATTTTCAAACAAAAATAATGTTAATTTTAATTCAAATCAGCAATTCTCAACATAAATATTTTAATTATGATTTCATTACAAAATTTTTGATTGTTTTCAGCCTTGCCGAAATTTTTGTATATATGCAGTACAAAATCAAATTTCAACCCTGAATGACCCATAAAACAGTAACCTTTCTGTGTTTACTCGTTCTGCTTAATTCTACATTGTTACAAGGCCAGGCGTCTTATCTGGGTACCGAAATGTTCGGTAAAGCATCTTTCTATGAAAATGTGTTTTACGGCAAAAAAACTGCAAACGGCGAAATTCTTAAAAAAAATATGCTTACCTGTGCACATCAGACACTTCCGTTTGGTACTATGCTTGAAGTAACCAACCTCACAAACAATAATTCGTGTATTGTAAGGGTTAATGACAGAGGGCCATTTATAAAAAAAAGAGTACTGGACCTGACACATGCCGCAGCCAGAAGGCTAAACATGTTGCACCACGGAGTAGTTAATGTTAAAATAACCATAGTAGGCCAAAACAACAAAGTGTACATTGCCAGCGCAGGCTCAATGATTAAAAGCTCTGCCGACTTGATGGTCAATGAGCCGCATGATGGCAAAGTAAAAGTGCCCATGAAACCCAGGCACAAAACTATATTAAGCAAGCCTTCAAGAGCGGCCAATAAGAAAAGAGCCATGAGAAGAAGCAAAACTGGCCATAAATAGACGGTAATTGCCCGCAGAGAAAATTTACAATATAATTGATTGAATGAGGATGAAATTATGATTGACTTAGTAAAGATACGCGAATACGGTAGCATTGAGTTTCTGGCCAAGCAGCTGGTTGAAGGATTCATTACGGGTTTGCATAAATCTCCGTTTCATGGGTTTTCAGTAGAGTTTGCTGAACACCGCCTCTATAATACTGGCGAAAGCACCCGCTATATTGACTGGAAAGTATTTGGCAAAACCGACCGCCTGTATGTAAAACGTTATGAAGAAGAAACCAACCTGAGGTGCCACCTGCTGATTGATACGTCGTCATCGATGTATTATCCTGAAAAAACCAATGGTAAAATCAATTTCAGTATTATGGCAGCCGGCGCTATTGCTTATATGCTTCAGAAACAACGTGATGCGGTAAGTTTAACTACTTTCTCTGACGAAATCGAGTTGCAGACACCCATAAAATCAACGGCCTCGCACATACACAAGCTATTTCTTGACCTTGACTCGCTTCTCCTGAAACCCAAACCGAACAAAAAGACATCGGTAGTTGATACCCTGCACGAAATTGCAGAAAAAATCCATAAGCGCTCGCTGGTAGTTATTTTCAGTGATATGTTTGACGACATTGCCAATACCGAGCGCCTATTCTCGGCCATGCAGCATTTACGCCACAATCTGCACGAGGTGCTGCTGTTTCATGTAACCGACAAGAATACTGAAGAAGACTTCAATTTTGAAGAAAGACCTTACGAGTTTATAGATCTTGAAACGGGTGAGAAGGTAAAAATACAACCGTCGCAGGTTAAAACACAGTATCAGGCTGCCATTAAAGAATTTTACCACGACCTGCGCCTGAAATGTGGCCAATATAAAATAGATTTTATTGAGGCTGATATCGCTCAGGGCTTCGACCAGATTCTTTCTGCTTTTCTGGTTAAAAGAGGTAAAATGAAGTAATTCTTTCATTGATTCTATCCATTAACTTTTAAATATCATGAATACGGGCCGGCGTTTCTTTGTAGGTACTTCTGTGTTAGGTGCAGCGTATTTAATTTACAAAAAGGTTTTCGGTGGAGACCCCATTCAATCTACATTAAGCAAAACCGAACTGGCTGACGTTTCGGTGCCTCCTATGCCGGAAGAAATTGTTCCTGACGGCACCTTTACTCTATTTGAAACCCGCTCGCTACCTTCGCTTATAAGCGGCACAAATGACATAGCGGGTAAAAATCGACTAGATTTTGAGGTTTTTCCGGATACCAACGGCCAGCCGACACCTCAATTTAACTGCCGGTTTCTCTGGGGCAACGGTGTTGAATTTCTGAATCATAGTGGCAATACGCCGCCCATAGCTCTTCAAAAAGGCCTGGCAACCGGATTCGACAACTGCTTTCTGAATACATCGAAGGGGGTTCCGGCTGAACACCGATATAAATGGGCGTTATTCAATGATTTTCTGTTCTGGCAGAATAACCACACAGAGTTGGAGAAACTGGGTGCTGAAAACTATAATGCCATTAAACATCAATCTATTGACTCTGAAGGCAGAATGGTTCCGTTTTCATACACCATGCTTGATATTGAAGCCGGTGTAACTGACTTCTCGAAAATCAGTTCTTTTCTGAAAGGCTATTACAATGCCGCCAAATCAGATAACCCCAAACACGTGGTTATCTTGTATAGTTTTGCACCCAACAAGGGCTTTACCTACTGGCAAAGCGGCTATTATTATGATGGAGACCAAGTGCCGCAAGACAAGAAATTTTTCCCTTACTCCAAGCACAGCTACAATGAGGCTAAGGCCAAGGCAGGCAATGGCATTATCAATAACTATTTCCGCGGTAAAGACCTGATGTATAACATTATGGTCAGTTATCCGAAAGTGAACCTGCCCATTACCACTCCTATGTATCAGAAAGATGCCCAGGGCCGGTTTATTGTTGATTCTAATGATGACAGAGTTCTAAGGAACGATTTTTTTGAAGAATCGCAACGCGGGGAAATTATCCGGTTTTCGGCTGCGGGCAGCAGGAATGAAATTTCTATTGATGAAGGGCACAAATTTGGCGAATACAGGCTTAAGCCGGAGCTTTACCATGCAGTTAATCAGTTTGGGGGCTATTATTCAGAAATTTTCTTCCGGCTTCAAATGCTTGCCAAAGACTGCGGCCTGGGCGATGATTTTCAGAGTATCCATGCTATTAATAACCCATACCAAACCATTGGTATTCTGAGACATGACCTGGAGTCAAATCCGTTTACGAATATCTACCGTCCCATTGACCGCATTACTTCAGAATGGCATGCGGCTTTAGTATATACACTGCTTAATAACCTATTAATATGGTCGAACGTTACAGGTGGAAATATTGGTCTTACCCAAAAAGGAGCCTGGATTAACGGCAGTTTTATACCCGGCCTGCACGTTTCTGCACCAGAGGGCAAACCTTTTGCACAGGAATACTTTGGAGACGGCGCCGGACAACCCAAAAAAGAGGGGCATTTGGGAAATTACCGGCAATGGGCTGCTAAAATGTACCAGATGCAAGCCGAAAACCGTGTTTATGGCCTTTGGCAAAAAACCGACAAAGTGCTGGCATTTGCCCACCCCGAACAGATTATTACAGGGCAGTTTCCGGCTGTGGGCCGCCTGCAGGGAAACATACTGAAACTGACAGCGGTTGAATCTAAGCTGGAAATTGGCGAAAGCTTTAAAATAACCATTAAAAACACTAAAAATAGTACGTCAATTACCAAAACTATCGCTTCAAAAGCGGTATTAAACGAGGTGGTGGTTTTACCCGCAGGTAAGTATAATGCCCAGGATATTTACCTTGAATACACAAACCCAATAAAAGGAAAACTACAAAGAGTAAACGGACGCGGAGAAACCCTATAACAGGAATTTATTTAGCGAGCGAGTCATAAATTAAACTAAACGTAAAGTATCCTTTGCCGTTGGTAAGCACAGCGCGCGAAAATGAAAAGCCAAATTTATTGAGGCGGATGTTTCCCCCAAAAGAAAGCCCTCCGGCGCTACCAAGGTTGTTTACCGCCAGTTCTTTATGACGCAGATGATTGTAACTTGCCATTAGCCTGAAGTTTTTGTGAACAAGAATTTCAGTAGCTACAACCAGGTGCCTTAGCATTTGATCGGCCACCGATATTTTTTCTGAAACTTTATTACCCTGGTTATCGTAAATATAATTGAATGAGGGGTCGTTATAGGCAATGTCAAAAACATATAAATGATGGGCAGTTAACGAAAACCTGACGGGCATGTGCGCTGGTTTAAAAGAGGCACCCAACTGTAAATCGAAAGGTATATCGGGACGGATACTTCCATAGCTCTTCACAACAAAACCAACATTTTTGGCCACAATTCCGATATTCAAGTCATATTCAGGGTGTTTAAAGGTACCACCCCAGTCGGTCAGTACAGCCATTGAATTATAAGATTCAAGCACCGACCCGACCAGCTTTGCCGATACCCCAAAAGAAATATGGCTAATACGCCGGGCATGAGTTACGCCTAAAGAAAAATCATTGGCTGAAAACACATCAGTCAGATTACCAATGGCATCCATTCCCTGAAATGAACCATAATTCAGATTTTGCAGGCTTATACCCCACTGGCTGTTTTTGAGGTTATTCTTAGAGCGGGGGGCATAATTTAAGCTGAAAAAATTACTCTGCGCCAGATACGGAGAATAATTAAACCCAATTTGCCCACCCTGCGCCGTATCCAGCAAGGCCGGGTTGGCCACATGCAGATTCAGGTCTTTATCTGAAAGCGATACATTTACACCCCCCATGGCATTTAGACGTGCATTATTGGGCAGGGTTAAAAAAGAAAAGCTGTTTTGTGCGTTTAATTCAGCACAAAAACAGCTTGCACATAAAAACAAAATAATAACAAACGGGTTAGAAAATAATATACCCCAGCTTGAAACCCAGCGCCAGATGCGGGATATTGAACCGTGCATCTTTGTAGCCAAGCCCTGAGTTATCAAACAAGCTTTTTCTTCCATAATTCCAGTAGTCTTCACCCGGCCCACTATTGTCATGATGATTGATGATGATTCTTCTTATTCCGGCGCCCACATAAAAATCAAATACAAATTTGGTGTTTTTTTTGAATTCATCACGTATTCTTAACTGATAACCTATTTTGGCCGTTAAACCCACCACAAATTTATTTACCGGATAACTGACGGTTTCGTAATAATTACAAGCGCCGTTTTCGCATTCTCTTGCAACGTTTTTACTGTAACGGTCATTTATCTGCTTATAAAAAAGTTCGTAGGCGGCGTACCTTCCGGTAAATGCCTCTTTATATTTTCTTGCTTCAATTTTGGCTCTAAAATTCTCGCGAAAATCGCTTTTAGAGCTATTAAAGCTGTTGCCCCATAAATTAGCTTTACCTGTGCCATAACCAAATTCTTCAGAAAGTGTCCAGCGTTTGCCACTCAAATTGTGTTCGGCGGCCATTTGAAAGGTGTTGTCGACATCAAACATAGCCAGTGGAGCAAACTTTACAATTAAATGTTTCTTTTGAAGTGAATCCTGTGCCAAAGACAGATTCAGAAAAAACATATTCGCGAGCAAAATGAGTATAAATTGTTTCATGATTCTGTTCTGATTACACTTAGCAGTTTCAGTTCTTGCTGGTCGGTATAGCTATATTGATAAATCCCCTGTCTTCCGGTTACTATAAGCACGTTGTTGTCGGGTATTACGTCATACGCTGAAAACTCCTGGAAATGCTTAATTAACTTCAATTCTTTGGGGTTTGACTTATCAAATACTTTAAGTCCGTTTTCGCCTTCGGTTACAAAAAGAAGGTTGCCGTCTACACCAAGGCCATGCGGGCTTTGCATCGGATAACTGCTAATCAGTTGGGGGCTGTTCATTTTTTTTATGTCTATCACATCAAGCATATTTACCCCACGGTTGCAGTTGGTTCCGCTACGCAGCGTTACAAAAGCATAATCGCCTTCCACTACAACAGGGTCACAGGCCGCAATATGGGCATAAACAGACACCTTCAAAGGGTTTTGCGGGTCCTGAATGCTGAAAATAACCATACCTGTCTGGGTACCTATAAACAGGTACTCGCCCAGCGGAAAAATGGTTTCTACCACTGTATAAAGGTTGATTTTCCGGATAAAAACAGGGTCGGCAGGGTTTGTGAGACCAAATACCCTTAGAGATTGATTATCAACCGTATATAAATAGTCTTTTGCAATGGTAAAACGGGCTGTTGACCCGCCTTTGCCAACTGTTTCGGGGCCTGTTGACATTGAATCACCCTTACAGGCATACATAAATGCCGTAAGCATAAAAAGGCAAATAATTTTATTCATGGTTACCGGCGGCATTTAGGGTTCGATAATTCTACGTATTCCCAGCCTTTTACATAGCCCTTGTTAGGATTCACACACTCAAACCAACCTGTTTCGTTCGGAAAAGAAGGAAAAGGAAAAGCTTTTTCAATGCGTTTCAAGACTTTAATTTTCTGCAAATCTGAAATATCTATGGTTACCAAATCGTCTGCATTATCTGCATAAAGTATATTGCCCTTAATAGAAATATCTTTATTGACAGGTATAGAAATAAACGCCACAGGTTTTGGACTGGCCTTGTCTGTGTTGTCAAAGATATGGATACCCTCACCGGCTTCGCCCACGTACAGATAATTACCTTTTATGTAAATTTTGCCTGGATGAGACAAACTTCTGGCCTTTTGGACTTCAATTTTTCTGGCTGATGCATAATCAATGTAAACAGGTTTATAACCCATTACTTTTTTATTTGTGTTTTCATCATCCAGGTGTGGAACACAGCCGCTTGCCAGAGCCATGACAAACAGCAGGTATAGTTTTTTCATAAAAATCTGGTTTTCAGGATGGTTTCATGAGCCTTTAAGGCCATGACAGCCACAGCTTAGGAAAGGTTGTAAAAGTTATTCAGTTTTTTTTCAGATAAGCAATTACTGCTTTTCTGATATCATTTCGAACATCGTTTTCAGGAAATGTATCATTCACTGAAATAATATCGGGGTTGGTTCTTACAAAAAAATCAAGGTTTCTCTCTTTGCCCGTAATCAGGAAATCGTTTGTTACCACTGTATATTCCTGATTCACATCCAGGGGTTTCCCGTTGATGCGCCAATCGTTTTTAGAGGCATCGTAGTTAATTCTGTCCCATTGCAGATACCCGCCACTGCCTTTGTTTTTCAGACCCGTTTCTAAAATCTGTTCCAGCAAACGCCCTCTCATCTTTATTTCTATTACTTTACCCCCAAAAGGCAAAATTCTGAGTACATCCAGCTGGGTTATTCTGCCAGACACCACATCGTCTATTCTGATAGACCCACCATTAAAAAACGCACAATCGGTTGTTCCAGGTGTGGCGGCTGTCATGGCTCTGGCTATCATATTGCCCATAGGCGCCTGTTGATTACGGACAGTAGACTCATGACCATCAAGCGGTTCTTTCAAATCAGCAATTACTTCATTTTTATTAATTCCAATGGCTTTAAAGCTGGCATCGGCAATGTCTTCCCATTTTTTCACAACTGCAGCTGTGGTGGGTTCATCAGGAATCTGATTATCAATTTTTCTTAATTCAGATTTAACTGAGGCTTTTCCTGTGGCTTTATTAAAGACAATCCGGTGTATGTATGCGGTCTTGGCGTTAGCATCGGCCTTAGCCATAATCACGTTTCCTATTTTTTCAATCATGTTGTCATGGTCATGGCCACCCATAATCAGTTTTACATCGGCCAACATACCAGCCAGCCTGATATCATCTACTTTATTAATGTGCGTAAGGCCAACCACAAAATCGCATTGGGGCTTCAGCTCCTCATACGCTTTCTTTGCCGCCTCGAAGAAATCATCGTAATAAACATACTCTTTCGGGTTTGAGGGCAACACAATACCAAACATCCCCATTTTTACCTCATCACCTTTTGCATTTTTAAAACTAAAAATTCTGGTTTTGGCAAAAGGCACCTTTACCCCTTTTACTACTTTACCAAAAGGCTCAAGTTTGCCATTAATTTGCTCCAGGGCATTGGTATTGAGCCACTCAAACCCAGACTCATTAATGCGTTCCTGTAAATCTTTCTGGTCCAGGTCAAACTCATGGTTACCAAAGCATACCCAGTCAAACCCAACGGCATTCATAACATCTACCATTTGTCTGCCTTTAATACCTTTACCTTCGTATCTGAGCGTACCGGTAACAGAAGGGCTCAGGAAATCGCCGGAAAGAACAGTAATCGTATTCGGGTTCTCTTTTAGCAGTTCCTGCCGTAAAGTAGCTACACGGGCTAAGCCGCCTATTCTGCCATTGTCAAGCGGCGAAATCTCATATACATCGTTCAGATGGAGAAAAGTAACAGCCACTTCGCCCTGTCTGGAACCAGATAAACGCGATGTATGGCATGAAAACATAATGAGCGCTATGCTCAGAAAAAGGATAATTCTTTTCATGGTAGTAGTTTTAGTCAGTCAATCAAAAAGGTTCAGACAATTGTTTTAAATGCCATTGCATACATGAAAGTGTATCAAATCAGCTTAGCAAATGTATATAAAAAGCACAACTTTTTCCAGATTCCGTTTTATAAATACCAACCGGTTTAAATCCATCAGAAAAGTTTAAGCAGAGCCTGTTAAATAACCAAAAAAAATTGTATGAAGCAGCAAAACAAATCATTTGTCTAAAAACACATTGGCAATCGGGGATTCTTCTAAGCTACTGACAATCAAACAGATAAAATAAAAAACTAAAACTTATCAAATTTTAACCAAAAGAGTTCAGCAAAAAAGCGTACCTTTGTATCCCGTAATCAAAGATATTTAGACCACATGTCAATGAACGGGCAACCCCGAAATCCGAAGTATATTTTCGTTACTGGCGGTGTAACTTCATCACTCGGTAAAGGCATTATTGCCTCTTCCTTAGCCAAACTACTACAAGCCAGAGGCTTATCAGTAACCATCCAGAAATTTGATCCGTATATCAATGTCGACCCCGGCACGCTGAATCCGTATGAGCATGGCGAATGCTATGTTACAGACGATGGCGCCGAAACAGACCTTGACCTGGGCCACTATGAGCGTTACCTGAATGTGCCTACTTCTCAGGCTAACAACGTAACTACCGGCCGCATCTATTATAATGTAATTATGAAAGAGCGGAAAGGTAATTATCTGGGTAAAACCGTACAGGTGATTCCACACATTACAGACGAAATCAAAAGAAACATTCTGCAACTAGGCGAAACCGGCAATTTTGACATTATTATTACCGAGCTGGGTGGCTGTGTGGGTGATATCGAATCTTTACCCTATGTAGAGGCTGTTCGCCAGTTGAAATGGGATTTAGGAGAAGACAACCTGCTTGTAATTCATCTTACACTGGTGCCCTATCTGCAGTCGGCTGGTGAGCTTAAAACCAAACCAACCCAGCACTCGGTTAAACAACTGCAGGAGTCTGGCGTGCAGCCTGATATTATTGTATGCAGAACCGAACACCCGCTACCGCAGGATATCAGAAGAAAAATTGCGCTTTTCTGTAACGTTGAGCAGAATTCTGTTATTGAGGCAATGGATGCTGAAACGATTTATGATGTGCCCTTGTTGATGCAGAAAGAAAAACTTGACCAGCGCGTATTGTATATGCTCGACATCTATAACGATCAGGATGCCGATATGGATGCGTGGAAGAAATTCCTGAGCCGTTTCAAGAATCCGATTGAGCAGGTAACCATTGGCCTGATTGGTAAATATGTTGAATTAAAGGATGCTTACAAGTCAATAGCGGAGTCGTTTATACATGCTGGCGCGGCCAATGAATGCAAGGTAGTGGTAGAATGGATACACTCTGAAAGCCTGACAACAGACAACATTGCTCAGAAATTTGCCGGGCTTGATGGCGTGTTGGTTGCCCCGGGCTTTGGCGAACGTGGTATTGAAGGTAAAATTGAGGCCGTAAGATATGTAAGAGAAAACAACATACCATTCTTCGGAATCTGCCTGGGTATGCAAATGGCCTGTATTGAATTTGCCAGAAACGTAATAGGCATGAAAGAGGCGCATTCAACCGAAATGGCACCTGAAACGCTTTTTCCTGTTATTGATCTGATGGAGGCACAAAAAAATGTAACCGACAAAGGTGGTACCATGCGTTTGGGGGCTTATGCCTGTAAATTGAAAGAAAAAACACTGGCACGTAAAATTTACGGCAAGGCTAATATCAGCGAGCGTCATCGCCATCGCTGGGAGTTTAACAGCAAATACCAGAAAGACTATGAAGCAGCAGGCATGGTGATATCGGGCATTAACCCGGACAGCGGCCTGGTTGAAATAGTAGAATTGCCAAACCACCCTTACTTTATTGGTGTGCAATTTCACCCGGAGCTGAAAAGTACGGTTATGAATCCGCACCCGCTTTTTGTTAATTTTGTAAAAGCGGCAATTGATTATTCTTTGAAGAAAAAACAGGTGCTCAACTAAATTAATTCTTTGAACGCCAGCGCCTTAGTGAGTGCCTAATCATTAGGATTTATTACGATTCTTTGCGACTTTTGTGCGTCAATATGAAAGTTGCGATTGCATTTTTTACGAATTTTAAATTTTTAATGGAAAAATTAATAGACAAAAACCAGATAATTGGTATTGTGTTGTTGCTGGCCATGTGGGCAGGCTATACGTATTTTATGCCTTCTCCTCCACCTCAGGAACCTAAACCTGCGGTTCCGGCAGAAGCTACAAAGGTTGTACCCAAGAATACTCAGCAAACCACCGATACAACTGCATTGAAGGCCGCTTTCGGAGACTTTGCTTCTGCCGCCACCGGAACCAGCCGCGACATAGTTGTTGAAAACGAAGATGCCCGGTTTACATTCAGCACCCTGGGTGGTAATGTAAAAGAAGTAGTTCTTAAAAAGTATTCGGCTTATGACGACTTTAAAAGTGGCAATAAAAAACCTTTGACCCTGATTGACTCCAAAAGCTCAACTATGAGCATGGAAGTACAAACCAATAAAGGTAAAATTGATTTAAAAAAGCTTTACTATGCTTCAGACAATCAATCGGCAGTTATCAAATCAGGAGACTCAACTAAAGTAGTTTTCAAACTGGCATTGGCCGAAAACCAATTTATTGAGCAGGTTTATACCATTAAAGGTACAGGCTATACGGTTGACTACGACGTTAATCTGACAGGCCTTGACGCCGTTGTTCAAAATCAGCCGGTTCGTTTTTACTGGCAGGACAACCTGAAAGTGCTTGAGCATGACATCACAGAAAACCGTAAAGCAGCCCAGATTAACTACTGGGATGCCAAAGCTGATGACTTTGACGACCTGGGTTCAAACAAAGTTGAAAGCGACGAACTAAATATTGTAGACCCTATTCAGTGGTTTTCGTTCAAACAAAAATACTTTATTACAGGTTTTGTAGCTAAGAATCAGCCGCTGGCAACACCGAAATTCAAATTAACCACACCAGAAACCAGTCTTGATATTGTAAAAACAGCCGAAGTTGAGGCTAACATACCAATGTCAGATTTAAAGACCGGCAAAGGTAATTACCGTTTCTATTTTGGCCCGAACGATTATAATCTGGTAAAAACAGTAGCCACTGGTTTTCATAGAAACGTTTATCTAGGATACGACTTCGTGAAGCCCATTAACCGTTACATTTTTGTTCCGCTGTTTAATCTGGCAGAAAGTCTGATAAGTAACTATGGTTTGCTAATCATTGTGGTTGTATTAACCATTAAGCTGGTATTAACCCCTCTTATTTATCGTTCTTATGTGAGTTCGGCAAAAATGAGAATTCTTGCACCTGAACTGAACGAAATTCGCGCGAAAGTAGGTGACGACCAGGTAAAAATGCAACAAGAGCAAATGAAGCTATACCAGCAGGTTGGTGTCAATCCGCTGAGTGGTTGTGTGCCTATGCTTTTGCAGATGCCTATTCTGATGTCGGTGTTTTTCCTGTTCCCGAATATGATTATGTTCCGTCAGAAAAATTTCCTTTGGGCATCTGACCTTTCAACTTACGACTACCCGATTAGCTGGGCGACTAACCTGCCTGTTGTTGGTAATCACATCAGTTTGTTTGTAGTGCTAATGACGGTTTCCAGTCTGGCTTTTACTTACTACAACAACCAGATAACCCCAGACCAGCCGGGCCCAATTGACATGAAGAAGTTAAGCTATGTTTTCCCGATTGTTTTCTTCTTTGTACTGAACAGTTTTCCGGCAGCGCTAAGTTTTTATTATCTTGTTTCAAACGTTATTACCATTGCGCAGCAACAAATTGTGCGCAGATTCGTTGATGAAGATAAAATACGGGAGATACTGATGAATAATAAAATAAAGTATCAGACCAACCCACAAGGTGCCAAGAAAGGCAAGTTTGCCCAGTTTATGGAAAAACAGGTAAAAATGGCCGAAGAAACCCGTAAACAGCAGGAAGAGCTGAAAAAGAAACAACAGGGTAAAAAATAAAAATTAAAGCTGGGCGCAAAACATCTTTACAGGGTTTTGCGCTCGCTTTCATATAAACTCCATTACAATGCCTATGAGAAGGACAAAAAATTTCTTCATTTTTTTATTCCTATCATATTCTGCCATAGCTCAACAACAGGCCAATCTGAATGAGAAAGATTATTTGTTGAGATATAAAAAAGCTGTGCAACTATATGCCGACCAGAAATTTAACGAAGCAAGAGATTTACTTGCCCCTCTGACCAGTAAAAAATACAATAACGCGGTTTCTCCTTACGCACATTATTATTTTGCTTCTTCTTCTTATAAGCTGAACAAGTATTATGATGCACGTATTATGTTGAGACAGCTTCTGGAGCGTTTTCCGGGCTGGAGCGAAATAGACGACGCCTACTATCTTTATGGCAATGTTGCTTTTGCCGAAAACAAACCTGAAGAAGCCCTGCAGGCTTTAAACCGTGTTAGTTCAAAGTCTTGGAAAGCCTCTATCGAGAACATGGAGTATGCGTTTCTGAGCAAGATAAAAGATTTAAGCCAGTTAAAGCAGTTGTATCAAAAGTCGCCGGATAACCCGGTGCTGGCACAACTGATTATCGATGCTATTCAGAGAAGTAAAAATGCAAGCCGAGATGACCTGGAACTGTCAGACAGGCTTACCAATCAGTTTAGCCAGAGAAACGCTGGCAGTAATTCGCCGAAAAAACCCAGGCAGAATGATGATTCTGATGCCATTAACGTGGCTGTGATGCTGCCTTTCCGGTTGTTTGAATTTGATGCCAGCAAAGCAACAAGGGCAAATCAGTATGTGTATGATTTGTATGCAGGTATGAAACTGGCTCAGGAAAAACTAGCCTCTGAACAAATCAACCTGAACTTATTTGCTTTTGACATTGAGAAAGATGCCAAGCAAATGAATCAGTTGGTAGCAAACAGAGGTTTTGGTAAGGTTGATGTTATTATAGGGCCACTATATCCGGAAGTAAACAAAATAGTAAACACGTTTGCGAAGTCGAATGATGCAGTTCAGGTGCATCCGCTTTCAAATAATCTACAGCTGGTCAGCGATGATAAGTCTGCATTTCTGGCGTCTCCGTCTTATGAAACCCAGTCGCAGAAAGCGCTTGAATACGTTGTAAACGAGAAATCAGCGCGCTCTGTCAGCATCTATTATGGTAACACCCGCAAAGACTCTACATTCGCTTATATATACCGCGACAAAGCCGTTGCCAAAGGTTTAAGCGTTGTTACAATCAGAAGATTCAACACTATTGACGACATTGATACCAAAAGAAAGGCTGATCACATCTTTGTGTCATGCAGTGACCCTACTTTGGGCCCGAAAATAATCAGTGCATTAGATAAAAAGAAAGTTTCGGCGCCGGTAGTAGCGGCATCTTCTGCATTTGATTTTGAATCATCTTCTCTAAGTATTTTCAACCGCGAGTTATTTCTTATTCAGTTAGATTATATAAACCGCGACAAAGAGGAAGTCAAAAATTTCAGAAGTGCGTTTATTAATGCACAGAACATTTCACCTTCATACTACGCTTATTGGGGTTACGATATGGTGCTGTTTTATGGTAGAATGCTAAGAATGGGTAAAAGCCGTTTCAGAGCTAATCTGGACGCCATAGATTATACCCAAGGCTACACGCTCGATGGTTTTGATTACACCAATCGCTCGCATGAAAACAAGATTGTTCCAATCGTTAAATATGAAGACGGCAAGTTTGTAGAAGTAGCACGCTGATAACACCTATCATATTTATTAAAAAGCCAATAGGATTGCTTTATACAAAAGCAGCTATTGGCTTTTTAGTTTTTAACTTTTTAAATTAAACATTCAATTATTATTGAAACTTCAATATAAACTAACTATATCATATATTTTATTTATTTCGTTTAAACATTTCTGTTAATATATTCTATTTAAATAGTAATTTCAGTACAGATAGCTTATTCAAAAAAATAAGGAGAAAGTTCTACTTTCTCCTTACCACTGTATATTCAATCATTATCAGATACCGAATGCTTCTTTTACTTTATCTATATAATCAAGTTTTTCCCAGGTAAATAACTCAACCTCAACTTGTTTTTCGCCTTCTGGTCCTTTAAAAACTTTTGTTACCCACTTAGACTCGCGACCCATGTGGCCATAAGCAGCGGTTTCAGAGTATATTGGGTTTCGTAATTTCAGACGTTGCTCAATGGCAAAAGGGCGCATATCAAATACTTTCTCAACTATTCTGGCTATTTCACCATCTGATAACTTTTTGCCGTTGGCGCCTTTAACTTTAGCTGTGCCGTAGGTATCTACATAAACACCACAAGGCTTAGCAACCCCAATGGCATAAGATACCTGCACCAGCACTTCGTCACAAACGCCGGCTGCCACCAGGTTTTTGGCAATATGGCGCGTTGCATAAGCAGCCGAACGGTCAACTTTAGACGGGTCTTTGCCTGAGAATGCCCCACCACCATGTGCACCTTTGCCGCCATAGGTATCTACAATAATCTTACGGCCTGTCAGACCGGTGTCGCCATGCGGCCCGCCGATTACAAACTTACCCGTCGGGTTAATATGGTAAGTAATCTGGTCGTTAAATAATTTACGTAAAGAAGGCTTCAATTTTGCCTTTACGCGCGGTATTACGTAACTGATAATATCTTTCCTTATTGTGGCCAGCATCGCTTCGTCAGCGGCAAAATCGTCATGTTGTGTTGACACAACGATAGTGTCTATTCTGATAGGCTTATTGTTATCGGCATATTCAATCGTAACCTGCGACTTCGCATCAGGGCGCAGATACTTGATGCGCTTGTTTTCGCGGCGAATCTCCGACAGCTCCTGCAAAATTTTGTGTGCCAGGTCTAATGCCAGCGGCATATAATTGTCGGTTTCGCGGGTGGCATAGCCAAACATCATACCCTGGTCTCCGGCACCTTGAGCATCGGCTTTTTCTTCAAAATTTCTTTCATCCGCCGAGCGGTCAACCCCACGGTTTATATCGTCAGACTGGTCATGAATAGCCGACAGGATACCGCAAGAGTTAGCCTCAAACATATACTCAGACTTGGTATAACCAATTTTTGCAATCACATTGCGCGCAATGGTTTGCACGTCAAGATAGGTTTTGGTTTTTACCTCCCCCGCCAAAACTACCTGGCCGGTGGTAACCAGCGTTTCACACGCTACTTTAGAAGAAGGGTCAAACGCCAGGAAATTATCAATAAGGGCATCAGAAATTTGGTCAGCAACTTTGTCGGGGTGTCCTTCCGAAACAGACTCGGAAGTAAATAGGTACGCCATAAATCTTGTTATTTGTTAAATGATTTTTCAAAAAGAGTATGCAAAAACTCTGTGCAGAAAGAAAAAGAAACTGTTTTTGACAAATAGAAAACGAAAGTTCTACTGCCCGCATCTTTTTACCACCGTAGTGTTTCTACTCGGTTGGGTTTCCGCATAAGGGAATTTCTTGATACTTACGCAAAATAAGCTAATTAGTGAAACAAATGCAAAAATTAATCTGCAAATATATCTATAATACTTAGTTTGTTTATCGAAATTATCTTTAAATACTTTTTTGGTTGGACAAATTATCTATTAATACCGCCCAATTGCCGATATTTTACCTTTACTTATAATTTACCGATAACCGCAGCCTATAAAAAGCAAAGAGATACTTCTAATAAAAAGCATCTCTTTATTTTGAAATTTAATAATTTCTTAAACAATTATTTGGCAAAAATCATGAATTACCCACTTTGCCATTATCTATAACCCTGCGTATGCCAACAAACCTCAGATTATAATATTTTTCTTTCAAATAACTTATAATAACGCCCTTACTGGTAGCTGAATGAATGAATCTCAGGCCATGTTCGTCAGGCTCAAGCACGATGCCTACATGAGACACCCCCTTCCTTCTGGAACTGGTCCGGAAAAAAATCAAATCGCCAGGCTTCGCCTCTTCAATGCTCATTTTATTGCCCAGCCTGTATAAATCGCGGCTTGCATGGGCAACCTGAATGCCAAAATAACCAAAAACATAATTTACAAGTCCTGAGCAATCAAATCCATGAGTAGCTTTACCGCCATATCTGTATCGGGTTCCTAATAGTTGCCTGGCAAATACCTGAATCTCATCAGTTAAACTAAGGCATTCAGAATCTGTAGATTCAGGCTGATGTGCTTCAGCCATTAAAGGGGCCTCTTGTGCATTACAAGTACATACAGCAACAAAAAAAGACAAACTCAATATGATTTTTTTCAGCATAATATTGATTGGGTTCAACAATAATCACCAGGCATTATAGAAGTCTGCTATTAAGAAAGCCAATAGCAGTAATATGCTTTGCAAATAACTCGGCGGCTTTAAACCAGCATTTATTTAATGGTGCCAGATAAACGTAAAGCCAAATATAGAACGCCTGCCACTTAAAAAAAACGTTTGTGGAAAATTATACATTAAAAAAAGTTAAAATCTTTATTAGCTTTAAAATTATGTATATCTTCGCACCATTATGAACTAAGCAATTAGTTATTTAAAACGGGAACTATCCTTTACTAAACAATTTATGAAAAAGCAATTACCTCTGCTGGCAGCTCTCCTGCTGGCTTGTAACCTCTTATTTGCCCAAAATCCGGCAAAATTCACTATCAAAGGCGTAGCGATTGACTCAGGAAATGCAGCAATGCCCTTTGCCACTGTTATGCTCTTGCAGCCCAAAGATTCTACGCTTGTCAATTTCGGACGAACCGATGAAAACGGTGCATTTGAATTTAAAAACGTAAAAAAGGCCAATTATGTTTTGAAAATCTCTTTTGTGGGATATATCCCCTTTCAGATTGATGTAAAGCCCGTAGAAGGCGCCGTGAATGACCTGGGTAACCTGAAACTTAAACCCATTGCCAAAGAACTGATGGAGGTGGTTGTAAGAACAGCCCGGGCACCCCTGAATATTAAAGGTGACACCATTGAGTACAATGCGGCCTCATTTAAGGTGCCGCCGGGGTCATCCGTTGAGGATCTGTTAAGGAAACTCCCCGGAGTACAGATTGACCAGGACGGCAACATCAAAGCACAAGGGCAGGATGTTAAAAAAGTAACGGTTGATGGCAAAAACTTTTTTGGTAATGACCCCAAAGCTGCCACCAAAAACCTTCCGGCAGATGCAATTACCAAAGTTCAGATTTTTAATGATAAATCTGAGCAGGCCAAAGCAACAGGCGTAGATGATGGAAAAAAAGAAAAGACTGTAAATCTGGAACTGAAAGAAGACTTTAAGAAAGGTGGGTTTGGTAAAATAATTGCCGGTGCAGGTACCAATGAACGTGCC
Organism: Emticicia fluvialis; assembly: GCF_024793945.1. Classification (NCBI taxonomy): domain Bacteria; kingdom Pseudomonadati; phylum Bacteroidota; class Cytophagia; order Cytophagales; family Leadbetterellaceae; genus Emticicia; species Emticicia fluvialis. The sequence goes on from NZ_JANUSD010000012.1 coordinate 160,322, forward strand.
GAGCTGAGAGGTAATTATAACCGATTTGATACCAAACAACAGTTTTCGGTACTGGGCCTTGGAAACAATGTTAACCAGACGGGTATATCAAGAGATGATTTTCAGGATTTCAGAGGAAGCCAGGCCAATAACTGGGGAGACGCCGCCGACTTCGGCTTCAGTAGCGGTGTGTATTACTTCTATGATAACGACACCGAAGAAAGTATCAGCATACCGGTTGGTGGTCGTAATTTCCAGGGCTTTTCAGAAAATTATGCCGGTGGTGCCAACTATAACTTTGACACCAAGAAAACCAAATTCAGCTCAAATTATTATTATAGCCAAACACAGCAACTGGTATCTAAGAAATCTCAAAGAGAGAACTTCCTGCAAAATAATGTTTCTTTCAAAAGCCAGGAAAACAGCTATCAGAACCGTATCAGCAGAAACCACAGAGTTAGCATGAGATATGAGCAGAATATTGACTCACTGAATACTTTAATTCTGATAGGCAATGGCCGTATTGGAGACGGAACAACTAAATTTAACAGTAAACAAGAGTTTTTTAGAAATGGCACAACGAAATCAAATGAAACCAATATCAACAATTTCAACGATTTCAATTCAACAGCAATTTCGTTGATTGGTATTTATCGTCATAAGTTCAAGAAAAAGGGCAAGAACTTTGCAGCCAGCCTTACCTACAATTATAACATATCAGATGGCGAGGCCCGCCAGAGCTCGGTCAATGAATTATTTGGTGCACCAGAAGGCCTGATACCGGGAAATATCAACCAGCTTAATACCACCAATAGTCCTCGTAATTTAGTAAAGGCGAGTTTGCTTTATGTTGAGCCATTATCGAAAAAATTCTTCTCTGAGACCTTCTATAACTTCAGCCTGCGCCGCGATGCCGTTGACAGAAATGTACAAACCACAGACGGCATAAGAATTGACTCGCTGAGCAATTATTACAACAACGATTTTGTGTATAACAGGCTCGGAACAAGCTTAAGGTATAATCATAAAGGAGTAAACATTTCATTTGGTGTGGCTGCGCAACAGTTCCATTTTACAGGAAATTTTGCCCGCAGCAAAAATGCGAACAATTTCCAGAAAATCAACCGTGATGTTTTTGCCTGGATACCGGCCTCAACTATTAGCATTGACCTTAAAAACAATCGATATATATGGGCAGACTACGGCAAAGAGGTTTCTGAACCATCTATAACAGACCTGCAACCAATTGTTGACAACAGTAATACTCTTTACCTGCGCGTTGGTAACCCCGATTTATTACCGATGAGTTCGCATCAGGGTTATATTGGTTATAACATGTTTAACCCTGCCAGCTTTACCAATATGTTTATTAATGTTAACTATAGTTACCGCATAAACCAGGTAATATATAACCAGACAGTAGACCCTGTAACATTGGTAACAACTGCCAAGCCAACCAATATTTCGGGCGGGCAAAATATTGGTTCTTATCTGGGCTTTGGTTTCCCAATTAAAAAGACCAAAAGTAACCTTAATTTAAGCGGTGGTACCAACATCTCTAAAAACCTTGTTTACATTAACAATGTGCTTAATACTACCACCAATAACAACTATAACATAGGTTTCAGACTTGACCTGACGCCAAGTGATAAATTCACCTTATATGCAAACGGTAATTTTGGTATTACCAATACCAAGTATTCAATTAATGATACCCAGAACCAGCAGATTTTTAACCATACGCTGGGTGGAGAAATGAATATTGCTTTGCCTGCTGGTGTTTATTTCAGTTCAAACCTTAACTATCGCATTTATAAAAACGACCGTTTTGGCTTCAACCAGCATATCCCGATTCTGTATGCATCGTTTTATAAAATTGTTGGTAAGGCTAAAAAGGCTGAAATACGCGTATCTGGCTATGACCTGCTAAAGAAAAACATAGGTATTAACCAATATGCTTCTCAGAACTTCGTTTCTCAGGAACAAACCCAGACGTTGTCGAGATACTTTATGCTAAGCTTTACTTATAATATGAGAGGTGTAAGCGCAAAGATGCGCCGCCAGGGTTGGTTCTAATTTAAACTAGTTAATTACTATTAAAAAATATACTTATGAAAGCTATTTTAAAATTCCGGTTCAGCTTAGTGTTTTTTGCGCTGTTAAGTCCGTTACTTGGCTTTTCTCAAAAAACTGAGGGTGTAGTTATATATGAACGCCAGGAATTCTGGACGAAAATTATCGGACAGCTCACGTATCTTTCAAATGAAGAAAAAGACCGCGTGAAACAAACCTGGGGTAAGAATGATGATGGCTGGAAATCAAAAACCAAGCTTGCCTTTAATGCCAATGAAAGTCTGTTAACCAATGTGGAGGAAGCCAGCGAATATGGGTGGTCTTCCAGAACAGAGGATTACTACATTTATCGCAATTTTGAGAAAGAAAAGAAAATTGAGCTGATAGAAATGATGGGTAAAACTTATGTTGTTGAAGATTCTTTAAAGGCACCTAACTGGAAAGTACTAAACCAGATAAAGGATGTAGCAGGTTATATCTGTATGAAAGCCGTTACCGAAGACACCGTTAAACATCAGAAAATAACTGCGTGGTTCACGGGAGATATCCCGATTTCGGCTGGCCCGGAAAGATATTATGGCCTGCCCGGCTTGATTATGGAACTGGAAATAAACGATGGCGACGTAATAATTACTGCCAGCTCTGTTCAGTTTAAGAAACTTACCGACGAACTGAAATTACCGAAGCTGAAAGGTAAAAAGATTAAAGATGTAGATTTTGACCGCCTTATAGCCAATCATATTAAAGATAGTATAAAATCATACAGGAATCCGTACTGGGCAATAAAGTACTGACAAAGCATAAAAAAAGAGAGAAGCGGCCGCTTCTCTCTTTTTTTATGCCTGAATATTACAACATCCGCTTGATTATATCTTGCACCGAAACCCCTTCTGCCTCAGCCTTGAAGTTTCTTACTACCCGATGCCTTAAAACCGGAATCGCCACTGCTTTTACATCTTCAATATCAGGCGAATACTTGCCATTAATCAGCGCATTGCATTTGGCAGCCAGTATCAGGTTCTGAGATGCACGCGGGCCAGCGCCCCACTCGAGATATTTATTGGTATCGGCAATGGCCAGTTCAGAATTGGGGCGTGTTTTATGTACAAGGCCAACAGCGTATTCAACCACGTTGTCAGCCACTGGAACCCTGCGAACCAAATGCTGGAAATAAAGTATCTGTTCTCCCGTTAATATCTTCTTAACTGTCTTTTTTGTATCAGAAGTAGTACTCTTTACAATGTCTAGCTCTTGTTTATAAGATGGGTAGTCTAAATGCACCATAAACATGAAGCGGTCCAGCTGAGCTTCAGGAAGCGGGTATGTTCCTTCTTGTTCAATTGGGTTTTGGGTGGCCAATACAAAAAACGGTCGGCCGATGCTGTGTTTATGTCCGGCAACTGTAACTGCGTATTCCTGCATGGCCTCTAATAGTGCAGACTGCGTTTTTGGAGGCGTACGGTTTATTTCATCTGCCAGAATAATATTGGCAAATACCGGCCCTTTAATAAATCTGAAATTGCGTTCGTTGTCCAGTGTTTCTGAACCTACAATGTCAGAAGGCATAAGGTCTGGCGTAAACTGAATCCTGTTAAAGTCTAAATCAAGTGCAGAAGCAATTGTCTGAATCAACAATGTTTTTGCCAGACCCGGCACCCCCACCAGCAGGCAATGCCCCTGGCAAAAAATAGCAGTTAACAATAATCTTACTGTGTCATCCTGACCTACAATTATTTGTCCGATTTCGCTTCTTAAATCATTAAAAGAAGCTTTCAGGGCATCGGCTGCTTCAACATCTGAATTAAATTGAACTTTGCTCATTAATATAAGGTATGGATAAGAAAATCTTTTCTAGTTTCCGACTTTGGCCTGCCCGAATATATTGCAGGATTCAAATTCCGGGTCGATTTTTATGTACACATCAGCGATTGCCTTTTTAAACCAAACATCTATTTCCTTGCTTCGCTTATCCATCAGGGCAAAATCTTTTATTTTTTCAAAATCATCCTTTAAACTGGCTATGTGCGGAGCATACTTGGCCTTATAATATATAATTCTTGAACCGGTTTTGCCATCTTCACTTCTATACGGCATAGGAGGTGTAATAGAGCCTACCTTCATGCTGTCGATGGTAAAATACAATGTTGGGTCCATTGATTGGTCTAATGCCAGTTTTGAAGCGCCTGTTTGCGGGTCAGAAATCATGCCACCGGCATCTTGCGTTTGCTTGTCTTCTGAAAACTCTTTGGCGGCCTTCTCGAATGTAATACTGTCGCGAACAATTTCTCTTCTCAGGCTATCCAGAAATCTGGTTGGCTCCGACAAGTCCAGACGGTTGTAATCAGGGCGTAATAAAATATGACGTGCATGGAACTCCTGACCGCGGATTTCAAGTGTCTGAATCAGGTGAAGGCCAAAGTCAGATTCAACCACATCAGACATTTCGTTGGGCTTCAGCTTCATGGCAACTGCCTCAAACTGCGGCACCATCTGCCCTCTTTTTGACCATCCCAAGTCACCACCATACTGGCGAGAACCAGGGTCTTCTGAATATTCTTTGGCAAGGTCTTCAAATTTTTCGCCTGCCAATATCCTTCGTTTATAATCAAGCAGGCGTTCAGACAGCTCTCCTTTCTGCGCTTTAGTTACCTTGGCCAGTCGCACAATGTGCCCAATCTGCACCTCAGTCGGCACCTCCGGAATACTGTCTTTCGGAATCTGATTAAAGAATTTCTTTACCTCATTCGGGGTAACTTTCAGATTCTTGGTTATTTCGCCCTGCATTTTCTGCGCCGTAAGCTGCTCTCTTACCTGCGACCGTACCTCGTTTTTTAATGTTTCAAGTGATTTACCAAACTGGTCAACAATATTTTTTTCGTTACCATAAAGCTGAATCATTTGTTGCATACGGGCAGTAAGCTGGTCATCAACCATTTTATCATCAACCACCACTGAGTCAATCTCTGCTTTAGCAACCAACAGTTTGTTTACAACCAGGCTTTCAAGCGCCTGGCATTTGGTAATAGGCTGTTGTTGCTGCGTTGAGCGGAGGTAGAGTTGTTCTACCTCAGAACGAAGTACAATATAGTTATCTACTTTGGCAATTATACGGTCAATATTAATTGGCTTGCTTTCCTGTGCAAGAGCCATAAAGGGAAGGCAAATGAATAAAACTAATTTCTTAAGCATAAAATTGGGAGTCTGTTATTTTCTATCGTTGCAGTACTATAACTTATTGTTTTCGGTTATCAATTACCTTTTCTAATTCTTCTTTATTTATCTTAACCGGATATCGCTGCTCCAGCTCCTTGTTTAGCTGGACCTCCAGTTGCTTCTGATAATCAGCCAAGACCTGTCCGCGAGCCTCACGCAATGTTTTATACCTTGCCGGTTCAATCCTTTCTATATTCAGTTCTACAAAACTACCATTTTTAGTCATTGAACGGCTTCCCGGCTCCCATTTAAATCCATCAACAAAAATATTGTCACCCTTTTTAAAATACCCTTCTTCAATTGAAACAGCCTCGTTATCTTTTCTATTGAATCTTTTTTCTACATCTTTTTTAGAGTTGCTAAAGAAAATAAACGTTACGCGCTGGTTTTTTGTCCAGTCAAAACGGTCGGCAGGTTTTGTTTTTACATAGTCGTTTTCAATTATTCTTTCTATTGGCAAACCGTTTGCTATCAGAAAGCTCTTTACTTTCTCAATTCTTTCTGCCGAATTGCTATTGTTTTCGTTATGATCTGCGTAACCGCCTATTTCAACTATATACCCTTTGTTGGCTCGCATTATTTCCAGAAGGCTGGCCAGTATTTTTTTATGTTCGGCGGTTAGCTCACTGGCATACTTATCGTAATAAAGTGGGGTTCTCATGGTGCTGTTAAGCGGATACGGAACACCCTTAGCAAAAATTTCCTTTACCTGCTCAAGCGTTCTGGCGTCTTTGGCTACAACCAGACTACCCTGAATACGCTCTGGCATTCTGTATTTTTCTTTGTTCTTCTCATAAAACGCACGTTGACCCAGCGTATCGGCAACAGATTTTTCAAAAACAAGGTCATTCAACAACTGCACCTTCAAGAAACCCGCGCTGTATTCCTGCATCATTGATTTGAAATCAGGATTAACCTCTTCCAGATGCAATTGGGCATACTCTTTTACATTTTTATCAACAAACTTTTTATAAAAGTTTCGCATCCAGATTTCGGGAGTATAGCCAGACGGCACTCTTTCAACCAATTGCCTCTCCATTACATAATCAAAAAATGCTTTGGCTTTTATTTCGTTACTATTAATGGTAAAAATGGTACTTGCAGCAAGCGGGCTGCTCAGCGAGTACCCCCAACGGCGCTTAAAGAGGTTAGTATCTGCTGTGGCAATGGCACCTTTAACGGTTTCATCATTTTCAGCAAAGTGCATATCTCGTTTCAATCTGCTCAGTGCATTATCTCTTACCAGATCTCCTCTTGAATCTGTAACAACCTTTTCTTTCAATTTAGGCAGTAATTCTTCGTAAGACTCCAGCGGTAATTTTCTTGCCAGCCTGATAATATGCCAGCCTGCTGAAGTTCGTACAGGCTTTGAAATCTCACCTTCTTTTAGCGCAAAAGCGGCTTCTTCAAACGCCGTTTCTTCTCTGGTACCAATACCAAAAACAGGCAGTAAACCACCATTATTCCTGGTCCGGTAATCGTCAGAATGTTTTTCGCAAAGCGCCTCAAAAACAGTTCCCTGTTTTAAAGCGGCATACAATGAGTCTATCTCTGTTTTGGCTCTCAAAGCTACTGAATCTGCTGCGTTGGGCGGCACTACTTTTAAAATATGCTGCACCAGAACTTTTCCGCTGTTTGGTCTGCGCTCGCGTACTTTTACCAGATGATACCCGGCTTTGGTTCTTACCGGCATTGATATTTGGCCTACCGGTATAGTAAAGGCGGCTTTTTCAAGCGGATACACAAGTTGCAATGCAGTAAACCAGCCCAGGTCACCTCCTTTAATACTTGTCTTTTTATCGTCAGAAAACTGATTGGCCAATACCTCAAAACTTTCTCCTTCTACGGCTCTACGGCGTATATCAACCAAACGGCTATATACCGCAGCAGTATCAGCCGGGCTTGCAAACTCTGGTAGCTGTAACATTATATGCCCCCCACTCACTTCCTGTAGCAGCCAGTCATAGGTTTCTTTCAATAAAGCCTTAATTGTTACGCTATCTGTCAGGTAAGCATCTGCCAGAATATTGTGGTAGGTCTGCAATTCTTCATTAAACTCTTTAGATTTATCGTAGCCTCTTCTCTGCGCTTCTAACATTATACGCTGATCCTGAATAACCTGTTCTAATGCCTTTTCAACAGTAACCGAGTCTGAAACTACCAGTTTTTCAACTTCCCTTTTTACTTCAGAAACACGAACTTCCTGATTACCAACCGTTAGCCCCACTGGTTCTGAGTTAACCTGACCTACAGGAACCCCCTGCTCCGGCACCGACTGGCTTTTGGTAACCGACTTGTTGTTTGATGTCTTATCTGTATCAGTTGGTGCCTTTTTCAGAATCTGGCACGAAAACTGGGAAGATATCAATAATGTATATGTAAGTATCTTATAAAATGGCTTCATAAATTGCACTTGTCAATCATCAAAGCAACATGAAAAATACATGCTACTGCTTTACAATAACTAAACTCTGAGCGTTTAAAAATTATTGTGATGAATACTAACTTTGTTTAGGTTTGCCACCTCTTAAAAAAGTCGCATAAAACTATATAACTTAAAGAAATCAAAAATAACGGAAAAATCTGCTTTTTACGAAGTTTAACCGATTATTTCTTCCACAACAGACTCTCCAGACGATAAATCCCCGCTTGTCCACTGCCATTTTTCATGTAGCCTGATACGCCCGTCGGGCAGTAATTCTGGTGTAGATATGCATTTGCCGGTCATTAGCTCGCCTGCTGTATTCAAATGCTCGTACCTCATATCTAAAACACTGTTTTGCAGCATCTTAGCAATAATAAATCCTTTTACAACTGCGCCACCCGCATACTCAGCCCATACCACATCTGCTTCCTGACTATAGTGGAAAAGGGTTTCATCGTCAACATCGCCATTGGCAGCATTGCGCACAGCACGGAAAGTTTTTTTATGAAGATTTAACATTTAAACGATAGGCTCTTGTTGAGATAAACAATGAAAACTACCCAACCCCCAGATAATCTCTGTGGCATCTATACCTGTTATCTTTCTGTCCGGGAAGCAGGATTGTATAATATCCAGTGCTACATCGTCTTTATTGCATCTGTAAGTTGGCACAATAACAGAACCGTTTGTAATCAGGAAATTAGCATAAGATGCCGGTAAACGTATGCCGCTGTCATATACAGCATCCGGCATTGGTAACTCTTTAATATTTAAAGACTTTCCGTTCAGCAATGTCATTTTACTGAGGTCTTCCAGATTCTGCTTTAACGGATGGTAATTATCATCTGTTTTATCATGTTCTACTACCGTCAGCACCGAGTCTTCATTATAAAAACGTGTGGTATCATCAATGTGTCCGTCTGTATCATCTCCTACTATGCCATCAGTTACCCATAAAATCTGTTCAACTCCGTAGTAATCCTGCAGATATTGTTCAATCTGTTGTTGATTCAGATGTGGATTCCGATTGGGATTCAATAAACAGGATTTACTGGTAAGAACGGTTCCTTTGCCATTAAATTCAACAGACCCACCTTCCATAATAATACCCGGCTCTACATAAGGCAAACGCAGATACTCAGCGATTCTAACCGGTATGCGGTCGTCATCGTCATAGGGTGGATACTTTCCGCCCCAGGCATTATAGCCCCATTCTACTATCATCCGCTCTTTTGAGTTGGGGTTGATCAGGAAAGCCGGGCCGTGATCCCGGCACCAGGAATCGTTTGATGGATGCACAGGAATCTCAACCTGCAAGGGGTCTATCTCGTATTGCTCAAGTAATTTCGTTATTAATGATTTTTGCTCTTCATTAGTGGCATTGATGCATACTTTCTCACTTTCAGCAATTGCTTTAATGAAAGCCATGTATGAGGGATAAATTCTTTCCAAACGCTCGCCGTAATCCCAGGAATCAGAACTTTGTGGGAAACTCAACCATGTTGCGCGATGCGGATGCCATTCAGCTGGAAAGAAAAAACCTTTTTGTTTAGGAGTAATAAGCACTATTTTCTCAGTTTTAATTGATGATTAGAAACAGAAAATTTCAAATGAGCGCAAAGTTAAGGCTATTATTTATAAAAAAGAACCCAAACACCAGTGTTGTTAGGTGTTTGGGATATTAATTCAGGTAATTTGCCTATTAGAAGAAGTTAATCATTTATACAATTAAGATTCTGATACATATTAGAATTCTGAATCAAAAGGCTATTCTAATCAAGCCTGCGTGGCATCGAGGAAATAGCCATTCATAGTTGCAAAACTTACCAGCGTATAATTCTTACCTGAAAGGTATTTGTAAATTTCGTTCTCATGAATATCAGATAAATCAGTATTATGAATCTCAACCACTATTAGCTTAGGGCGATAAACAGCCAAGTCAATTGATTTAATCACATTGAAATCGTTACCTTCTACATCAACGGTCATCAAATCAATATTCTGCCCTTTGGGTAAGTGCGCATCTAAAACCGATGTCAGGGTCTGAGTTGTCAGTTTTCTCGCGCTCCTGTAATTAAACTTTTGCTTCCATTCTCTCATCATCCCCTCATCCATTGTATTGACTTCACTCTCTTTAAATTCATAGAATGTTACTTCCTTTTCCTGGTCCGATACCGCAGCCATAATCGGAATATCATTTTTACGCTTTCTTTTCCACTTGGCAATTAGGGCAGGGTTTGCATCAATAGCTATGCCATGCCAGCCTTTTAAATATAGCTGAAAAGTATTAGAAATCTTATATGGATGATGACAACCCACATCTAAATAAAAGCCATTCTTTACGTCTTTTAATATCCATTGAATCAGGATTTCTTCACCTGTTTGCGAGAAAATCACTTTACCGAATTTGAAAATGTATCTTCTTACAAAAAACAATATACTCAGCCTAATAGCATCAAAAAGTGGCAATAATTTAAAGATAGCGCTATACATTTGGCTTCGGTGTATGTTCTTAATTTTTTATACAATATTGTAATATCAAAAAAATATTCCTTAAACTTAATTCTACCAATGGGCTTTTGAAGTAAATCTTTAATGCCTGCATACCCAATGCTTTGTTGCTTGTACATACTTTTATCCATCTGTGAGATAAAATATATTCTAAGGAAGTCGCATCAAACCTACCGGATATTTTATTTTGTGCCTTAATGCGTTGAAGCCACACCGATGCTTTCCGGAGGTATTCAATGCTTTCGGCTTTTTTAAATGCAATAGAATAGTGCAAATCTATTTCTTCCTGCGTGGCATAAATTCCCAATTCGCTTAACTGATGGCGATGATTCATTTTTATGCCTCTCTCAGACCTTTCCTGCTGCGTAGAACTTGTATTAGTAGCATGAATTCGGTAGTCTACCAGTATTTTCGGCAAAATAGCAACAGCATGGCTTGCGGCTATACGAACCCAGAGCTCGTAATCTTCTGCCGGCGGATACTCAGGTCTGTAATGTACCTCTGGCAGATATTCTCTTCTCAACATCATGCCAGATTGAACGAAATAGTTTACAAACAAAAGCAAGGTCCCCAGGTACTTGTCCGGAATGTACGATTTAATGAAATCACCAGTGGCATTTCCATCTGAATCAATCAGCCTTGCCCAACCTGAAACCATCGCATGGCCTGGATTTGCCTTTAAGAACTCAACCTCATCCTGTAACCTTGTAGAATAAGCAATGTCATCGGCATCCAGCCAGGCAATATACTTACTTTTGGCTTCTCTGAGCAGTCGATTCCTGGAAAACGCCAACCCCTGATTAGATTCGTTCTCAATGTACCTGATACGGTTATCTTGTATTGAAAGAACAACATCTTTACTGTTATCAGTAGACGAATCGTTCAATATAATCAGTTCAAAGTCTTTCAGCGTTTGATTTAAAATACTGTTAATGGCTTCTTTTACATACTTTTCTGCATTAAAAACAGGCATTAACACCGAAACAACCGCCATAGCTGTGGTTTTTTGTTTACTATTCAATAAGTCTGCAATCAGTTATTTTTTTGATTTGTCTGGTGAAAAATTTGTTCTGAACTCCATTACCAGACCACCAACAACCAACAGTACGAATATTATTGATGAAAATAAATCTATTTTTGTACCTATAACCACTGATTTCGGCTGGAATTTAAACTCAATTTTATGTTTTCCGGCTGGTACAACCATTGCACGCAAAACATAGTTAGCCCTGAAATGAGGCGTCTCCACTCCGTCAACATAAGATTTCCAGTCTTCGTTACCTCTGTAATAAACCTCAGAGAAAACCGCCACCTGATTACTTGGTGAGTTTGACTCATAGCTTAGTGCATTGGGCTTATAATCTGTTAACCTGATAGTTGCCGTTGTATCTTGTTTCAGTGATTGGCCATTCAGGTAGCTATTGTATCGCTGATCTACAAAAGCTACAGTTTTAGGATTAAAATTAGCCACCGATTTCAATTCTTCGTCAGCATTTTTCACAACCTTTATTTCGTTCACAAACCATGCGTTGCCCAGTGCATCCGGATTCCTCTGTGCTACTGGCTCACCGTTCTGGCCTGAAGTTATAAAATACTTCGTATTCAGCATATTAAAGACAGGCAGGTTGAGTCTGCCATCTTTTATCATGGCATTTTCGTATAGTTCCTGCATTCTTTTCAGCTTAGCGCCGTGATACCCACCTACCGACTTGTGGAAGTATGAAATCTGGGCATCAGACCAGAAGCCCTGGTCGGTGTGCAGGTCAAGTACTCTGAAATCAGGGTCTTTATCCTGCAAAATCTGTTCGTCGGCAGGCGAAGGGGTGTACGATTGTGTTATGATTGCCGATTTCGGTTTAAAATCTTCGTTGTTAACATATCGTTTATCTACCAGTATCAAATCAAGAGCAGCCAGCACGCCTATTACAATAACAAAAACATTGGCTTTTATTTTTTGCGTGGTAAACGCCCAGATTAATCCGGCTGCGGCGGCCAATAAAAAAAATGAGCGGAAAATATCACTTAAAACTACCGATTGACGGTCGGCAATGATTGCTGAAAGATAAGAATTGGCAAATTCCTGACCGTTAGCCTGCGCCATGCTCTTCACCATTCCGTCATCAGTCGGCGAATGGAAATCAATAAGCGAATAACCAATAATTATAAATACGGCTATACTACCCAACGAATAAATTAATGGCTTTTTGATATCTTTAAATGACAGGTTGTTATCAACAATTTGCTTGATACCTAACATTGAACCAGCCACCAGACACAGGTGCAGCAAGGTAAGAATCATCTTGCTGTCTCTGAACTTGTTGAAATACGGAAAGTACTCAAACATAAAGAAGTTAAAACCGGTAAAATATGCTCCCCAGGCAATAAACAAATAAATAACAGAGGTGCCTAGCAGCACATACTTTAAACCGTCTTTAACTATAAACATAGCCAGAATAAAGAAAAACAAAACAATAATGCCCGAATAGTTTGCCCCTGAAGTGTAACCTTGCGGCCCAAAATACAACGGAAGGCTTGAACTAAAGTTTTGCGCAGTTGCAGGGTCAACGCCTTTACCTACCATCATTTTGTAGGTTTCAGAGCTGGTGCCAAGGTTACCGTTAGATGAACCCCCAACAAAGTTAGGCGCCAGTAAAGTAAGGGTTTCGGTTTTGCTGAAAGCATAGTTGGTGCCAAAGGCGTAGTCTCTGTCTAGCCCGTCAGAAGACCCGTTTACATTTCCTAATGTGAGCTCTGACCTGCCACGTGTGGTTTCTTTTGAATAAACCAGGGTGTTCCAGATATACATACCTCTGGTGCCAACACCAATGGTAAGGGCAATTAATATGATACCGTAGGCTTTTAACAAACCAGAAAAATTGCCTTTTTTAACATGAAGGAAGGTTTCAAAAATAGTATAAAAGCCAAGTAAGAAAAACAGGTAATAGGTTATTTGCGGATGGTTGGCATAAATCTCTAAGCCCATAAATAATGTGGTAATAGCTACACCCAGCCAATACCTGCCTCTGAAAACCGCAATAAACCCAGCCAGAACCCCGGGTGCAAATGCAACAGCTATATTTTTTGAGATATGACCTGCCTCCAGAAAAAGCATATTATAAGAACCAAACGCATAGGCCACCGCGCCAAAAAAGCTAAGCCATCGGTTTACGTTCAATACACGCATTAAAACATAAAAGCCTATCATTAAGGCAATGAAAATATTGGCCGGAACCGGAAAAACATCCAGCAAAGTGGCGCCTATCCAACTCGACCAGCTGTTCGGATACCCCCCTACTATCATATAGCTGGGCATACCACCAAACATAGAGTTGGTCCACCAGCCCCAGTCACCTGTTTGTTTATGAAAATCGTTTAGTTCTTTTGCAGCAGCTGAGGCCATCTGGATATCGTGCAGGCCAAGTCTTTTTCCTTGCAAAAGCGGAGAAGCATACAAAAAACTTATCACAACAAAGCCAACAATTGCAAGAATAGTAGGGATGAATTTTTTAAACATCTTGTATTGGAATATGATGAAAATTAAATCTTCAATGGTGGTTTTCATTGCAAAGAACGCAAAGAAAAATCAAACTAGGTAAGAATAAGACCAAATTTCTTTCCGAAATTTGCAAATACTTTGATTAAAATTAAGACAAAATGTTTCTGTTTAATATCACATTTAATGTTGAATCAGGCATTCATCAGCAGTGGCTGAAATGGATGAAAACCCATTTCGCTCCGGCCGTAATGCAAACCAATTTACCAACCCACCTGACCATCCTGAAACTACTTACAGAAATTGATAATGGTGGCAGCACTTTTTCTTTTCAGTTTCATTTTAATACGATGGAAGACTTCCTGAATTTTGACCTGAACCACAAAGAGCTGCTTCTTGAACGCCATAATATTTTTTTCAGGGGTAAAACCTTTCAGTTCAGCACTTTGCTTGAAGAAATTGAAACAGTTACACCCTGATTATTGCCCGAAAAGCCTTGAGAATTTACCTGGCACTTCGGTCTCGAACCGCAGGTTTTCTTTTGTTACAGGGTGCTTAAAAGCCAGTACCCAGGCGTGCAGCCCCAGCCTGTTAATGGGGTTAGTGGTGGCGCCATATTTGGCATCGCCCACAATGGGGTGTTTCATATCCTGGGCGTGCACACGAATCTGGTTCTTGCGCCCTGTTTCCAGATTAAACTTTACTAAAGAATACCTGCTGTTTCGTTGCAGCACTTCGTAATGTGTAACGGCCTTTTGCCCTGCCGCAGGGTTGTTGGTTGAATAGACTATCAGCGCTTTGCTTTCAACTAGATAAGATTCAATGGTGCCGGCGTCTTTCTCAATTGCTCCTTCGGCTACAGCCAGATAAGTACGCTCTTCAATATTATTGTTCCAGTCTTCCTGTAAAAGTTTCTGCACTTTTTCGCTTTTGGCAAATATCATCAGCCCAGATGTCTCGCGGTCTAGCCTGTGCACTACAAATATTCTGTTAGCCGTATTCTGCTTTTTTACGTAGGCGCTCAGGGTGCTGTAAGCGGTGTTGTCTTTTTGTTTTTCTGTGGCAATAGATAGCACGCCCTCCTGCTTGGCTATCACTATGAGATACTGGTCTTCAAAAACTATGGTTAAGCCTTTCAGCCGTTGTTCTTCCGGCGGCTTTTTCCACTTTACCTCCACTATCTGGCCAGCCTTTAATGGATGGTTAAACTGAGTTATGGCTTTGCCCTCAACATATATATGTTTGTCTCTCAGCAATACCTTTACATCATTCCGGCTTTTATTGATGCATCTGAGCAAAAAAACCAAAAGTTCAGTATCTTCATTTACTGTAAATCTGGTATCTGAGAGATTGTCAGTCCGTTTTTGTTGTCCGTTTCCTTTCTTGAAATTACCTCGCATAATCATTACTTATTCAAACATTCAGTAAGGCAAAGGTAGATATTATTCAACGGTTTGCCGACAGACCCCACAAATTATTGGGTTATTAACAATTATCTGTTCCTAAAAACTTAACAAACCATCAGCAAGCAATTTTTTCATTTTATATTTGTGCAGTAATCAAACCTCCGAAATAGTGAAACTCTGGCAGAAAGAAAGCAGCAGCAATAGTTCTGATAATAAAGTAATTGAAAATTTTACAGTAGGCAACGACCGCGAAATGGACTTGTATCTGGCCGGTTTTGATGTACTTGGGTCTATGGCTCATGGCATTATGCTGGAAACCATTGGTTTGCTGAACACCGAAGAGCTGGCTAATTTGCTGGACGAGTGCCGTAAAATCTACAAAAAAATTGAAGAGCATCAGTTTCAGATAGAAGATAGCATTGAGGATGTGCATTCTCAGGTTGAATGGCTTTTGACAAAGGCTTTGGGCGATACCGGCAAAAAGATTCATAGTGGCCGCTCAAGAAACGATCAGGTATTGGTTGACCTGAAATTGTATATGCGCCATCAGGTACGTACGGTGGTTCAGAAAATAGAGGTAGTGTTTCAGAAACTGATTGAGCAAAGCGAATTAAACAAACACCACTTACTGCCCGGCTATACGCATTTGCAAATTGCTATGCCTTCGTCTTTCGGGCTATGGTTTGGCGCCTATGCCGAAAGTCTGGTAGATGACGTTCAGGTACTTCAGGGCGCCTATAAGGTAATTAATAAAAACCCCTTGGGTTCAGGGGCTGGCTATGGAAGTTCTTTCCCGCTAAACCGTACCCTTACTACTCAGCTGCTGGGTTTTAGCGACCTCAATTATAATGTAGTTTATGCACAAATGACCCGCGGTAAAACCGAATATGTTACGCTGTCGGCACTAACATCGCTTGCCACTACGCTTTCAAGAATGGCTATGGATGTTTGTTTGTATAACTCGCAGAACTTCGGATTTGTAACCCTGCCTGATGCATTTACAACCGGCAGCAGCATTATGCCGCATAAAAAGAACCCCGATGTGGCAGAACTGCTAAGAGCCAAAACTAACCGCCTGAAAGGCTTACCTACCGAACTGGCGTTTGTTACCAGCAACCTGCCTAGCGGGTATCATCGCGACATGCAGATTCTTAAAGAGATTTTGATGCCGGCTTTTGACCAGGTTACCGAATGCCTGGATATTGCAGCCATGATGCTGGCAAATATTGAGGTAAAGCCTGATTTACTGGCCGATAAAAAATATGACCCGATTTTCTCGGTTGAAAGAGTGAATGATCTGGTTATGCAAGGTCTGCCGTTCAGAGATGCTTATCTTAAGGTTAAAGATGAAGTATTTGGTGGTACTTATGAAGCTACCCGCGAGCTGAACCATACATTGGAGGGCAGCATTGGCAACCTTTGCAATGAAGATATTGTGAGAATGATGGATGAAGTTATTAAAAGCTTTGAGTTCGAGAAAATTGACACAGCACTTGATAAATTATTAAATTGGAAAGTCTGATAAACGCTTATCAGAGGCGCCTGCCAGACATAAATATAACTTCGTTCAATCAACCCGTGTATTTATTTGCTTACAAACAGTAGATTAACCAGAGTACTGATATCATAAACCAAGGAGGAGTAATCCGGAACCGGAATTACTCCTCCTGGTTTTTCAGCTGGTTTACTTTTTATCGCAAACCGCTACTGCAATTTTAGAATCTGCCGTGCCATAGTACAGAAACCACCTGTCTTTAAAATTAACAAGCCCTTCTACAAAAACCACATTATTTACCTGCCCTGTTAGCTCATAAGGTTTATCAGGCTCAAAGAAAAACGTTTCTGAGCGGTCAATAATCTTGGTCGGGTCGTTTTTATCCAATAACACTTGCCCTGCTCTATACGCATTTTTGGTATTGGTTGCCTTATTCTGAAACCCCTTGTTAGCGCTGTTATAAATCAGCAATATGCCTTTATCTGTTATAAAAGCCGGAGGCCCCGACTCAACCAGCCAGCTATCAAAGTTATCGTCGCGCGGTTTTACAATTGGCTTAGGTTTTCCGGTTTCATCTTCCAGTATCTTCCAGTCGGTCAGGTTATCAGAAGAGGCCAAAAACAAATTGGTATCGCCAAAATACATCCAGTATTTACCGTTTATTTTTTTTGCCACAAATTTGTCTTTCACTTTTTCTGTAATGATGGCACCAGATTTCGACCACAGGTTTTCATACCTGGCATCTTTAAAAGCCAGCCCTTCTTTTTTCCAGTTTTGTAAGTCTGGCGATGACGCCACACAAAGCCTGGCTGTTTTTCCATCGTAGGCAGTATAAGTAAGAATGTACTTCCCGTCTTCAGTTTCTACCAGCCTTGGGTCTTCGCACCCTCCCGGATACTCATATTTTTTCATAAAGTCTTCTGCCGGATAAAACACAGGCTTGGGTTGGCGCTTAAAATGAATACCATCGTCACTGATGGCCAGACCGAGCCGGGAGGTACCGTCAACAACTTTCAGGGTGTCTTCTGCCCTGTACAACAAATACACCTTGCCGTCTCGAACCACGGCCGATGGATTATAGACATCTTTGGCTTCCCAGTTAATGGTCCTTTTCAGAATGGGGTCATCAAAAGTAGTTGTATCGTTGGGTAATAAAACCGGGTTTTCGGCATCCTGCTTTACAAATGGTGTTAATTGCCAGTCTTGCTCAGTTTTGTTTTTGCAGGCTACTGCAAACAGGGCCAGAATAAGGAGATATTTTTTCATAGATTTGCATTTTCAGTTTTTTACATTAGGTTTCATTTCAAATATATACATTCTATCTAAAACAAAATGATACGTTTACTCTTTCTTTTTATATTGGGCAGTGTGCCTGCATTGGCTCAGGAAAAACTACTGATAGTTGGCGGTGGTAAACGCACCACCGATGTTATGGCCAAATTTATTGACCGCAGCGGTGGCGAAACCGGAGAAATTCTGGTTATAACCTGGGCTGGTGGTGAACCCGAAGAAAGCTACAAGGCTTTTGCAAAAGATGTGGAGGGGTTGTCGAAAATAAAAGTAGAGAAAGCGCCTTTTGCTCCGCTTACTGCTGCAAGTAAAGCCATCTTACTGGGTCAGTTGAAATCGGCAAAGGGTATATTTTTTACAGGCGGCGACCAGAACAGAATCATGGATGTTCTGCAAGACGAAGAACTTTTTAATGCCATGCACGCCTATTATAAAAAGGGGGTAATATTTGGTGGAACCAGTGCCGGAACAGCCATTATGACCCCAATTATGATTACAGGCGAGGGCGACTTTAAGGTAATTGACGGCACAAAAGTTGAAGTAAAAAAAGGTTTAGGTTTGCTGCCTGACGTAATTGTAGACCAACATTTTATAAAACGCCAGAGACAAAACCGCCTCATAGGTCTGATTTTTAAAAACCCCGAACAACTAGGCGTAGGTATTGATGAAAACACAGCCTTGTATATTGAAAACAATAGCACGGCCGAAGTATTGGGCGAAAGCCAGGTTATGATTTTTGAAGCCTTGAAAAAACGGAACGAGATGAAATTCTTGATACTGGAAAAAGGAGAAAAATATGACCTACAAAAAAGAAAACGTATAAAGTAGGTTGATGAGCTGATTTATTTCATCGCACAAAACACATTTTTCTTACCTTTGCAGCAAAAATCAATTATCTGATGAGTACCGACCGTTATATGCAGCGCGGTGTTTCTGCCGCTAAAGAAGATGTTCATAAGGCTATTGAAAAGCTTGACAAGGGTTTATTCCCGAAGGCATTCTGTAAAATTTCTCCGGATACGCTGGGAGCAGACCCCGCCTATTGTAACATTATGCATGCCGATGGCGCAGGTACCAAAACCTCTCTTGCTTATTTATACTGGAAAGAAACAGGCGACTTATCGGTATGGAGAGGTATTGCGCAAGACTCTATTGTTATGAACACCGACGACCTGCTTTGTGTAGGGTCTGTAGGGCCAATGTTAATTTCATCGAGCATTGATAGAAATAAAAATAAAATTCCGGGTGAAGTAATTGCTGAAATAATAAACGGAACCGAAGAATGCCTGGAAATGCTCCGCAGCCACGGTATTGAAATATACAGCACAGGTGGTGAAACTGCCGACGTAGGAGACCTGGTAAGAACCATTGCCGTTAACAGTACGCTGATAGCCCGCATGAAACGCGAAGACGTGATATCGAACGATAGAATTGCAGCCGGCGATGTAATAGTTGGTTTAGCGTCTTTCGGACAGGCCACTTATGAGAAACAATATAACGGTGGCATGGGCAGTAATGGACTTACTTCAGCCCGACATGATGTATTAGGTAAGATTTATGCCGAGAAATATCCTGAAAGTTTTGATGGAGATATTGATTTCTCGCTGGTTTACAGTGGCGAAAAATCGCTTACGGATGCTACAGCCACAGAATCTTTCAATTCAACTCAGGATAAAGAAACATTAGACGCGCTGCCTGATGTAGGCAAGCTGATTCTATCTCCTACCCGTACCTATGCGCCGGTTGCCAAAGTTTTTCTGGATGAGCTTCGTCCTTACATACACGGCATGGTGCATTGCAGCGGTGGCGCGCAAACCAAAGTGCTTCACTTTATAGACCAACTACATGTAATTAAAGATAATCTCTTCCCTATTCCTCCTTTATTTAAACTGATACACGAGCAAAGTGGCACCAGCTGGCAGGAAATGTACAAAGTCTTTAACATGGGGCACCGCTTAGAAGTATATCTGCCTGAACAATATGCACAACGAATTATAGAAATTGCCCAATCATTCAATATTGATGCACAGATAATTGGCCGGGTAGAACCTTTTGATACCAAACGGGTAACAATCAAGAGTGAGTTTGGGGAGTTTGTTTATTGAGAAGAGAAATAGTCGTGGTTTAGTTTTTACTTTGCTTCAATATATATTTTTCTGGCAATGTAGCTTGTGCCATCGGTGGCATTATTCTGAAATGTTATTATACCCATTTTTTCGATTGGGTCAAATAAAAGATAGGTAGTAATACCTGGGTCACCCCCTGTTTGCCCCCATAATGATATAGTCTTTTCAGCCGTTTTAAACTCAGACTTCTCCCAGCATAAGCCTCTATGATTATTTCCTTCAATTTGTAAGGTAAGCATTTTGGTCAAGGTGGCCTGGTTTAGAATTTTCACACCATTGAGTGTCCCACCATTTATCATAGCTCTTAGAAAATAAGACAATTCTCTTACACTGGTTCTGACAAGTCCGTCCGGATAATTAGGGAAGCTATACAGGCAATGCGCAGCAAAACTATTTATTTCAAATGTAGATTGGGGTGCAAACAATTTTTTATCCTTCAGCAGGTCATTTCTATTCTCTTTGGTTACAAAAGCATAAGGAGTGATATGCTTATCCGTATTTACTTCACTTAAAAACCATCCGGTTTTGTTCATTCCTAATGGTTTAAAAATGAAATTTCTGCAATAGATATAAAAGGGTTGCTTGGAAACCTTTTCTACAATAAGGCCTAAAAGCCCAAAACCTACATTCGAATATCTTTCTTTCTCTCCAGGAGCGAAAGCATGAAAATTACTTCCATTACCAAAATATTTACCGCTTTTATTGAGGTTGTCAAATATCCAATCATAAAGTGTAACGGTTGGGTCTCCGCAGGCATAACTTATGATGATATGCTTCTCCATCAATTATAGATGAGGTGTGTGTTAATAACTGAAAAACAGTTATGGGTTTATCAGGGAATGCGGGATTTCTGATAGCAAAATCTAAGTAATCATTTACATCTGCGTACAGGTCTATTTTGCCTTTTTCCCACAGTTGCATAATTGCCGTGGCAGTAAAGGTTTTTGAAATGGAACCTATGTTCATTATTCCATCTATACTTATCGGGATTTTCTTCTCAATAGAGGCTAATCCGAAAGCCTTTGTCCAGACAATCCTATCGTTTTGCACCTTGCAGGCTGCAAAACCGGGAATTTGTTTTGCAGCCATAAAATTACGGATTGAGCTATCTAAATGGCTTCCTTGAGAGAAGCCATTCGATTGACCCAAAAAACATATGATTACGCACAGCCTTATGCAGTGTATAGTAAAGGAAGAAAGTCGGAGATTCATATTGAATATTTAGATTAAAAAAAACTAGCTGAATTGAGTCATTATTAAAGTTTAACTATTTCAACAGCACCGTTTTTCCCCTTGTCGCCGTATTTCTGTATGGACTCTTTAATGCTTAATGATTTTACAGAATATTGGTTATCTGAAAGCTTTATATCTTTATCCAATTGGGCTTCCTGCCCATCAATCAGTAAATAGTATACTTCTCCTAAAAAAGACACCGTACCGGTTGCATTAAAGTTGTCTTTTTCAAACTTTGCTCTCATATTAATCCCCTTCATGTAAACATAATGGTTCTTTGACGACCAGACTATCTTTGATGCATTGAAAGTCCCCTCTCCTTCTTTTCTATTTAATACAAACCCATCTTTTTTTGCCTGAAACTGAACGTCGGGTAATTTGAAACGTGAACTTAAATTAGCCGTCAGATTCTTTGAAGAATCGAATCCCATACTGGCACCTGCCATCAGCAAGGCTCCTACTGTGCTTAGTCTTTTCATTTCTGTATTGTTTATATTGTTTTCATCAGTTATGATGGCATTATCAGAAATGGTTGCACTTGTAGTGTCAGAATTTTTAGTATTACTTATATTCTGGTCGTCAATAGTAATAGGTTCATAATTGTCAGGTTGGGTTACTACGTATTGCGTCAACTTAACAGGTATGGTGTTCGAGCTTATTTCTTTCTGAATCTCCAAATCAGGCTCTTGCCTTGAGAAAACTACGATTAATGTCAGACTAACCGCCACACCACCGATAACGGCTCCGGAACTGATGAAACTGCTTGAAACAACAGAAGAAGGGTTAAACGTAGGTATTGATAAATAATCCGCATCAATTTTTAATAACCTATCAGGCTTTATCTCAAAATTGCGGAATGCCTTTCGGTAAATACCGTCAATATTCCATAGTAAAAGAGGTATGAATAAAGGAAGAACAGCCCGTTTCTTGTTCTCTTTCTCCAGTAATAAAGCTCTGATTTTCTTTCTTGCTCTGGCAAGGTGAGATTTAGATGTGCCTTCGCTTATACCTAACTCCTGCGCTATTTCGGCATGACTGAATTTATCAATCACGTAAAGATTAAATACCAATTTGTGGTATTCAGGCAATTGGCTACTGGCTGCCATTAGTTCTTCGTGCGTAAAATCTGCGGCCAATGTTTCATCTTCTGTAGCCAGCATTTCACTTTCATATTGCAGCCACTCATTATGTGCTTCCTTTTGCTTCTGGTCTCTCAGATATTTCAAAGCCTCATTGACTACTATCTTTCTGAGCCAGGCATCAAAATGTCCTCTGCCCTCAAAACCCGAAACTTTGTCAATGGCATTCAGAAAGGCATCATGCGCAAGGTCTTCTGCCACCTGTTTGTCTCGCACATACCTATAGCAAATACCCAACATTTTGCCGATGTTTTGTTTATAAGCCGTTTCCCAGAAATTCTGCATCAATTTGGTCATGTCATGAGTTTATTTTTGCTATGATGCACAAAGCTTAAAAGGTGGCAGTTTGATAGTATATTTTTTTTACGGCTAGAACTGAATAATCAGTCTTACCAGAAATATTCTAAACAGCCCCATACAA
>NZ_JANUSD010000013.1:0-173625 GCF_024793945.1 Emticicia fluvialis
ATAGGACTATTTATGTACTTTTTGAATCTTACCAGGTAAAATATCGCTACGCCGCTTAGTAAAACCCGAATCATTCCTATCTGAACTAAAAAAAGAAGCTGCCCCTTTTTGGACAGCCTCTTTTGCGTAGTTATTTATCAATCAATACCGCTTAAAATCTTCATTATCTTCATCCTCATCATCAAACTTCATTTTGTTGGGGTCAAACATGCTGTCGAGCAGGTCTTTGAATTGCAGACCGGTGTCTAGCGCCTGTTTGCTGATTAACGAAAATTCGGCCAGGCCGTGCAGGGCAAATTCCATCATAAACAGCTTGTCGTTCTCGTTAAGGCGCGGGTGGAAATTCTCCACCAGTTCATCCAGCCCGTCAATGGTTTTTAGTCTGGCTTTGTATTCACGGTCGGTCAAATCGTTCAGAAAATCAATCACATTGCCTTCGCCAAACCAGGTTGATACCTGCTGAAAAGGATTCTTACCTGCTTTCTTTTTCTTCAATGCTTCGGGGTTCGGGAAGTACTTCAGAAACTCCGTCCGCATGGCTTTGCCAATCAGGCTTTGTGCCACATACACAGGGCCTTCAACCTCGCCTTCATATACCAGCTCAATTTTACCGTTAATGGCCGATATAGCTCCGTAAATGTCAGACACCCGGGCATGTACGTTTTTCTCACCGTTGATGAGTGAACGTCTTTCGGCTGAACTCAACAGGTTTTCGTAGGCCGAGATAGTCATCCGGGCAGAAACCCCGCTTTTCGCATCTACATATTCACTGCTGCGGGCTTCAACGGCTATTTGTTCAATCAGGTCTTTCAGTATATCGTTTACCTCAATTTTCTTCTGTTCGGCTTTAATAATGGCTTCCTGTTGGGTGATTTTACGCCCAATATCAATCGATTTCGGATAGTGGGTTACTATCTGGCTATCGATACGGTCTTTGAGTGGCGTTACAATACTACCACGGTTGGTGTAGTCTTCAGGGTTAGCGGTAAACACAAACTGGATATCCAGCGGGATTCTCAGTTTGAATCCGCGAATCTGAATATCGCCTTCCTGGAGAATATTGAACAAAGAAACCTGAATACGGGCTTGTAAATCGGGCAACTCGTTGATAACAAAAATACAACGGTGCGAACGCGGAATCATGCCGAAGTGAATGACACGTTCGTCAGAATACGGCAGTTTCAAAGTGGCAGCCTTGATAGGGTCAACGTCACCAATTAAATCGGCAATAGAAACATCCGGCGTAGCCAGTTTTTCATTATAGCGTTCGGCACGAGAAAGCCAGCTCACAGGCGTAGCATCACCTTTTTCGGCAATCAGGTCTTTGGCATAGCGTGAGAGCGGTTCAAGTGGGTCGTCGTTCAGTTCAGAGCCTTCCACTACGGCCACGTATTCATCAAGCAGATTTACCATCAGGCGGGCAATACGGGTTTTGGCTTGTCCGCGCAAACCCAGTAAGTTAATATGGTGCATAGAAAGAATGGCTTTCTCTACATCAGGTATAACGGTTTCTTCATAACCCCATATACCCGGAAAAACCGTTTCTTTATTCTTTAGTTTTTCAATCAGATTGTCTCTTAATTCTTGTTTAATAGATTTTGGGCGATAATTACTGGCTTTCAGTTCACCCAGTGTTTTAATTTTCAATAAGTTTTTGTCGAATGCCATAATGCGAATGCTGCTGATTTTGCGTGTTATAAGCATAACGGATTTAACGCCCAAATGGTTTGTGTGCCGATTTTATTTGCAGAAAATAATGATTTTTTAATGAGGATATAAGAAAGGGTCATTTCTATGGCAGATTGCAAAGAAATGACCCTTATGGAATGGCATTAATGCCTAGCTGCATTGACCCAGAATATACCATAAAACAACAAATACGATAATGGTGCCAAAGCAACCGCCACCTAATTTCTTTGCGCCATAACCGGCTAGCAGACCTCGTAGTAAATTATTCATGCGTGTTTCTGAATTTTATAGAGTTTTAAAATTTAAGTGTACGATGAAAAAAAACTACGCCTGCGCCATATTACGTATAGTTGTGGTAATCGCTCCACAAATCATATTCAAGCGGCTATTTTCAGAATCCACACTTATTAATTGGGGAAATTGTTCTACTAAGCTAAACCAACACCATATTTACGACCCAGTTCAAGCAAAGCCTTTTCAGTTTCAGGCAACAGATTTACGCCGTTGGCCAGTTGCTGCTTTTTTAGTTCAAGTCCTCTGGCGCCCGGCATTCTTACCGGTTGGTCGGGGTTAGCAGGTTCTGATGCCAGGCATTGGTTTTTCAGATATTCAGCCTCACGCTTAAAAGCCGATTCACCTGCAAAGCCTTTCGGGCTTATTATTTGTAAGTAAACAGATGCACCCCAAAGGGTAGGCTCATCAGCACGGCCATGGCCACCTAAGGCACTGGTGAGGGCTTCTACCATCAGGCCTAGCCCAAAACCTTTATAACCGCTGTCCAGCCCACCCAATGGCAGAATTGAACCGGGCGGATTGGCAAAGAATGTGGCAGGGTCGTTCGTAGCATTGCCTTGGGCATCCAGCAGCCAGTGATGAGGCAGCATCTCCTGATTCCGATGCGCACGTGCTACCAGACCGTTAGAAGTGGCAGACATACTTACGTCTATCATAATCGGGTCAGATTCCGTCGGATACCCCACCGCCAGCGGGTCAGGGCTGTATACCGGGGTAAGTCCGCCATACGGAGCCACGGTTTTGTTACGGGGGTCTGAACAGGCCAGCAGAATCATCAAACCTTGCCGGGCTACATTTTCAAGATAAGCAGCCAGACAACCAATATGATGCGATTGCCGAATGGTGATGATAGACGTGCCAAAGGCTTCAGCGCGTTTGGTAGCTTCTTCAATGGCTTTCACTACCAGCCAGGGGCCGGGTAAATAGTTGCCATCTAAGGCCAGCACTGCACCAAAATCATTAATGACTTTGGCTTGGCCTTGTTTGGTCATACCGTCTTTTTCTAACTCGCCAACGTAGGCAGGCAGCAACTGCAAGCCATGTGTCCGGTGGCCGAGTAGCTCACCTTCCAAAAGAATATCAGCCGTATGGAATGCCTTTTCTGCATCCAGCCCGGCTTGTTGCAATAGGTTCAGGCTGAACTGTAACAGTGCCTCTGAGCTTCTCATAAATCAGGCAGTGGCTTTGGCAACAGAGGCTTTCATTTTAGACAGACCCAAAGTGGCAGCTACCAGCGCATCCATTTTCCAGTATTCTTTGTTGAATAGCTCTAAAGATAACACAATGGGCGTATTTTTGCTGTTCAGGTCGCGCAGTATCTGGGTCATAGGAGCAATGCCATCGCCGGGTAAAATACGATCGCCGTCGTTGATGCTTTCTCTGGGTGGCTGGCCGGGGTAATCGTTCATGTGGAACATCTGAACCGAAGAACCATTGATGGTTTTCAGGCTGTTAAAGCTGGAACCTCCTTTATGCAGGTGGTACACGTCTGTCAATACACAAGCCTTGGGGTGGCCACTTTCAGAAGCCACAAACAGTACCTCACCAACCAGATGAAGATTGGTTGAGAAGCCCCACATTTCCAGTTGAGGTATCACGCCGTAGTTATCGCTTACCTCCAGCAATTTGCCATATCTTTCTGCTACGGCCTGTAAGTTAAGTACCTGGCCGGTAGTAGCACCAAACGGAGGGGCTGCAATGCGCTTACAGCCTATTTCGGCCAGCATAGCCATTTCTCTTTTGTTCTGCTCTAAAGCCTTTTCACGTTCGGTAGCATCATCCACTATCCATTTCGAGAAGCCGATGGCATCTTCAATGGTGATACCCAAATCGGCAGCACGTTTCTTAATATCTTTCAGGCTGCCACCTTGTGCCTTATATTTTTCAACGGTGTTTACCCATATTTCAATGGCATCATAGCCTGCTTTGGCAGCTGTTTCTATTTCACCAACCAGCCCGAGGTTCTGCTCGCGGATGGTACTGGTATTTAAACAGAATTTAAAATTGTGTTTGGCTTTGGTGTGGGTTTCGGCCATTGCATCCGGCAAACCCAGACCAAGGCCTGCACCAACTGCTAATGTGTTTTTAAGTAAGTTTCGGCGAGAGATAGCGCTCATTTGCTGTAAAATTTAATAAGTTTCAGATTGAATGTTTCATAATAGTATTGAAAAGTAAATATAGGTGTATATGAGCGGGTTTTCAAGGAAATCGCAAGTTTAGTGCAATAGGGGATGGGGAGATGACAGCCTTTTAAAATACCATTCTATTCCACCGCCATCATTCAGTAAAATGAGCATTTGCTGCTCACCTACCTGATTATCAGCGGCTCAAAATCCGTGAGGGCTTCATCAAATACCACAAACCTGGCTGGATACCCCGCTGCAATTTGCCCAACCGATTGCTCCATGTTTACTGCCCTGGCAGCCCGTATGGTGGCCATCTTGATGGCTTCTTCCAGGCTGATACCTACTTGCTGCACGGCGTTGCGCACAGCGTCAGCCATGGATATAGCCGCACCTGCCAGATTCCCCTCCGTGTTACGGTATTGTCCGTCTTTCAGGTAGGCATCAAATGCTTCCCATTGAAAATGCGTTACCTTACCACCCACAAAAAGCGCATCAGAAATCAGAAACAGCTTATCTTTTTTGATTTTATAGGCTATTCTTGCCGCAGCGTAGTCGCAATGGTAACCGTCGAGAATAATAGGCGCATATACATCAGGATTATCAAAAGTAGCGCCAACCACACCGGGTTCACGGTGGCCCATCTGGGTCATGGCATTGTACAGGTGCGTGCAAAGGCTGATGCCCTTCCGGTAGGCATATTGCGCCTGTTTATAAGTAGCGTTAGAATGGCCTAATGATAACCTGATGCCGCTATCGAGCAGCATTTCCAATTGCTCGTCGGTAAAGTTCTCGGCAGCAATGGTCATTATTTTTATTACATCTTTGCCGTATCTGATAATCTCTTCCAGCTCGTTGTTGGTGGGTTTTCTTACATAAGCTGCCAGATGCGCCCCACGTTTAGCCATATTCAGAAACGGCCCTTCCAGGTGCATACCTAATACGCCCGCATCAGGGTTTTTCTGCATAAAGTTTCTGGTCGCTTCTATGCCTTTCAGAATATTTTCTGTCGGTGAGGTTATCAGGCAGGGCAGCACATGGGTGGTACCCAGTGCCAGGCTGGCCTCATAAATATCCTGTATGGTTGCTTCGGTTGGGTATTGGGTAAAGTAGTGCTTTTCGCCACCGTTAATGTGCGTATCAATAAAACCGGGGGCAATATGCCTGCCTGCCAGGTCTATGGTGCGTGCCTTTTCATGCCCGAAACTATCAATGGGCTGAATGGCCTGCACAACGCCGTTTTCTATGATAAGGGTATGGTTTTGAAGTACTTGTGTGCCGGTATGAATAGTGGCATGGGCTAAGACGGTCTGCATGGTAATAACTACGCTTTTTTTTGTGGCAAGTTAGGGAAAATATGTTTGAAGGCAGGTTGTTAGATAATAAAATCATTTAGCTTTTCAAAATCTTTAGTAAACCCCATACAAGCAGTATTTCTTTAAATTTAATGCCATACTTCGGGATAAATAGTTATTTTTCCTATAATACTTAGGGGTAAACAACTATTATACGTTATTGAAGACGTGTTTGCCATTTGAGATAGCATTATTTCATTTTTATTGTTAAGTAGGTTTTTTACAATAATAGATAGTTTCAGACCATTATTTTTTAATAGGAATTTCCCGGCTTCAAAGTCAATAAAAGATTGCAAATAATAGGTGTTACTTTTAGAAGATTGTATTCTTACCTGGGTATCAAAATATGATTTTTTGCCAATTTCAATACTGAATTTGCTTATTAAAGTATTGTTTGTTTGAATGCTTCCTTGCAGAATATTTATTTGAGAGTTGAGTTGTGTTTTGAAATTTATTGCCGTATTAACTTTCCATGCAGTATTTAGGTTCAGAAAACCATGGGTTGTGTTGAGTACGGTAATCATATCTTGTGTTTTTTGGAATAACTTTATTCGGGCAATTCCTGAGGCTAAGAACCAGGAGAAATTACTGCCCGGGTTTATTCTGAAGATGTTCAGATTAATATGAAGGCTATTATTTGGCAGGTCGGTGTTTGTGAAACGACTACTAAAAACGCCATATAGCGGAAGATAAGTGTTTTCTGAAATTATATAATCATCATATCTTTTATAAGAAACCTGAAGCCCAAAGTTATATCCCTTTTCTATTCCTGAGTTTACCGAAAAATCCAGGCCTTTTTGGGTATAAAAACTTAATGCCGGGTTTCCTGTTTTTATATCATAAAGATTACTGCTATCTGGTGTACTGATGGTCTGCTGCCAGGTAGGTAGCATTGGTTCTTTGGCATATTTTATGGCAAATTTCAGGTTAGGTATTCTATACTCTATCCTTGTAAATGGGTTAACAATAAATGTAGGCTCTGAACTGAAATTGCTACCAAAAGCAAGTCGTTTGATGTCCCAGTGCCAATAAGAAACACCACTTATTATATCTAATCTACGTCTTTTATACAGTGCGAAAAGTGTTAATTCTGTAAGCTTGTTTGTTTGAATATTATCATAATTAATGTCGACAAGGGCATTGTTATTTTTAAATTTTGTAGTTTGTTTAATTGCCAC
Organism: Emticicia fluvialis; assembly: GCF_024793945.1. Classification (NCBI taxonomy): domain Bacteria; kingdom Pseudomonadati; phylum Bacteroidota; class Cytophagia; order Cytophagales; family Leadbetterellaceae; genus Emticicia; species Emticicia fluvialis. Next base: position 6,640 of record NZ_JANUSD010000013.1, read on the forward strand.
GTCTTCAAAAACCTGCCTGGCTTTACCCTCTAATAGTATTCTTCGGCTAATAGGTTTTGAATAATTTAGTTGTAAAAGATGATAAACCTGATTGTTTCGTCTGGTATTAGATTGCTTTTGCAAATATGATAAACTTTCATTGCTAAAATCAACATTTTCAGTTGATACACCCACCCGGTTTTGATAATACACCGAGGCTATCACTCCTGTTTTTTTTCCTTTATGAATGGCATTTGTTTGAAAAATATTTTCAAATTTCTGTTGGTTATTTTCTTCTGTATGTATGTTGTTTACATTCTGAAGGGTAGAGTCAGAAAAGGAACTTTCGATGTTTTGATTATATAATAAGCGATTATTATCCACTTTTATTTGATCTGAAAACCGAATCGATAGTCTGTCAGTAGGGTTATATGTTAGGTAAGTATTGCCAATGATATGTTTGGCAGGAGCTAGTTTATCAGATACCTCATTGGTTTTTTGTGTATTTGTGCCTAAAAAACGTGTATCTATTTTATGTTGATTATTTGTTTCAGTCAGAATACTTCCATAGACAAATCCATTAAACTCTATTTTCTTATTTTGAAAAGTATAATTTAAACCATTGTCAAAAACTTTGTTTCTTCCTACTAAAACATTATTAGATAGTTTGTTTATTTCATTTACAAATGATTCTTTCGGTGGGTCATAAAGTCCTATTACTGAAGAGGCCCGATTAATTGAATTTCTGAAATTCGTCATCAATAGCCTATCGATTGTTTTTGAATCTATGCCTTTTTCATTAATATTATTAGCAGAAGAAAAAACATTGAAAAAACCTTTTGATGTAATCTTTGAAAAATTGCCATTAACAGAATAACGGGCATTTGGTGCAAAACCTGCTCCAATATTACCAAAGCCACCATTTTTTCTGTCTTCTTTCAGTTTTAAATTCAGTGTGCTTTGTGTTTTGCCAGAGGCATCTGTGGTTTCAATAAACTCCATTCGTTCAATCATGTCGGCCTTAATATTATCGAGTGTCAGAGCCGGTAAGCCACCAAATATTGTTTTTCCGTCAATTGTAATAGCAGTTACTGGTTTTCCATGAATACTGATATTATCTCCCCAATCAATAGTAAGACCTTGTACTTTTTCAAACAATGTTTTGGCAGAAGCATGTGGACGAGCATCGTCTGTATGAAGATTAATAATCAGAGAGTCACCTTTGTATTCAAATCTTTTTCGTTTTTGTTTAATAACCACTTCCTCAAGCGCGATAGTTCTTTCTTTTTGTTCAACTTCTCTCTTATTTTGGGCAAAAGCGTAGCTTATTTGTAGAAAAACAGAAACAAATAATACTATTCTTTTTATGACTATCATTTTCAGGAATCTTCGTAAGATAAAGTTAGAAGCATGGGTATCTTTAATAAAAAGTGCTGGCTCTGGTAAAATAAAATTAAAGCCAAATGAGTAGGTTATCAGAGACCATCAGTCTTCTGCACTAAAATAACATAGAATCCAGCCCTCTCCGAACCAGCCTATTACTTCTAAGCTTTTACTCAATCTTTTTTCGGGTTTTGACTTTAATGTTATTATTTTCTTTCAATTTTACTCTTTGTCAACTCCCTTTGAGGCATAACCTGAAAAAGAAAGTAAAAATACGAAACTGAAAAAAGCGATTAATTTTTCATTGTATTAATTGTTTTTGGTTTAAAAAAATGAGCCAGCTTGTAAAGTTAAATAATTTTTTATTATTTGGGATAAAATAAAAAATATGAAGAACTTAAAACTTACTCTCTTTCTGGTTTTTTTACTCTCTTATTCTACCATTCTTATTGCGCAGAATAATTCATTTGTTTTTGAAAAAACAAGTGCTATTCGACAAGAAGTGACCTTCATTTCGCAAATATATAGTAAGCCCAATATCCGAGAAGTAAAATTACCTAATGGGCAAACGGCAACTATAAATAACATTGGAGGGAGCCGGACCAGGCAACACCTAAGAATAAGTGATATTGTAATTAAACCTTCTAAAGAAAAAATAAGCCTTGGCATAAATACCAAACGAATAAAGAATGATGCCTATGGGATAGCCATAGACACCGACACCCCATTTACTACTGACCAACAAACACAGGCTACTTTAGATACTTATTTGAATCAGTTGGGCGAAATTCGCAAACTTACAATAAGCACAGACAAAATGGTATCACCTAAACCACTCGAAGAAGTGGTTTGGGGTGGGCCTTTATTAAACCCAATTCATGAATTGTCTGGAGTTTTGCTTGCCAATACCCTGATAAATTTACAAAAAGGTAAAGTCTGGCAAGATACTATTAAAGGTATTTATAACGCTTATATAAATAGTTACGAAGTAATAGAAATCAATAATGAAGATTTTGTAGTTGCATTATCAGGATATTTAGAAAAAACAATTCCACAGTCGCTTCCAAATGATGAAGTTGTTGATTTCAAAAGTGTAGTTGAAAGCGGAAAAAAAATTGAACCGGTTACCGTTATTAATTCGGCTAAATACACCGGTAAAATTGTGGTTTCTGCAAAGAGCATGCTAATAAAAGAAATGAATATACTGATGCATAGAAGCGAAACAGTGTCGCTTTTCGGTTCGGTTGTACCCAAAACGCTTGATATTGAATTTACAATTAAAAATAGGGTAGTCCGATAAATGATTTGTTTAGTATTACGTTTTTTGTTTAAAAGAGCAGACACAACATAAGTTTAGTTAAAGGCTACCCGATTTTTGGCACCTGTATAAATTACAGAAATTGTTTCTGCTAAATATTCGATTTCTCCTGACTTTCTCCGTAATCCAACACCCGGATATTGCACTTTTATTTATGATTTCCATTTTTTGATAATTTTATAATTCGCACCACAAAATTCATCTTCATTTGGAAATCTTTTATTTACTCTAAACAAATCAGGGTGTAACTGAAATTCTGCCATCTTGTCAGTAAATTATGTATTGGCAAAATAATTGACGATTTTTGCAAAAACAAAATTGTTGGAAAAATGGCAGAGAATAAAGAAGGACAAGAAATAACTGACGACCAAGTACAAGAAAACAGTGAAAATCTGGCAGAAGAAACTGCAGCAGAAACCCCGGCTACTGAAAGCACAGAAACAGAAGATAAACAGGCATTGCTGGAAAACCAGCTGGCCGAGGCTAAAGATAAATACCTGCGCTTGTATGCTGAGTTTGAGAACTTCCGCCGCCGCACAGCTAAAGAAAAAATTGAGACCATCCAGAATGCCTCTGAGGGCTTGATTAAAGAGTTGATTCCTGTAATTGATGATTTTGAAAGAGCCAACAAATCTTTTGAAACCGTAACAGAAATTGAACCTTTGAAAGAGGGGATATCGTTGATATTTAATAAGTTGCAAAAAACGCTGGCAGCCAAAGGCTTAAAGCCGATGGAGGCAAAAGACCAGGTTTTTGATGCCGAACTACACGAGTGCATTACCCAGTTTGCAGCCGGTGACGACAAAAAAGGATTGGTGATTGATGAGGTTGAGAAGGGGTACTTCCTGAACGATAAGGTGATTCGCTACGCTAAGGTGGTAGTGGGTAGCTAAGCAGACAATATTTTTTGAGCGCAATAGTATTGGGTAAACGGCAGGCATGGCCGGGTTCTGTTTACGCAATGCAAGTATATACAATCATTATGGCACAAAAGAAAGATTATTACGAAGTATTAGGAGTAGGTAAAAACGCTACTGAAGATGAGCTGAAAAAGGCTTACCGGAAGCTGGCTATACAGTATCACCCGGATAAAAACCCGGGCGACAAGGCCGCCGAGGAGAAGTTTAAAGAAATAGCTGAAGCCTACGGGGTGTTGTCTGATGCCGAGAAACGTCAGCGGTACGATCAGTTCGGGCATCAGGGTGTGGGTGGTGCCGGTGGTGGCTATGGTGGCGCAGGTGTCAATATGGAGGATATCTTCAGCAGTGTCTTTGGTGACGACAGTCCGTTCGGTAGCTTTTTTGGCGGTGGTGGCAGACGCGGAGGCGGTGGCCAGCCGGTTAGAAAAGGCTCTGACTTGCGTATCAAGCTGAAACTGGATCTGGAAGAAATTGCCAACGGTGTTGAGAAAAAAATAAAAGTAAAACGCTATGTGGCCTGTAATACCTGTAGCGGTAATGGGTCGAAGAACGGTAACTCGCTCAAGACCTGCCAGACCTGTAACGGCTCGGGGCAGATACGCAAGGTAGTTAGCACCATGCTGGGCCAGATGGTATCTACCAGTACCTGCCATACCTGTAATGGCGAAGGCAAGGTAATTGTAGACCGTTGTGAAGTGTGTTTTGGCGAAGGCCGTGTACTGAACGAAGACCTGATTTCTATTAAAATACCTGCCGGGGTAGGCGAGGGCATGCAATTGTCTATGACAGGCAAGGGTAACGTACCCACCCGTGGTGGTGTGGCCGGAGACCTGCTGATAGTAATAGAAGAAGAAGAACACCCCGAACTGAAACGCGACGGCAGCAATATTATTTTTGATTTGAAACTGAACTTTGCCGATGCCGTATTGGGCAAAGATGCCGAAATACCCACCATTGGCGGCAAGGTGAAAATCAATATCAAGCCGGGTACCCAACCCGGAGAAGTACTGCGCCTGAAAGGCAAAGGCCTGAAAGAAATAAACAGCTACAGCATTGGCGACCAGTTGGTGCATATTAATATTTATACCCCAACCAGCGTAAGCCCCGATGAAAAGGCCATACTGGAAAAACTAAGGGAAGCGCCGAATTTCCAGCCCAGAGCTACCAAAAACGACAAAAGTTTCTTTGACAGAATGAAAGATTTCTTTCATTAAGATGATGAAGCCCTCTGAATGGAGGGCTTTGTTGTTTATGGGGTACCTAGTTCGGTTAAGGCGTTTTGTACTTTCTGAAGGAAATTTTGGTATTCAATAGCTTCGGGGGTTGATTGAGTTAATTCAAACCATAAGTTTTCAGCTTTCTTAAAATATAAAAATGCTGCATCTTTATTGCGGTTATCCCTGTAAAATTCACCCAATTTGAAATAAGAAATGGCCAAACCATTTTTGAAATTAACCTGATTGGGATAGTCTCTGTAGAGTTCTTCAAAGAGCTGATTACAATTCTGAAAGAACTCTAAAGCATTTGGCAAGTTACCCATGGCATGGTTAAGGTCGCCTAATTTTTCATAAGAAATGGCCAGGCCATTTTTAAAATCAACCTGATTAGGAAATTCTTTGTAGAGTTCTTCACTGAGTTGATTATACTTCCTAAAGAATGCTAAAGCATTTGTAAAGTTACCCATCTCCTGGTTAAGTTCCCCTAATTTACCATAAGAAATGGCCAAACCTTTTTTGAAAGATGCTTGATTGGGATAGTCACCGTAGAGTTCTTTACCTAGCTTATTTCTTTTCAGAAAGAACTTTAAAGCTTTTGGCAGGTTACACATAGCCTGGTTGAGGTCACCTAATCTTTCATAAGAAATGGCCAGACTATTTTTGAAAGATACTTGATTGGGATAGTCTCTGTAGAGTTCTAGAAAAAGATTATTTTGTTTCTGAAAAAATTCTAAAGCGTTTTTCTGGTTACCAATCACCAAATTGAGATCGCCTAAATTGGAATACGCAATGCCCAGATTGCGTTTATTATTAATATTTCCGGAATCAATTCTGCAAAGTTCTTCGCCTATATTTAAGGACTTTTGAAAATACTGCATTGATTTTTCTAAATTTCCATGTGTTTGGTGGTAGTTACCTATTCTTTCAGATAGTCCTCCAAGGTAATTATGTATATTTTCAAGGTTATTGATTACACTTTCAGCATAGCTGCTGTATAATATAGACTCTTCATATTTGATATTGATTAAGTTTCCCGTACTCAATTCATATTTCAATTTTTTATTCAGGTTTAATACCAAAGCTGAGCAATCCTCAAAAAGATTTTCGTTTTTCTTTCGGGTTATTTCCTGTATTACCGGGCTGCATTTAAAGGCGGTTTCGGTTTTGTTATAGTCCAGCCAGCCTTTTTGTGCCAGTAATAGCAGGGTATCTTCAAGGTTTTTGCTGTCAGGAAGCAATTGTTCAAGCGTTTCAAAAAAGATACTTTCAGCAGGTAATACCGAAAAAACTGAAAGTAGGGCGGTTTCTTCACTGCTTAGGCTTCCTAAGTCATACATGGCCGAGATGATTTCAACCGGTGTGGCTTCTTTAAATTCATGCCAGTCGGTATCTACTTCCTTATTTTTGCTTAAGCCTAATAAGCCTTTCTGTTGCAAGTCAGATAGTAAATCTTGTAACTGGTAGTTCTTTTTTAATTTGTTTAAAACATGTAGGTTTTTAGCCAGTAACTCAATTACCAGCGTATTACCACCCACAGCCTGATAGATTTGCCTGAAAAGTTCATCTTCACGGGCATTATGCTTTTTGTAATATCGCATAAATAAAGCAAGCGCTTCCTTTTCTGGTAAACCACCAATTTCATAAAACGCTGCTTGCCGGAACTCCGTAATACGGGTGGTAAGTAGAATATGAAAATTGCTGCATCGGCGTAAAGTTTGGTAATTGACGTTGAGGTCATCCAACTCATTGGCATTATCAATAACCAGCAAACAGGGTTTGGGTAAAGAGGCCATGTTGGCAAGAAGTATTTCCAGCCGCTCTTCTTGTGGGGTTGTATCATCAAATTGTATCTGCAAGGGTACTGCTAATTTGAGCAGGGCATTCGTGATGCCTTGCTCATTCAATACCCATGCCAAATGGGTATAAGCATCTTGGTATGTATGATAATAGGTAGACACCAATGAGGTTTTACCAACACCCCCCTGTCCATTCACTAGTAACAGAAAATTTGAACCTTCCGAGAGTTTCTGATGAATAGCTGTTAACTCTTCTTTTCTTCCTAAAAATACTTCAGGTTCGAACGGAGGACGGGTAAGGTGGTGCGGTGGCTTGTTGGGTTGAGAATTTTTTATTAAGTCTTTTATTTCTTCCTGCCCTTGTTTTAAATGTTCAATTCCCGCTTTTATTAAACCGAACTCCTGAAGTTTTACAAGTACTAATTCTATATTACCGTTGGTTAATTTGCTTATTTCCAGCAGTCTATCCAGTTTTGTATTTATCCTGATAAATTCTTTTTTGAAATACGCTTTAGCAACAGTCAGCGATTCAGATGGTTTTTCTTGCCTTAATGCCTGAATTTCATGATTTATTTTTTCCAGAATAGCAGAGTTATCGGACGAATGCCTTATTAGTCCTTCCAGACTTTTTATTAAAAAGGCTTTAAGGGGCTTTTCGTCTTTATCATCCTTCATGCCCTCCATAAACACTAATTCATAGCACTCTGATAGATGTTCTTTGAAGAAAGCCTTAATTTCAACCAGTTTGCCCTCTTCGTCTTCATATCCCCTAAAAACATATTCATGTATATCTGCCAGCCATTCCTCTTGGTTATTTACCATTTTTATAATATCGCCAGTATCATGGGTTAAATTTCTTGAATCTCTAATCAGATTTTCGAAAGTCTTCTTTATATACTTATCATTGTACGGATTCTCCTGAAGATATCTAACCGTTACTAACTCAACGGCTTTTGGCACTGAGTTTATCATGAGTTTTTCAATGTCATGATTAAGTTCCGGGTCTGGCCTTCCAAGGTAGCCTGCTAATGCGACAGGGTCATATTGAGTGATGTAATTAGAAGCAAGGTTGCCAGCAATAGCTGTAATAATGTCGCCTAAACATCCGGTTGGATCAACGGCTTTAGCCACAGCGAAAGAGCCAAGTGCAGAGGCTAATTTTGCAAAATTGAATACTTGTTGGGTCATTTGATAATGCCGGAAGTGTTAAAATATTTCTGAACCCAAAATACAAATATTCTATGATAGAAGTTAAAAAGTTGTTTGGTTTATTTTGAGGCACATCAGATAGGGTTAAACCTCAAAACAAGTTTCATGGCTCTTCCCCCTTCCCCCTTTTAACATAATTTAAGTTCGATTTTAAGGATACTCTGACCTAAATTCTCTATTTTTGAGCCTCATTGTGATTTGGGAACCGAAACTATCCTGAACTAAAGCATTTAAACATTTATTTACTATCAAATGAACAATTTTAAAAGGCTTAATAATATTGTAGGCTGGGCTATATTTGCCATTTCATTGATTTCTTACACTTTAACGGTTGAACCCACAGCCAGTTTCTGGGACTGCGGCGAGTTTATTGCCTGCGCCTACAAACTACAGGTGCCTCACCCTGCCGGTGCTCCGTTGTTTTTGTTAATTGGCCGCATGGCCTCTTTGCTGGCAGGTAGCGACGTAACCAAAGTGGCGCTGATGATAAACATGGTGTCGGTTATAGCCAGTGCATTCACCATCTTATTTATGTTCTGGACCATCTCTTTGCTGGCGCGTAAGGTGTTCGGCAAAAAAGGTGAAGAACTCAACTCATCAGAAATTATTCTGGTTTTAGGTGCCAGTGCTGTTGGTTCTCTGGTGTATGCTTTCTCTGACTCGTTCTGGTTTTCGGCAGTTGAAGCCGAGGTTTATGGTATGTCATCGTTCTTTACGGCCATTGTGGTTTGGGCGGCTTTCAGATGGGAGTTGATAGAAGACGAGTCAGACGCTAACCGCTGGTTGGTTTTTATTGCCTATCTGGTAGGGTTGTCAATCGGTGTGCACTTACTGAATCTGGTAACTATTCCGGCGCTGGCCTTAATCTATTATTATAAAAAGACCAAAAAAGTAACATGGAAAGGTGGCATTATTGCCTTTCTGATAGGTATGGTGGTGTTGGGCATTGTTAATGTTGGCGTTATTACGGGTATACCGTCGCTGGCGTTCACTTTCGAGAAATTGTTTGTCAACGTGTTTGGTATGCCTTTCAGTTCAGGTAGTTTGTTCTTTGTTGTGTTTTTGATAGGCTCTTTAGCTTATGCTATTTTCTATACCAATAAAAAAGGAATGGTCGTTGCCAATACGGCATTGGTTTCGTTTGCTTTTATTCTGATAGGCTATTCAAGCTACACCATTGCCTTGATACGCTCAAATTACAATCCGCCTATCAACGAAAACAACCCGAGCAACGTATTGACCTACGTATCGTACCTGAAACGTGAGCAATATGGCAGCCGCCCGCTGTTATACGGCCCTGTATTTACAGGCAAGCTGGAGTCTATCGAAAACGGTGACCCTATCTACAAAATAGGTAAAGATAAATATGAGGTTTACGACCACAAGCCTAATTATATATGGGGGCCAAACAGCGAAAGCCTTTTGCCGCGTATGTGGAGCACAGATGCTAACCACCAGGCGGTGTACCGTCAGGAAATGGGCTTGTCGCCTGAACAAAAACCTACGCTTATAACCAACGTCATGTATATGTTTAAACGTCAGATGGGTTACATGTACTGGCGTTACTTTACCTGGAATTTCTGGGGGCGGTCAAGCGATATTGAAGGGGCCGGGCCGACTAATATTTTTGAGTCGAAGAGTGCATTGCCTCCGGCAGTAAAAGAAAACCGTGCCAGAACCAACTTCTTTGGTTTGCCTGTTATTTTGGGTATTCTTGGTTTATTATACCATTATTTCCGTCGTGAGCGAGATGCCCTCGTGTTATTCCTGTTATTTCTGTTTACAGGTCTGGCACTGGTAGTATTCCTGAATGCACCACCGATTGAGCCACGCGAGCGTGATTATATTTACGTGGGTTCGTTCTATATCTGGGCAATCTGGATTGGCTTGGGTGTAATGGGCTTGTTCGACTACGTGTTCAAGTTTATAAAAAATGTGCAGTCAAGAGCCATTGCCTCAACGGCTGTTGGTTTGGTAGTGCCTTTAATTATGTTGCCACAGGCATGGAGAGGCCATGACCGTTCGAACCGTTATCACCAGATAGATTTCGCCAAAAACCTGCTTAACTCTTGTGCCAAAGATGCGATATTGTTTACAGGTGGCGATAACGACACTTTCCCGCTATGGTATGTGCAGGAGGTAGAAGGTTTCAGAACAGACGTGCGCGTTTGTAACCTGAGCCTTTTAGGAACCGACTGGTACTGCGAGCAGATGAAACGTAAAACCTATGAGTCAGACCCACTGCCGATTACGTTCTCAACCGACCAGCTACTAAGTGGTGTAAATGACCAGATTCCGTTTGTAGAGCGTTTGCAGGCACCCATTAACCTGAAAGAGTTTCTGGAACTGGTAAAGAAAAATGACCCTGCTATACAGATACCACTGACAACCGGCGAGAGCATTAATTCTTTGCCGTCAGACAGCCTCTTCCTGACCTACAATGTTGAAGATGTGAAAAAACTGGGCTTTGTAGCCAAACAGTATGAGCCGTATCTGAACGGACAAATGGTGTGGAACATAGGCAAGCGCGATTTGTTGAAAAATGATTTGATGCAACTGGAAATGATTGCACAGAACAACTGGAAAAGACCTATCTATTTTGCAGGTACACTGGCCAGCGACAATTACCTGAACCTGCGCGAATACATGCAGCTGGAAGGCTACGCTTACCGCCTGATGCCATTTAAAGTAGCGGATGGTGAAGACGGCTTTGTAAATACAGACGTCATGTATGAGAAGATGCTAAAGAAAATGGCATGGAGAGAGATGAATAATCCGAAAGTATATTACGATTCTGAAACGTATCTGAAGGTTCCTATTATCACGGCTCGTCTGGCATTTCTGAGACTGACCGACCAATTGATTAGAGAAGGTAAAAAAGACAAAGCCAAAGAAGTATTAGATTATGCCAACAGGGTTCTGCCGGATGCGGCTATTCCTTACGACCAGCTTTGTACCAATTACGTAATGTATTACTTTGAAGTGGGCGACCCTAAAAAAGCAATGGAAATTGCCGAAGTAATAACCAAACGTGCCGACGAGAACCTGGCTTATTTTACCGAAAAAGCTACCCGAACAAGTGCCGAATGGATGCCGGATAACGTACAGCAGTTTATTGAAATCAGCCTGAGAAACCTGCAGATTATTTCAAATGTATGCAATCGTAACGGTCAGGAAGCTGCCGCCAAAAAGTATGAGGCAATCTACAACAAACACTATTCAAGATTAAGCAGATAACCTGCCCAGAGCAATAAACACCGGAGGGGCTTCTGAAAGGAGGCCCCTCCGATGTTTTATAACCAGCCAGCCAGTTTGTAGCTTACATAACCAATCATTTCTCTGATAACTAAATGGGCAGTTCGCATGGGCGATGTATCGGGTACGAACTGTACAAGGGCCCAGGTTCTGTTGCCCGAAATGTAATTAGAGCCATAAGGTGTAACCTTTACTCCGGCTTTGATGAAACAGCCCGTGGCTCTTTTCTGATGAAATGCCGATGTAATAAGCAGGCAGGTTTCGCCTGCAAAGTGCTTCCGCAACAGGGCGGCTGTGTTTACGGCATTTTCTCTGGTGTTGGTTGATTGGTCTTCTTTAAAAATGTCTTTCGCCGGCACGCCAGAAATAACCAGGTATCTGGCTATCTGGTCAATTTCTCTGGTGGGCCTTTCGCCAAGTATTGGTATCTCGCCGCCACTGATAATGATCTTTTTTATTTTACCAGCTTTATACAATTGAATGGCCTGAGCCGCTCTGTCGGCTGAGCCCCCCAGAAATATATTTTCTTCAGGTGTTTTGGCGGTGTTAATTATCCCGCCCGTAAGAAGAATGCCGACATCATGAGGCGGCACAGCCGCAATAGATGTTGGTGGTATTTCCCAAAGCCGGGCTATTTCATCAACAAAGAAAGGAGTAGAAATAAAGTAAAAAAACAGAAGGGCCGCAAGCAGCAGTTTCCTCGATTGGTTTCTGTTTTTTGTAATAAAAGCCAGCACAAGCAGAATAAGTATAATGCCTGCCGGCATAAGCACAAAAGCAAAAATCTTTGAAACAATATGAAACATGCCCCGGCGTTAAATTTGATGACAATATTTGAGAGTTTAACAAGCAATTAACTCGAACTCATAAATTAAGCACTTATATTTGCTATTTAACATATTAAGACTAAAAAATAAGAATATGCTCTCTGTAAAACACCGGACACACCTGTTTCTTATCGCATTTTTGTTTTCAATTGTCAGCTTATTTGCCCAGCAGCCGGGGCATTCTATTAAAGTAAGGCTCAAAGGTATGCCCGAAGGCCGAACCTGCCATCTGGCGCATTTTTTCGGGTATAATCAATACATAAAGGTTGACTCGGCCAGGGTAGAAAACGGTATGCTTGATTTTAAAGGCAAAGACCCTCTGAAAGGTGGTATCTATCTGATTGTTTTATCGCCCACCAAATATTACGATTTTGCAGTTGATGGCAAAGAGCAGTTTATGGAAATAGAGAGCGATACCACCGACTTTGTGGGCAAAGTAAAATTTAAAGGTTCAAAAGAAAACGATTTACTTTTTACCTACCGCAGGTTTCTGCAAGATAAAAACAAAGAAGCAGAGGCTGTGAATAATGCTGCCAGAGGAAAAAATGACCCGGCCACCCAGGATAACGTAAGAAAACAAATGGCGCAGATTCAGGCTGATGTTGAGGCATACATGAAAGCCTTTACCAAAAACAATGCCGGCACATTTGTAGCAAAGGTTGTAAAAAGCAATGTTGAACCCGAGCTGCCCACAGTTTTACCTAAAAAGGCAAATGGCAGGCCAGATTCTACCTATTTGTTTAATTATTATAAAGCCCACTTTTTTGATCATATAGATTTTGCCGATGAGCGCCTGTTGCGCTCGCCTTTTCTGCATTCAAGGCTCGAACGTTACTTTAAAGACCTGGTGTATCAGGTAACTGACTCTATCAATAGAGATGCCGACAGGGTTTTGAAGCTGGCTAAGGGAAATACAGAAGTTTACAGATTTGTGCTGTGGCAGATAACCAACAAATATGAAAACTCTGAAATAGTGGGGCTTGATGGTGTATTTGTGCATCTGGCTGAAAATTATTATCTGAAAAACGCACCCTGGCTGGATTCAACCCAGAGAGCTAAATTCAAAGAGAGAGTGGATATAATGAAACCGCTACAAACCGGGCTGGTGTTTCCGCAGTTGATTGTTACTGACTCAACAGGTAGAGAACACACACCTATGCAAAGCAAAACCAAATATACCGTTGTTTATTTTTATGACCCAGACTGCGGCCATTGCCGCGACTCCGCCCCGAAGCTGGTAAATTTTTACAACGCTAACAAAGGAAAGGTTACCGTTTACAACATAAGTATCATAAACGACAGGAAGAAAATCAGCAGCTTTATAAACACCTACAAAACCAATGAGCTGATAAACGTCTGGGACACCAGAAACAGATATGTTTATGCAAAAGACTTTGATGTTTACTCAACGCCAACCAATTACATACTTGATAAAAACAAAAGAATAATAGCGAGGAGGATTCCGGTAGAAAAAATTGAAGATTTTCTGAATTTCTATGACCGCCAGCAGTCGCAAAAAGTAGCTAATTAACCAAATTGGCCTGGTCAAAAGCAACAGCCACTCATGAAAACGGCTGTTGCTTTTTTTTTATTATCCGTACACTTTTTTGGTAAGAAAAATTAAGCTCAATATTACGGCAGTGTTATCAGATTGATAAAAATGATGCAGAATTTGTAAAAGGCTTTTTTTCTTCTAACTTTGCCCGCCAAATCTTAATAAAATTTATGAGTCGAATCAATATATCTACAGGTGCAAAGTGGGAAGACATTGTCGGGTATTCCAGAGCAGTAAAAATTGGTAATGTTATTGAAGTAACCGGTACCGTTGCTACCGATAACAGTGGTGAGCTTGTGGGTAAAAACGATGTATATATTCAAACCAAGTTTATTATTCTAAAGGCAGAGAAGGTGCTTGAACAACTGGGAGCCAGCCTGAAAGACGTTATACGCACGCGTATATTTACTACTGATATTTCAAAATGGGAAGCCATAGGCAAAGCGCATGGCGAGTTTTTTGGTGTTATAAAACCATGTACAACCATGGTAGAAGTTAAAGCCCTGATTGGCGAAGATTATCTGGTTGAGATTGAATTCTCTGCCGTGCTGGAAAACAAGTAATCAGACCAGGTGGTTTTTAATAGCAAAAGCCACTAGCCCTGCAGTATTTTTTACGCCCAGTTTTTCTATCATCCGTAGCCGGTGCCCTTCTACAGTTCTGGGGCTGAGAGACATCTTGTCGCCGATTTCTACGGTTGAAAGGCCGTCGCAGATGTGCTTCAGAACCTCTTCTTCACGTTCAGACAGGTCTGTTTTATAGTTGAATATTTTCTTTTCCTGTTGGTTCTTCCTGGTCATTTTGCGCAGCATTACCTTGCTTGCAAAATCGCTGAAATAAGTACCCGTTTCCACTACTTTTTTAATGGCTTTTTCTACCTCTTCGGGGTCGCTGTCTTTCAGCAGGTAACCGCTTGCGCCTGTCTCCATCATGTGCATCACATATTTGTCTTCATCATGCATAGAGAGTATCAGCACCTTTGTTTTCGGAAATTTCTCCTTAACAATCTCGGTAGCTTTCGTGCCATCTAACTGTGGCATCTGAATATCCATCAGAATAACATCAACTGTTGTATGTTGCAGCTTATGAAGCAGCTCAAGGCCATTGGTAGCTTCCATTACCACTTCAAAACCGGAAACCTGTTCCAGAATCGAAATCATGCCTTTTCTGAAAAGGCTATGATCATCTACTACTGCAATTCTGATATTTGACATAACAAATAACTAAGATAATAACGGAATCTCTATGGTTGAACTCGTTCCTTTGTCCAGAATAGACTGAATAGCAAATGTGCCATTCACTACGCTCAGACGGCTTTCTATGTTTCGCAGACCCAAACCAGACTTTACGTCTTTTTTTACCGCTTCCAGGTTAAATCCTTTACCGTTATCAGTGAATACAAAGCTAAGTTTTTTGTTCAGAAGCGACAGCTTGAGGGTTATCTCTTGTGCTTCGGCGTGTTTCAGGGCGTTGTTAACCAGCTCCTGGGCTATCCGATACACGGTCAGTTCAATTTTATTATCAAACCTTTGGGTGTCGTCTATGCCTTCATGGTTAAAAATAAACAGTACTCCGGTGGCTATGTGTATTTTCTGAATAAACTCGTCAATGGCTATAATTAATCCAAAATCTTCAAGCGTGCTGGGTACCAGTTCGCGCGATATTCTTCGCACCTGGCTGATTGATTCTTCCAGAAACTCCTTGGTTTGCTGGCCCTGCTCTATCACTTCGCCTGAGGTATCTATTTTTTTTAGTAACTGATTAAAGCTCATCTTGGTTACCGAAAGCATGGCGCCTACCTCATCATGCAGGTCTTTGGCTATACGGCGTCTTTCAACTTCCTGAACCTCCAGCGACGACTCAAGCAAGCGTTTATGCATCTCGGCCTTAAGCTCCTGAATATTCATCTTTTGCTCTGCTTGTTTTTTCTTATAATAGACCACAAACAAAATGCAAAAGATAATTAGTACCAGAAGCCCCGCGGAACCCAGAAATATAAGCTGCAGGTCACTCATCTTTATGACTGTTGTACAAAAAGTTACTGTAATAAAATGCCAGCGAGACCGTAAAATGGAATACAAAACTAAGGGCTGAGTTTATTCCCCAGGTAATTTGCGTGGTGGATATGGCCGCCTTTACCAGAAACAAATTTACAAAGAGGCTTCCACCAAAATAGAATAACAGCCCAACACTTACCCAAAAGTAGGAAAATTTTGTGATATTTTCGACTTTTAAATCCTGTAGCAGCTCATAGAAATAAGCCAGCACAATTACGAGTATAATCAGGCTTGATGCTGTGTAGGTATATTGATTAAAAGAGCCGGTATTCAATTTGGTAAGCGAGCCAGAGGGGATTTCAAGAATGGCACAGATAGTGAAAATGAAAGAGGCTGAAATAATAAATAAACGCCAATATTTATAGTGCAGTAGCCTGTAGTAAAACCATACAATAAGGTAAAAACCCAGTACAGACTGCCAGTTGTAAAAAAATAAAGTGTTAAAGTTTTTAAGTCCTGAGTAATAGAGTAAATCTGAGGTTACTCCGAAAGTGTTTCTGATGAGTGTAAGAATAACATACACAGCAAGTATTCTTAGTTCAGCGCTAAGATATTTTCTTTTAAATAGTATGATTAACGCCGGAATAAGAATACTTACTTCTGAAACCGTTGAAAAGAGCATTAGTCCGTTCATTCGATTAGTTTCGTCCTTTTAAATTTAATTTTGGCCGTACGGTGGTTGAGGAGAACCGCCTCCCAGTCCATTGCCATTCGGGTCGTCGCCGTTTCCGCCAAGGCCAATCATAATGTCACTGCCTTTTTCATCTACAGCAACAAGAAATAATCTTGGCCTCATTTCAGGGTCTCCACCTTCAATTGGCTCTGTAGAAATCTGTGTTAATCCGGTTTCGGGGTTAATTTTTTCGTAGGCTAGTCCGTAATAAACTCTGATACCAACCACTGTGGCTTGTTTTTGGGCAGTTGCAATTAAATTTTCAATGCTTTTGATACCAAAAAACTCTGCATCTCTTATGGTGTTATCAATTATAAATCTCGAATCATAAGAATTTTGTCTGCTAGGTGCAGCCACATCTTTTTTGAATTGGTTCGAGTAATCCTTTGTAGAAGAAACCGAACATATAGTTCCTATGTTTTCAGCTTCTTTTAGGGAGTAAGGCCAATTTTCTGTCATGATAGTGAGTTGTTTTAATGGTTAAATAAAAGGATAATTGTTTTGTAGTGTTTTAGAAAACTCACCGAAATATATGAGTTAGTTTTAAAAGAATTGTTAAAATACGTAAAAACCCCTGATGAATTAAGTGTTTTTACGCGAAAGCAAAAAATAAAACCTCACTATTGTTCACAATAGTGAGGTTTCTGAAATGAGCTCAATCGTACTTAGAAAAAAATTATATTTTTTTCACGTTGACTGCATTCAAACCTTTACGGCCTTCGACAACTTCGTATTCAACTGTATCGTTTTCACGAATTTTTCTGCCGCCTAGTCCAGTCACATGAACGAAGATCTCTTGCCCTGAAGCGTCATCAACGATAAATCCAAAGCCTTTGGTCTCGTTGAAGAATTTTACTACACCTGTTTGCATTGAAATTGAAAATTAAAAGAAAATGAAAAATTGAATCGCAATGTACATATTTTTAATGATAGTGCAAGTTTTTTGACAAATTTATTAGGACAAAACTCATATTTATTTGCACAAAAATGTATCGGGCTATATTAAAAAATTGTAGTTTTATTGTTTATAAGGATATTATTAGTAGATTCGTAATAACTTTGTGAAAAAAAGAAATGATACGCCTAAGATACCTAGTAGAAAACCAGCTTTTCGGGGTTTGTTCCCGTCTGGGAGAGAAGCTTAACTTCTCAGCAAGTAGCGTGAGGTTGTATTTTATCTACGCTTCTTTTTTTACCTTCGGTTCGCCGATTATCATCTACCTTGTTCTGGCGTTCTGGATGGAAGCCAGAAAGCATCTGCGTCGTCATAAAAACCCTACCGTCTGGGAGTTTTAGTGCCGTAAGTATCTTCGTTAAGTATATTGTATTTAAGGGCAGTACTTTGTATTTGGCCGTAATGTTGTTTTTCAGAAATTCGCGTTTTCTTCGTTGCATATACAGGCAAGTTGATTGGTAATCTTGCCTAAAAAATGTACTTTTGAAAAAACGAAATCTATAAACACTTCCTGACAGACACGTATGAAGAAAATCTTCTTTCCCTTGCTTTTTTTAGCGCACATTGGCTTTGCGCAGCAAAATCCGGACAGCCTGCAAATCAGAAAAATCTATGATGAGATTCTGACAAAAGGCGAATGTTACAATGTATTGACTTACCTGTGTAAGAATATCGGGCCGCGCCTAAGCGGGTCTGCCGGGGCAGCAAAGGCTGTGCAATACACCAAAAAAGTAATGGAGGATTACCGCTTTCCAAAAGTGTTTTTACAAGATGTAATGGTGCCGCACTGGGTGCGCGGTGCTAAGGAAGATGCCTACATTGAAACCGGTAAGGCCAAAATGAAGGTGCCAATTGTAGCCCTGGGTGGCTCAGTTGCTACTCCGCCCACCGGAATTAAGGCAGAGGTAATTGAGGTGAAAAGCTTTGAAGAACTGAAAGCTTTGGGAGAAGCAAAAGTAAAGGGCAAAATAGTGTTGTTTAACCGCCCGATGGACCCTACCAAAATTAATACCTTTGAGGCTTACGCAGGGGCTGTGCAGCAACGTGGTAATGGCGCTTCTGAAGCCGCCAGATACGGTGCAGTAGGCGCTATTATACGCTCAATGACTACCCTGCAAGACGATAACCCCCATACCGGAGGTATGAGATATGCACCGGGCATACCGATGATACCTACGGCTGCCATCAGCACTAACGGAGCTGATAAGCTGAGTAAGCTATTAAAGGAGAACCCGAAATTGAAATTCTATTTTAAACAGAGTTGCGAAACACTGCCCGATGCGCCATCGCACAATGTAATTGGTGAAATTAAAGGCACCGAAAAGCCGGATGAGATTATTGTAGTTGGCGGGCATTTAGACTCTTGGGACCTGGCAGAGGGCGCCCAGGATGACGGAGCAGGGTGCGTACAGGCAATTGAAGTATTGCGCACACTGAATGCACTGGGAATAAAACCGAAGCGTACCATACGAGTAGTGATGTACATGAACGAAGAGAACGGTTTGAGAGGTGGAACCAAATATGCCGACCTGGCCAAACAAAACAACGAAAAACATATTGCAGCCATTGAGTCAGACAACGGTGGTTTTGCACCCCGTGGCTTTGGCATGGTAGGTACCAACGAGCAGATAGCTAAAGTAGAAGTGTATAAAAAGCTATTGGCACCTTATGGGCTGGCAGAAATTGGCCGTGGTAGCGGTGGGGCAGATATTGGCCCTTTGGGTAATCAGGGTACATTATTGATTGGTTTCAAACCAGATTCGCAACGGTATTTTGATTTTCATCATGCGCAAACTGATAACCTGGATGCCGTTAATGAAAGAGAACTGAAACTGGGTGCCGCCTCAATGGCAGCACTGGTTTACCTGATTGATAAATATGGTCTTTAATGGTATAGCAACTGAGCCCCTTTGACCGACGGGGCTCAGTTGCTTTTATAACCTTACTATTACTCTTCCCATTTGCCCGCCTTTCAGAATCTTCTTTATTTCTTCTTGAGTTTGACAGTTGTTTTTGGAAAAAGCTCTTGGATGGCTAACTGGGGGCTATTTTGGCTATTTTTCGGAAAAAGTGTAGAGAGCCGATTGTGTTTTTGTCTATTGACATTCAAAGCTATATGGTTGTAATTTTGCATTATGGCATATTTGAAAGTAGAGAGAAAGCAATCAGGCACTTATTTGCGCATTTTGGAGAGTTTCCGAAATGGGTCAGGGAAGCCTAGTTCGAGGGTTTTGTATTCTCTTGGTAAGGTTGAAGATTATAAGCCTGAAGAACTTCGTAACATTGGCATCAGATTTTACGAATTAGGTGGAGGAGAGTTGAAGACTATTTTGGAAGGGGACCTAATCGAATTAGGTCGATACAATTATGGTTATCAAAAAGTATTTGGTTATGCCCTGGAGCAGTATGGGTTAAGGCTTCTTTTGGATCGTCTTCAGCAAAAGAGCAAGCTTCAGTTCAGTCTTTTTGACAGTGTATTTCTGATGCTTTTGGAACGACTGCAAAGCCCTTGCAGCAAACGCAGCAACTTTCAGCATCGTGATGAGTACATAAACCTTCCCGAATTGTCATTACAGCACTTGTATCGGGCTCTGGATAAGTTGGCTCAGTATACTGAGTTAATCCAGCAGCAGATTTTTCAAACGGGTCGGAATCTTTTCAATCAAAGCCTGGATGTGGTATTTTATGATGTAACGACCTTCTACTTTGCCAGCGAAGTTGAGAAAGAAGGACAACTCAGACAAATGGGTTTTGGTAAGGATGGCAAAATAGGTAAAACACAAGTTCTTTTTTGTATGCTCATAGACCACCTGAAAAACCCTATCGGTTATAGGGTTTTCAAAGGCAACACCTATGAAGGGGATACTTTTAGGGAAGCACTGGGCGACCTTAAAAAGCGATACCAGATTGACAAAGTAATTGTAGTAGCCGATAGGGGGATGCTTTCAAAGAAAAACCTGGAAATAACAAATAGCAAAGGCTACGAATTTATCATTGGAGAACGTTTGAAGAGTCTGCCCCAAAAAACGCAGCAAACCCTACTCGACTTAAAGAATTACCATCAGCAGTGGATATACAAAGATGCTACCGGACAAGATGTTTTGATTCGCTACACCACATTAAAACAGGAAGGCAAGACCTTTATTACTACCTACTCGGCAAAAAGAGCGGCCAAAGACAAGCAAGACCGGGAAGATAAACTACAGCACGCACAGCACCTCTTGAAGAACCCTTCGAAAATCAACAATAAAGCCACCAGATTCTTCTTAAAATCAAATGAAAACCAGAAATATAGCCTGAATGAAGAAAAAATAAAGGTCTCCGAAAAGTATGATGGGTTTTTAGCTATAAGCACCAATAATCAAAGCATGGCGGTAGCCGAAGTTCTGGACCAATACAAACAACTATTCAAAATAGAACATAGCTTCAGAACCTTCAAATCCCATCTGGAAACCAGGCCCATGTTTCACTGGACAGACCAGCGAATCGAAGGACATATATGCCTGTGTTACATAGCCTTCGCCATACAAAACTTTGTCTTACAAAAAATTAACCGCGATAAAAATGTAATCACTGAAAAAGGGTTGAGGGATACCCTTGACAAAATGCAAGTAAGCCTGATAGAAAATAACGGAGCCAAATCTTATCTAAGGTCTATGCCAACAGAAAACGAAAAAATTATCCTCCAAAAACTGGGCTTAAAACCAATATTACCCATACAAACGCAAGCAAAGTTTAAAATCTGAACTCGTACTCCAAATAACGGTTTGTAGAGAGCCGATTGGATATTCATGTACCTTATTATCAGCCACTTATCCCAAAATCGTGTCAAACTCAAGAGAACTGAAACTGGGTGCCGCCTCAATGGCAGCACTGGTTTACCTGATTGATAAATATGGTCTTTAATGGTATAGCAACTGAGCCCCTTTGACCGACGGGGCTCAGTTGTTTTTATAACCTTACTATTACTCTTCCCATTTGCCCGCCTTTCAGAATCTTCTTTATTTCTTTGCTTAGGCCTTTTAGTGTTACGGTTCTGGCAATCTGCTCAATTTTCGTTGGCTTCCATTTGCCGGCCAGGTTCTTCCACATCTTTTTTCGCCATTCAATATCACATTCTGACGAGTCAATACCAAACATAGAAATACCCCGCAGAATAAATGGATAAACCGTTGTGGTTAGCTCAGCCGATTGTACCAGCCCGCAGATACTAACGACACCGTTATATTGCATGGTTTTCAGGATAGTGGCCAGAATTGCCCCACCTACCGTATCTACACAGCCGGCATACAGGCCTTTCAATAGTGGCCTGCCCGAATGGTCATGTACAGCATCCCGATTTAGTACCTCTGTTGCTCCAAGATTTTTCAGGTAAGCAGCGCCTTCCGGTTTACCTGTAACAGCTACGGTTTCAAAGCCTAATCTGGCCAGTATCATTACGGCCAAAGTGCCTACGCCTCCGGTTGCGCCGGTAACAATTACTTTGCCTTTATCTGGCGTAAGGCCGTTTTGTAATAATTTATCTATGCACAATGCGGCAGTCAGGCCCGCTGTGCCAAAAATCATGCTTTCTTTCAGGCGCAGTCCACGTGGCAGCTTTACTACCCATCTGGCTGGTATCCGAATATATTGGCCGAAACCTCCTGCGGTATTCATTCCTAAATCAAAGCCGGTTACCAATACTTTTTCGCCCTTGCTGAACTGGTCAGTGGCCGACTCCTCCACTATGCCTGCTGCGTCAATACCGGGTGTATGCGGATAATTGCGCGTAACACCTTTATTGCCGGTTGCCGATAACGCATCTTTATAGTTAAGTGATGAATACTTAACGCGTATTAATACTTCGCCTTCCGGCAGGTCATCAGTAGAACGCTCAATAATCTGATTGGAATAGCTTTTGTCGGCGTTTTCGCTGACATAAAATGCTTTAAATGTAGGCATACCAGGCTTGGTTGTTTAAGCAAATATCAGTAAAAGTTTCAATACACCCGCAAAATTTTTGCTTCAAATTACAGGCCTTAGGCAATGGAACTTTTATAAGGCACTTTGGTTTTTAAGTAGAAACCTTGCAATTAAAATGCCTTATACTTCTAATCCTGATTTAGTAAATCTGACACTACCGTTTGCGTGGAGTGGTACGCCTGTTGACAGCAAAGGGAGATTCATTAACCATGAGTTTCCGTTTGTTGATTCATTCAAAGACCTGATAAAATGGCAAACCACGGTTAATCCGCAAAAGCAGGAAAAGAAAAATGATACCTGGCGTGCAGAGGTTATGTTTAACCAGGGGTTTATGACGTCAAAGGATGATTGCATCGTGTGGCTGGGGCATGCCTCATATTTTATACGGCTGGCAGGTTTTACCTTTTTGATTGACCCCGTGTTATTTAATGTTTCTCTGTTAAAGCGTCAATCAGCCTTACCCATAGAGGCTGGCGATTTAAGGGGTATTGATTACATTCTGATTTCGCACGACCACCGCGACCATTGTGATGAAAACAGCCTGAAACTACTGGCAGCCAATAACCCCGATGCCATGTATCTGACAGGCTTGCAACTGGATGCATTGTTACCGGTTTTTACAAAAAGTAACCAGGTACAGGCAGCAGGTTGGTATCAACAATACAAGACAGATCCGGCCGTTAAGGTTTCTTATGTGCCAGCAAGGCACTGGGGCAGGCGATTCCTGACAGATACAAACAAACGCTTGTGGGGTGGTTTTGTTATGGAGGCAGCCGGTAAAACCATTTATTTTGGCGGTGACTCCGGATACGGTGGCCATTTTAGAGACATCGGCGGGGTATTTCCGGATATTGATTATTGTATGTTAGGTATTGGGGCCTATAAACCTGAATTTTTTATGGCGCAAAGCCATACATCACCCGCTGATGCAGTAAGGGCTTTTCATGATACCAGGGCAAAGGTAATGATACCCATGCATTATGGCACTTTTGATTTGGCCGACGAACCACTGGGCGACCCATTGAGGGTCTTAAAAAGACTGGAGTATGATGGTGAAATTAATGGAGAACTGGAGGCCTTAAAAGTAGGAGAGGTGCTGAAAATTTAGTTTGAAAACGGTATAACCGGCTACAAAAACAAAGCCCCCGGATTGCTCCGAGGGCTTTTGAATATATTTTGAGAAAGCAGATGATTACATCATGCCACCCATACCACCGCCATGAGCATGGCCCATGTCAGGAGCTTTTTCTTCTGCAATATCAGAAACTACAGCTTCAGTAGTTAACAACAGACCTGCAATAGAAGCGGCGTTTTCAAGTGCCAGACGGGTCACTTTAGTTGGGTCAATAATACCTGCTGCCAACATATCTTCATATTTGTCTTCGCGGGCATTGTAACCGAACGAACCTTCACCGGCTTTTACAGCTTGTACAATTACTGAACCTTCGCCACCTGCGTTGGCAACGATAGTACGTAATGGTGATTCGATAGCTGATCTGATGATGGCAATACCGGTGGTTTCGTCACCGTTAAGGCCTTCAAGACCTGCAAGAGCTGATTGCGCACGGATTAACGCCACACCACCACCTGCTACGATACCTTCTTCAACCGCAGCGCGTGTGGCATGAAGGGCGTCATCAACGCGGTCTTTTTTCTCTTTCATTTCTACTTCTGTAGCAGCGCCGATGTAAATGATAGCTACACCACCTGACAATTTAGCCAGACGTTCCTGTAGTTTCTCACGGTCGTAATCAGAAGTAGTTGATTCGATTTGTGCTTTGATCTGGTTGATACGACCTGCAATTTGCTCTTGGTCGCCAGAACCATTTACGATAGTTGTATTATCTTTATCAACGATGATTTTATCGCAATGTCCTAAATATGACAAGTCAGCATTTTCAAGTTTGAATCCGCGCTCTTCAGCAATTACAGTACCACCTGTCAGAATTGCGATGTCTTCCAACATAGCTTTACGACGGTCGCCAAAACCAGGGGCTTTTACTGCACATATTTTCAATGCACCACGGATTTTGTTAACTACAAGTGTAGCAAGGGCTTCGCCATCTACATCTTCAGCAATAATTAACAACGGACGACCAGTTTGTGCAACGCCTTCCAACACAGGAAGTAACTCTTTCATTGAAGAGATTTTTTTCTCAGAAATAAGGATGAACGGTTTCTCCAGTTCAACCTCCATTTTCTCAGCGTTGGTTACAAAGTAAGCCGAAAGGTAACCGCGGTCAAACTGCATACCTTCTACAGTTTTTACTTCGGTTTCAGTACCACGTGCTTCTTCAACAGTGATAACACCTTCTTTACCAACTTTATCCATTGCATGAGCAATCATCTGACCGATTTCGTGGTCGTTATTGGCAGAGATAGTTGCTACCTGCTCAATTTCTTTTGAAGTTGAGATGGCTTTTGACTGGCCTTTCAATGCCTCAACTACTGCAGTAACGGCTTTGTCGATACCACGTTTCAAATCCATTGGGTTTGCACCGGCAGCTACGTTTTTAGCACCGATGGTGTAGATTGATTGCGCCAAAACTGTAGCAGTTGTAGTACCGTCACCAGCCTGGTCAGCAGTTTTAGAAGCCACTTCTTTTACGAGTTGTGCTCCCATGTTTTCAATCGAATCTTTCAATTCGATTTCTTTTGCTACAGTTACACCGTCTTTAGTGATTGCAGGTGAACCGAATTTTTTATCAATAATAACGTTACGGCCTTTTGGTCCAAGCGTTACTTTTACAGCGTTTGCAAGTGTGTCAACACCACGCTTCAATTTTTCTCTTGCTTCTGTATCAAAAATGATTTGCTTTGCCATGTTGTTTTTACTAATTATTAATTAGTGAATGAAAATGATTGAATAGGAATGGTTTTTATGGCAGAACGGATAAACCCGCACTACCTATAATGGCGAACCCGGGGTCCGGTTTTTAAACAATTGCGTAGATGTCTGATTCACGCATGATAAGGTATTCTTTGCCTTCAACGGTAATTTCAGTTCCGGCATATTTTCCGTATAGAACGCTGTCGCCAACTTTTACTAGAAGAGGCTCATCTTTTTTGCCAGGACCTACTGCTACTACAATACCTTTTTGTGGTTTTTCTTTAGCAGTGTCGGGAATGATAATACCGAATGCCGTTTTTTCCTCCGCCGGAGCAGCTTCAATTAATACTCTGTCTGCTAATGGCTTTACGTTTACTGACATAGTTATTTTTGATTTTTATGGTTTTAATAATTGTACTTGTGAAAACCAGACAGTAATGTCTGATATTGAGACTGTTCTGTTATGAACAAGATTTTTGCCAAGGAGCCGCAAAGGTAAGGTTTTCTGACAAATTTTCAGTATTACCTGACAAAATTGTTAAAAGTATGACAGAAGCCGGAGTAAAGCAGGTAAAAGAAATCTGGAAGCTGATTTATTTATTGAACATAACCTGTAAGGCAGCCCACAGGTTTTTTTTATGTGCGGTATCAGTTGAAATGGTTTGCAGGTTGTTGGCAAGCAAAAAGGTAATACCCGACAGGTTTTTTAGTTGATACGGCGTCAGTACCACATCCCAGTTCAGCCTGCTAAGCCCTACGCCGAAGCTTATTAATTTACTGGTTGTTTTCTGAGCCAGAAAAGAGGGGTAGTCAACAGCGGGCATTACCTGAACATCAATCAGGTCTACCTGTGCCAGAGATAAACCTACTGCCGAAAGGATTTTACCAAGAAACGCTTTTTCATCTTCCGAAATCCGTTCGGCTAATATCAACACCTCTTGTGTCAGATGCAAAGCAGCAGGTTTTGAAACCATCGTTTGCGGATTCTCTTTCACTGCCGGTGCGGGGGCATCAGCAATGGCTTTAGTACTTTCTTTGGTCATTACGGTTTCTATCGATACAGGAGCTTCCTGAACCGATGGATTTTTGTAAATGATTTCTTTGTTGAAAAGATACTGTGCCAGAATGCTGTTCATTGATAAAAAAATGAAGTCTCACAGTTTTGAAGGCCGTGAGACTTATGAACTATGTTTGATTAAGATGCAATGGCTTCTCTCAGGATAATGGCCTCACGGTCCGGGCCTGTTGAGATGAAACTGATTGGAATTTCTAATTCTGCTTCTAAGTAATTAATGTATGCCGATAACTCAGCCGGAAGCTCATCATAAGTATGGTAGTCGGCCAGTGAGCATTTCCATCCTTTAAATGATTTATAAACCGGCTCAACTGCAATATCTGTTAAGTCAAAAGGCATTTGCTCTGTTAAAGTGCCATCTGGCAGGCGGTAATGCGTGCATACCTGAATTTCGTCAAGGAAATTCAGTACGTCTACCTTCATCATAATTAACTGCGTAACGCCATTCAGCATGATGCTATATTTAAGCGCTGGTAAATCTAACCAACCAGTACGGCGTGGACGCCCCGTTGTAGCGCCAAATTCTCTGCCTTCCTGGCGTATGGCTTCGCCCAGGTCATCGTGCAATTCTGTAGGGAACGGCCCGCTGCCTACTCTGGTGCAATAGGCTTTAAAAATACCGTACACTTCTCCAATCTGCCTTGGTGCAACACCCAGGCCAGAGCAAACACCTGCTGCTGTGGTATTAGAGCTGGTTACAAACGGATAAGAACCGAAATCAATATCAAGTAAAGAACCCTGAGCGCCCTCTGCCAGAATTTTCTGTCCTTTTTTCAGTGAATCGTTTACTATATATTCAGTATCAAGAATGTTAAATCCTTTCAGGAATTCTATAGATGCAAAAAATTCTCTCTCAGACTCTGAAAGGTCATAAGCAAATTCATGAAAGTCTAATACCTGTTTGTGGTTATCAACCAATGATTGGTATTTCTCTTCAAAATTTGGCGACAGGATGTCTCCCAGTCTAAGCCCCTGGCGTGATACCTTGTCTGAATACGCCGGGCCGATACCGCGTAAGGTAGAGCCGATTTTTGAATCACCTTTTGATTTTTCAAGAGCGGCATCCAGCAAGCGGTGCGATGGAATAATAATGGCAGTCTTTTTTGAAATAATCAGGTTTTTTTTCAGCTCAAGGTTGTATTTGGCCAAGCCTTCTATTTCTCTGCGGAAAACGATAGGGTCAAGCACCACACCATTGCCAATGATATTGAGGCAGTCGCTACGGAAAACACCCGAGGGAATCTGGTGAAGAACGTGTTTAATACCGTCGAATTCAAGTGTATGGCCGGCATTGGGGCCACCCTGAAAACGTGCAACAACCTGATATTCAGGGGCAAGTACGTCAACAATCTTTCCTTTGCCTTCATCGCCCCATTGTAAACCTAAAAGTATGTCAATCATTATTTGTAAAAAGAATATGTCTTGTATTGTAACTGATAAAATTAATTTCTGTTTTCGCAATTTTCACGCTGGCAGTTGCCATAAAATATAAGCGAATGGTGCATTACTCTGAACTGCAGCATTTCGCCAACCATGCTTTGGATGTTCTGCACCCGGGGGTCGCAAAACTCCATAACCTTATGGCAGTCAACACAAATCAGGTGGTCGTGTTGGCGGTAACCGTAGGCTTTTTCGTATTGAGCCATGTTTTTACCAAACTGATGCTTGGTTACCAGGTCACACTCAACCAGTAAATCAAGGGTATTGTAAACGGTTGCCCTGCTTACCTGATATTTTTTGTTTTTCATTGAAATATACAAATCTTCCACCTCAAAGTGGTCGTCACGAGAGTATATTTCTTCCAGTATAGCATACCTTTCCGGCGTTTTTCTAAGTTGTTTAGATTCCAGATAGGCGGTAAATATGCGCTTGGCTGAGTCAAAATTTGATGGATTAGGAACCATAATATCCGCTGTGTTTGACTATTGTTTAGCAATCAAGTTACAAAGAAAATAGATAAAACCCGAAAATGAACACATCATTGATTAATTTTCTAAAATTGGGATTGTAAAACAACCCAGGCCCCGGCATCAGGCCTTCGGTCTTGCAGGTAGTAAAACTGATTATTAAGCATTTTCAGAAGCCGGAAATGATAATGGCAATGGGCGCAGGTATTGAAATCTTAAGAGATACACAACAACCAGAATACATAGCTTACATTAAACAGCAGGTTTGGCCTGGTAAGCAGGTGTTTTACCCTAAAACCTCATGCTTAACCCCAGGCCATTACTATCTGTAAAACCCAGATTTATTTTTTGTATAACCGAGGTTCTGGCTCGGAGGTTGTTCTGGCGCGCATTGTATATATTTACTGAGCTTTGTACCCACTCATTAGAGGCTTCAATCAGGCAGACACCTACCGTCACAATTCCGATACCCATCAATACTTTCGGCAGGCTCCGCACTGTATAATTTACATCCCGGCCTTCGGCAAAAGTAGTAGCAGGGGTGCCTTTCAGGGCAATCACTGTCAGGCCTAATCCGGCGGCGGTTATGGCAGTACCAACCGGAGCCACCAAGGTACCCCAGTTATACTTTACCCTGGGTTGCCAGGTATCTTTAAATAAACTTTTTACTCTTTTATGGGGTAGTTTAAAGCCGTTTCGGTAAATAACAGTAGTAACAAATACTCTTTTGGTAACAAGGGTATCGGTTGTCTGTGCAAAGCAATGAAAACCTGTAAAAAATAAGATTATTATAACAGCAATGGGTTTCATTAAGTTTTAGGTTTGATAGGGTGATACTTTTGGGTAATTTCAGATTTTATTCAACATCCACACGGGTGACCTGATGAACGCCCTCTATTTCGCCCAATTGTTTCATGAGGGTTTCAAGGTGTCTGGTGTCCTGAACGTACAGTTTGATAACGCCCGTAAAGATACCATCATTTGTATCAACTGCCAAAGAGCGCATATTAATATGGAGTTCGCTTGAAATAACCTTAGAAATATCCTGTATCATGCCCATGCGGTCAATGCCATCCAGATGAATGGTAGCAACAAATGCCTTAGCTACCTGCGACGACCACCTGGCTTTAATAACCCGGTTGCCGTACTGAGACAACAACTGTTGTGCGTTAGGGCAGGAGTTTCGGTGTATTTTTATGCCCTCATTAACGGTCAGGAAACCAAACACGTCGTCGCCCGGTATAGGGTTGCAACATCTGGCCAGCGTGAAGTCAATTTCCTGCAGGTCGTCTCCAATAAAGAGGGTATCATCACCTTTAACTTTCTTAAATTCTTTCTCAAAACTTTTGGCATCAATAAAAGCCTTGTTGTCAATCTCAATTTTTGCTGTTTTATTAAGCCTTACGTCTCTTTCATGCTTAAACTTCTTAATCTCATCGGGCATTATGTATGCCTTTCCAAAAGCATAGTAGAGGTCGTTATAATCTTTTTTGTTGAAATAAGCCCTCAGCTGGTTCAGGGTTTCCAGGTTGTTATCAAGCCCCAGGGTTTTCAGCTTTTTAGTTATAATTTCTTTGCCGTCGCTGTAATAAACTCTGTTTTCTTCCTTTAGCAGGTCTTTAATACGTGCTTTGGCTTTGGTTGTGGTTACAAACCTGAGCCAGTCTTCTGACGGCTTCTGGCTCTTGGTGGTAAGAATTTCAAGCTGGTCTCCGTTCTGAAGCACATAACTGATGGGTACCAACTGGTTATTTACCTTACCGGCTGTGCATTTTCTGCCAATTTCGGTATGTATTTCAAAAGCAAAATCAAGCACGGTGGCGCCTTTTCTGAGCACCTTGAGGTCGCCTTTGGGGGTAAAAACAAAAACTTCTTCGTTATAGAAATTGCCTCTGAAGTCTTCAAGAAATTCAATTGCCGATTTATCGCCTGAGGTAAGCGTTTCACGCACCTGGTTAATCCAGCGGTCGAGCGGGGCATTCATAGACGTATCGTTGCCTTTGTATTTAAAGTGCGCCGCATAACCTCTTTCTGAGATTTCGTCCATGCGTTCGGTACGAATCTGCACCTCCACCCATTGTCCCGTGTGGCTCATAACAGTAGTATGTAAAGATTCATATCCATTGGCCTTTGGAATAGATATCCAGTCTTTGAGCCTGTCCGGATTAGGCTTGTATTGGTCTGTAACAATAGAATAAACCTGCCAGCAGGCCGACTTCTCCTTTTCGGTAGGTACGTGCGTCAGAATAATTCTGATGGCAAAGAGGTCATAAATTTCTTCAAACGGCGTATTCTGTTTTTTTATCTTGTTCCAGATTGAATAAATATGTTTCGGCCGGCCTTTAATAACAAACTCAAGACCTGCCTCCAGCAGTTTTCTCTTAAGGGGTTTAATAAAATTATCAATGAACCGGTCGCGGGTAGATTTCGTACTTTTAAGTTTCTGCGCTATCTCTTTAAACATCTCCGGTTCGGTGTATTTCAGATATAAATCTTCCAGTTCAGATTTTATCTTGTATAAACCAAGGCGGTGTGCCAGAGGTGCATATATAAAAATAGTTTCATGCGCAATTTTAAGCTGAGAGTTACGCGCCATGCTGCCCAGTGTGCGCATGTTATGCAGCCTGTCGGCAAGTTTAATCAGAATCACCCTTACATCTTCTGAAAGCGTTATCAGCATTTTTCTGAAATTCTCTGCCTGGGCAGAGGTACCCTGTTCAAAATTGCCTGATATTTTGGTAAGGCCGTCAATAATGCGTGCTACTTTGTTACCAAACTCTTTTTCAATTTCTTTCAGCGTCATATCGGTGTCTTCAACCACGTCGTGCAGCAATGCGCAGATAATAGAAGTAGCCCCCAGGCCAATTTCTTCCACGCATATCTGAGCCACTTCAAGCGGATGATAGATGTAGGGTTCCCCGGATTTCCGCCGCATATCTTTATGGGCTTCCATCGAAATAGTAAACGCCTTTTTTATTTGCTTTGCATCGTCGCCTTTCAGCGTAGGTTTGGCAGCCCTGAGTAATCTGCGATACTTGGTTAATATCTCGGCTCTTTCTTTTTCAAGGTCTATCATTGGTTCAGACTGACTTCTGGTTTCCGGTTTTTCTGCAACGTCTGCTGTCATTCTTATGGTTTATTGTATTCCTAAAGACTAATATAATTAATTGCCGACTGACCAGCAAATTATTTTTAAGGCGGGGCGTAAATTTCTGTTTTTTTAGAGCCAGAAAAAAAAGTTTTAAAAATTTTAATTTTTTTTGAGAAAACTCTTGACAAGAGTTAAAATCGTTACTACCTTTGCAGCCCGTTCAATGATAAACGGACGTAAAAATTGAGATGCGGGCGTGGCGAAATTGGTAGACGTGCCAGACTTAGGATCTGGTGTCGCAAGGCATGGGGGTTCGAGTCCCTCCGCCCGTACAGACAACCCTCTGAACCTCACCCGGTCAGGGGGTTTTTTAATAATAGCAGTTTTCAGACTTTATTTCTTCGCTTCATTCCGGCTTTGCCCTGAATGCGGCGATTTTAATTCTTAAACCTCATATTCCGACATAATGGAAACAATATTTGAAAAAACTTCTGCAACCACCGGCAGACTTACAGTTAATGTTACAGAAGCAGACTACAAGCCGGAAGTTGATAAAAAAATCAAGCAATACACAAAAACAGCTCAGGTGAAAGGTTTCCGCCCGGGTATGGTTCCTAAAGAATATATTCAGAAATTATACGGTAAAAGTATTCTGGTTGACGAGGTAATCAATCTGGTTTCAAAATCAACTAACGATTACATTACTGACAATAAGTTGCGCGTAGTTGGCGATCCTAAGCCTGATAACGAGCTCTCTTCTAAAGTAGACTGGGATAACAGCAAAGAGTTTACTTTTGCGTATGACCTGGGTCTTGCATCTGATTTTACAGTTGATTTGAGCGCGATTCCGGCTGTTACCAATTATGACATTGAGCCAACTGAAGATAAAGTAAACGAAGCCATTGAAGACATCCGTCGTCGTTTCGGAAAAGACGCAGAAGCTGAAGAAGTTGAAAAAGAAGATCTGGTTTTTGGTACTTTGAAACAAGAGTCTTCTGAAATTGAAATCAAGGATGCTACCATTTCTACCGGCCGTGTTAACGAAGATGCATTCCATATTTTTAAAGGACTTGAAAAGGGCAGCAGTGTGAAATTTGATATTCAGTCAATTTTTGCCAATGTAAAAGACCTTGGTTATGCTACCGGTAAAAGTGAGGAAGAAGCAGCTGCTATGGCTGGTGAGTTTGAATTTACTGTTGAGAAAATAACCAGAGTAGCTGCCGCTGATATTGACCAGGAGTTTTTTGATAAAGCGCTGGGCGAAGGTAAAGTGTCTAATGAAGAAGAGTTCAGAGCTGAAATCAGGAATATAGTGAAAGAAAACTATGACCGTGAAAGTAATTATCTGCTTGATTTTGAAGTGGAGAAAACGCTTCTGAACAATATTCATATCGAATTACCTGATGCATTCCTGAAAGACTGGTTGTTGATTATCAACGAAGGTAAATTTACTGCAGAAGATATTGATAAAGATTATGATGCGTTTGCTCGTGGTTTACGTATGGATTTAATCCGTAACGAGGTGGCTGCTAACAATGAAATCAAACTGGAGTACAACGATATAGTGGATGAAGTAAAAGCAGAAATGCGTAATTATTTCGGAGCTTATTCGTACGAAGGCCTGGAAGATATCATTGACAACATGGCTCGTAAAACCCTTAAGGAGAACAAAGACAACGCTGTTCGTAAATATACCGACCGTGCCTTTGGTAAAAAAGTTCGCGAGTTCCTGAAAGCAAATCTGACAGTTGAAAAGAAAACCGTACAGGTTGACGAATTTAACAAAATTGCAGAAGAGGTTTATGCCTAAGCTTTTGCAAAAAGTACATAAAAAGAATCCCCGTGGTATTGCACTACGGGGATTCTTGCTTTTATACTGGGTGTAGATTATGAAATCAACACGTTTCCGGTCATTTCTTGGGGTATTTCTACACCCAACAAAGTAAGTATGGTTGGCGCAATATCACCCAACTTGCCGTCTTTCACCTCATAGCGGTCTGTTTTATCAACAACTATACATGGCACCAGATTCAGCGAGTGTTGTGTATTAGGCGATTGGTCGTCGTTAATCATGTAATCGGCATTTCCGTGGTCGGCAATCACAATTGAAGTATAGCCGTTTTCAAGGGCGGTATCAACTACTTGTTCAAGGCATTTATCTACGGCCTCTACTGCTTTTATTACGGCTTCAAACACACCCGTGTGGCCTACCATGTCGGGGTTTGCAAAGTTGAGACAAACAAAGTCAACTTCCTGTTTTTTCAATTCAGGCAGAATGGTGTTGTCTATGTCAAACGCTGCCATTTGCGGTTTAAGGTCATAGGTAGGCACGTCTTTTGGAGAGGGGCACAACAAGCGGCTTTCGCCTGCAAACGGTTCTTCACGGCCACCAGAGAAGAAGAAAGTTACGTGCGGGTATTTTTCTGTCTCGGCAATGCGAATCTGTTTTTTACCTGCTCTTTCAAGCACTTCGCCTAAGGTATTGGTCAGATTATCTTTGTCATAAATTACGTGTACGTTCTTGTACGAATCATCGTAATTTGTCATGGTAAGATAATACAGATTCAAAGCTTTCATTTCATACTGAGGAAAATCATGCTGTGTCAATACCTCAGTTATTTCACGACCACGGTCAGTACGGAAGTTGAAACACATTACTACATCATCTTCTTCAATTTTTGCAACCGGTACACCGTTTTCAGTAATTACAATCGGTTTCAGAAACTCGTCGGTAACGTTTTGCTCATAAGAAATCTGAATGGCATCCTGCAACTGCTCAATGGTAAGGGTGGCTTCACCAAGACCCTTCACCATGGCATCATAAGCCAGTTTTACACGCTCCCAGCGTTTGTCTCGGTCCATTGCATAATAACGGCCTATCACACTGGCAATTTTACCGGTTGATTTGCTCAGATGCGCCTGCAAGTCGGCCAGGAAGCCCTTGCCACTTTTAGGGTCGCAGTCACGGCCGTCGGTAAACGCATGCACAAACACATCTTTTAAGCCGAAGCCGGCAGCGGCGGTGCACAAGCCTTTGAGGTGGTCTATATGCGAATGAACGCCACCGTCTGATGCAAGACCAATAAAATGTACTTTTTTATTATTGTTTTTGGCGTATTCAAAAGCCTTAACCAAAGCGGGTTCTTTAGCTAAATACCCTTCTTCTACTGCTATATTGATTTTTTCTAATTCCTGATAAACCACGCGCCCTGCGCCCAGGTTCATGTGTCCTACTTCTGAGTTACCCATTTGTCCGTTAGGTAATCCTACGGCGCGTCCGCAGGCTTCTAAGGTGCTGTGCGGATACTCTTTTATTAATTTTCTGAAATAGGGTACGTTGGCTGCATCAATGGCCGAGCGCCATTCTTCACCCGGTTTAGGAATCCCCCAACCATCAAGGATTATCAAAATTACTTTTTTGTTCATAATGTTTTACCCCGTCACCTGTATAAGTAGGTTTGTATTAGAAACTTTTCATGTTTGGGGTAGGGTTAATGGCATGAAAGTTTCATGAATTTCTTAGCTATGTTTGCAAGGCAAATTTACTCATTTTTTCTTCAACTCTGCTAAAATCTTCTTTCCTCTGCTTTTAATTGCCGGCGAGCCATCCTGGTTTTTCAGCAACAGGTCTTCAAGGGTTAATCGTAGCTCAGGTTTTAGTTCAGGCAGTTTACGGGCTATATTATAGCAAACGGTAACAGAAAAGGCTCTTATCGCTATGGCTTCATTACTATTCAGGTAGCCGAAGCAGATGTCGTACACTTCACCTGTATATTCTTCCGGTATATCTGTATACTGCCAAACCCGTATAACGTTTCTTTTAACGGCGTCAGAAGCATCGGCCTCATGAAGTTTATCAATAAACCTTCTGAAATAAGGAATAATGAGAAAAGGATGTCTGACGGCACATTCGCTGAGTACCCAGGCAGCTTTTTGTGTAAGCACGTAGGTGCCCTGAAGAAAGATTCGCATTAATACGGCAAATCTTTCTTCATCGGCACCAATTATATCGGCAATATGCTTAACCCTGGTTTTTGAAAACTGAAG
Organism: Emticicia fluvialis; assembly: GCF_024793945.1. Lineage (NCBI taxonomy): Bacteria > Pseudomonadati > Bacteroidota > Cytophagia > Cytophagales > Leadbetterellaceae > Emticicia > Emticicia fluvialis. Next base: position 41,696 of record NZ_JANUSD010000013.1, read on the forward strand.
GGTCAACTCTTTTTCGATATTCATTGTATCATCAAATCTTACAGTTCCTTTTCTTTTACAAGCTTATATTTTTCAATTAGATGCCCGAGCAATTCTTTACCGCTTCTTTCTACAATCTGAAAAACCTCTTCAAAGTCTTTTTCAGAGCCATAGTAGGGGTCTGGTACCTCAAAAACACCCTTTACGTTCGGGTCGTAGTCGCGCATTAAAAAGAGTTTTTCAGCAGGGGGTGGTGTTTGCTTTATCTTGTAGTAAAGGGCGTGCACATCTTTAAAGTTTTTTTCATCCATTACTACAATGTGGTCGAAATCATCCAGATCGGCAGGTGTAATCTCTCGGCCTTTGTGGATAAGCGCAATGCCGTGGTTGAGCGCACTTTTAATAGCCCGGTGGTCAGGTGCCTGGCCTGCATGCCAGCCCATAGTTCCGGCCGAATCGCAGTCTATTTTATCTTCCAACCCGTGTTTTTGTATTAAGTCTTTAAATACACCTTCTGCCATGGGTGAACGGCAGATATTTCCTAAACAAACGAACAATACTTTTACCATAGTTTTAAATGAATTTGTAAAGTTATTAAGCGTTTAAAATTGAAGAATGTTTCTCAGCAAGGCCTTTTTAATCAATATTTAATAGACTTTTTGGCCGCCTATAAAGGTATTAATAACTTTAATACTACGAAGTTTTTCTTTGGGCGCTTTCATAATATCTGCTTCAAGAATCACAAAGTCAGCCATTTTGCCGGTTTCAATACTGCCCCGTTCTTTCTCTTCAAAATTGGCAAAGGCACTCCAGATGGTCATGGCTTTCAAAGCTTGCTCGCGGGTTAAGGCATTTTCCATCTGAAAGCCACCGTTGGGGTAGTTTTTATCGTCCTGGCGGGCAACGGCTGAATGAAACCCAAACAAGGGGTTGACGTATTCTACCGGGAAATCGCTGCCATTGGCAATAAGACCGTTTTGTTTCAACAGGTCCTGAAAAGCGTAGGCGGTCTTTGCCCGCTCTTTGCCTAATCGGTCACCTGCCCAGTACATATCTGAAGTTGCGTGAGTAGCCTGAATTGACGGAATGACCGAGTATCGCCCAAATTTGGGTACATCTTCAGTTGAAACCACCTGTGCGTGTTCTATACGCCAGCGGCGGTCGTTTTTGCCTTTCAGTAACTTGCCGTAAATATTCAGAATCAGTCTGTTGGCCGAGTCGCCGATACAGTGTGTATTGGCCTGATAGCCAGAATTATAAATGGCTGTAAGGCTGCGTTCCAGTTCGGCAGGGCTAAGTAGTAAAAATCCGGTTTTTGAGGGTTCGTCGCTGTAAGGTTTCAGCAGGCAGGCTCCTCTTGAGCCCAAAGCTCCATCTGCATATAATTTAAACGAGCGCACATTCAGGCGGTCGGTTTTGTAAATCCCTTTTTTGATGAAATATTCCAGATTGCGGATACCCAATGAAACCATTACATAGTTACGTATTTGCAAAGATCCCTGTTTCTGCATTTTATCAATCAGTTCAATATCATCCTGATTCAACCCTGCATCCGAAACCGTGGTAAGCCCATATTTTACACATTCTTTTTGTGCAGCCAGTAGCATGGTTTGCTTTTCTTTTTCGGTAGCTGACGGAATCACCCTTCTGGCTAATCCCATGGCGTTGTCTACCAGAATACCTGTCAGTTGGCCATCCATTACTTCTACATCGCCACCACTTACTTTACTGGCAGGCGAAATCTTTGCCAGTTGAATGGCTTTGGAGTTAATAAGGGCCGCATGCCCGTCAATGCGCGTAAGCAGAACAGGCTTGTCCGGAAATGCCTTATCGAGCAAATCTTTAGTCGGAAAAACCTTTACATCCCAGTCGTTCTGGTCCCAGCCCCGGCCAATAATCCATTGGTTTTCGGGATGCTCGGCGGCAAACTTTTTCAGTCGCTCAATTATTTCTTCGTAAGACGTGGTCTCTACCAGATCACATTGCCCAAGCATCTGCCCCAAACCCAGGAAATGACTGTGGGGGTCATAAAAACCCGGGTAAACCGGCTTCTTGCCGGCATCAACGGTATGTCTGGCTGTGTAGCCCGCCAGTATGTCTTTAGAGCTGCCAATACCAACAAACTTGCCGTTTTTGACAGCAAAGGCTTCTGCCACAACAAACTGGCTATTAACCGTGTACACAATTGCGTTATGCACTATGAGGTCTGCCTCTTTTTTTTGTGCCAGCGAGCTGCTATACACAAAAGCCATACAGATAAATGCCACGCGTGCAAGAGTAGATTGATAGAGTTTCATAGATGTTTATTTTTTGCAATATACTTAAAGCCTTGCCTTATTTTACACAAATGCCTTAGGTTGTTGTTTTAATGAGGCAAAGCATACCTTCCTCGTTTCTCACCATCTCCAGATTTATTAATTGCAGGTACCGGTTCAGTAAGTCAGATAATGACTCTTTGCCGTTGATACAGACATCAAAATACCAGTCTAGTTTTTCATTGGCTACTTCTTCGCAAATGGCTTGATAATCCTGATACGAATAGCCTTTGAAGGGTTTGCCGAATTGCTCCCACATTTGTTTCATCACATCGTCGAGCGAGCGGGTGTGGCTTGAAACTTTTCTGATGTGCAGGTCTAATATCTGGGCAGCAATGGCACCTTTATGATAAACAGACACCTTACGGCCGGGGATGCTTGGTGTGTAGCCGTCCAGCCAGAGGTCCCACGATGATTCAGCCAGAGATTGTGCTGCATTATCGGCGTTGTCGAAATGTCTTTTACAGCAAACTTCCAGTTCTTTCAGGTATTGCGCTTCATTAAAAACTCCGGCACGGCTTAATATCAAATCTCCGTAATAGGTAGTAACGCCCTCAGCCACAAAGCAGGTCGGGAAATAGTTTTCCTGGGTGTAATCATAAGGCAGAAGCTCAACCGGCCGAATGCGGCAGATATTCCAGGTATGAAATAATTCATGCGAGGCCAGCCCCAGTAAATCAATATACAGTTCTTCAAAGTTCTGATTATCAGGCCCAAGCACCTGCATGGTTGAACTCCGGTGTTCAACCCCGTGATAATAAGGTACCGGCAAAACCCAGGTCAGAAAATGATATTCAGGCTGAGGAAACTCTCCAAAAATAGCTATTTGTGCCTGTGTAAATTTGCTGAAATCGGCTTTGATACGTTCAAAATCCGGGTTGATGTTGCCTTCAAACCATAGATTGAATTTCACGTCGTCAATCTCGTAGAAATCATGTTTCAGGCTGGCGCTTACAATAAAAGGACTATCGGCCAGGTGATAAAAATCGTCAAAATGTAAGAGGTGTACTGATGAACCCGGGTGATGGGTAATCGTATTGATGCCGGCAATTTTCTGGCTTTCGCCTAGTTCCAGCTCAATGGTGCAGGGTTCATTTATTCTACCCTCTGCATACAGGCATAAATTTACCGGATTTACATACAATATGTGTTCGTCTACGTAACTGCTACCCGCATTAATAATATGCGCAAAATAGTTATAGCGCACAATAACGCTGCTGATACCCTCTGTTTCTACCAGCCAGCGATCTTTGGTTATTTTTTTGCAGGCCAGTGTTTCGCCGTTTGTGTCGGTAACCTCAAATTGCTGAATATTTTTAGCAAAATTCTGTAGTTCGTATCGGCCCGGGCGCCATGCAGGCAACTGCAGCTCAAGTGTATCGGCCTGAATATCAGTGATAAAGCATTCTATATCAATAAAATGTGAGTGGCGGTTTTTAGAATAAATTTTGTAATGCATGAAACAATTTTTTGTTGTGCTGTTGGCTTTATTAAAATTATTGCGTACTTTTGCAGTCCCTTATGAAAGGTGCGGGTTATTGTGAATTAAAAGAACAAAAATAAATAAATATAATGAAACGTACATTCCAACCATCAAACAGAAAGCGTCGTAACAAACACGGATTCCGTGAGCGTATGGAATCTGCAAATGGCAGACGCGTATTGGCTGCACGTCGTGCACGTGGCAGATGGAAATTGACTGTTTCTGACGAGAAAAAACACAAATAATCTCGTTTGCAGCAGTTTGATAGTTCGATTTTACAATTTGTAAACCCGACGTAATCAAGATATTTAGCCACCTCTGGGTGGCTTTTTTATTAGCTTTACGGGTAATTATTTTTACTGAATGGTAAAGAAAACTTTCAGAAAGAACGAAAGACTATGCAGCACCAAGGTAATTGGCGGCCTTTTTGACAGAAAAGATTCTGCCAACGATGGTGTTTTTGCGTATCCGGTAAGGGCTGTTTTTCGGCATTCGGAAGAAGAAACTACTCAGGTGCTTTTCTCGGTACCCAAGAGGCAATTTAAACATGCGGTTGACAGAAATCTGATTCGCCGACGCATGAAAGAAGCCTACCGGCTTCATAAAGTACAGCTGCCCGGGCAATATTACATTGCATTTATTTATGTAGGCAAGAAAATTGAAGAGTACGCCATAATTGAAAAAGGCATGAAGAATTGCCTAAAAAAGTTGTAAATGGCCGCAAACCCATTGTTCTATTTTTTAAACTTCTCTCTTATTTCTGGTAAACGGTCTTCATAAGACGCCCCAATGAAAATCTCTCTGTCGGCAATCCAGACCGACTGCCTTGTAAGTTTCTGTATTTTATTGATGTTAACGATATAAGAGCGGTGGATTCTGATAAATTGCCCGGCTGGTAAAAGCTGGAGCGCTTCGCTGATGTTCTGTCGGCTCAGCAGCTTTTTACTTTTAAGCACATAGGCCATATAATTGCCCTCGGCCTCTATGTAAAGCAGGTCATCAAAAAAGACTTTTTCTTCTTCATAGCCTGTTTTTAAAAATATAAAATCTATGGTGGTTTCGCGGGTTGGCTGGCTAATCTCCAATGCCTTATTGCAGGCTTTGGTGAATCTCGCCAGCGAGAAGGGCTTCAGCAGGTAATCTATGGCATCTAATTCAAAGCCCTTTACGGCGTATTCAGAATAAGCCGTTGTAAACACCACCATTGGCGCTTTTTGCAGTATATTGATAAACTCAATGCCCGAAATGTCGGGCATTTTTATATCAAGAAACAATAAGTCTATTTTGTTTTGCTGCAAGTAAGGTATTGCCTCAAATGCATCTGTAAAAGTGGCTTTCAGTTCCAGGAAGGGTACTTTAGCTGCGTGCATCTGCACTACTTCCAGGGCATGGGGTTCATCATCTATGGCTATGGCGGTAAGCATGTAGGTTTGTTAAAATACTGCTGAAATTAAATCATTTTCTTCTGTCTTGTCAATAACAAACTGTCTAATTGCTGATACAATTGAGGCAGATTACTAGGGCGAATGGCATGCCTGTTAATGATTTTACCGTTTTCATCTACAATAAACTGCCAGGGATAATAAGGCATTTCGTTCTTACTCACTGTCTGGTCGAAAAGCTTCATGCTGAATTCATTGCTGACCAGATAATGATGCCCTTTCGCTTTAGCAGCAGCTAACTTCCGGCGCCATAGCACACTGTTGCTCACTGTTTTTAACGGATAGTTGCTTTCAGAACAGATATAGACAAACGTAATAGGTTTGTTTTTGTAACGTGCTTGCAGTTGAGGAACATAATTTTTCAATTCAACAAAACAGGCTCCACAGTTAACCGACGAATGGTCGACATAATGTAATGAGCCTTTGTGTTTGTCGAGTATCTGCTTTAACTCAGTTACATCTTTGGCCTCTTCTATGTTTATTTCAGGTTCAAGGCGAGACTCATAATACTTATTGGCTGAAAAAGCTCCAATAACCATAACAACAAAAATAACTGAAAGTATAATAGAAAGTGTTTTAAATTGCTTTTTCATCATTTTATTTTTTATTGACTAAAATTTGTTGCAACATTTCTTTGCCCCCCTCGTTTTTCGGATTCATGGCAATCGATTTCTGATACATCATAATAGCCTCTTCACGTTTGCTATTGGCATTGAGCACTTCGGCATAACTGTCATTTACATTGAAGCTTTTCGGAAACAGAAATGTGTTAATTTTAAAAGTTTCCAGTGCATATTGTTGTTGTTTAGCTCTATGAAGCAGGTCGTAACCCAGCCAGTACATAATTAAGCATATCTGCAGAGGTGCTTATTATTTTATTGTCGCCGTAGGTGCCGCCGCAATTGTAAGTACAATAATGTTTACTACCGGTTTTTATAGAATCTACATTTTTAAACCGGTTATCAAACCAGGTTGCCATTCTGTTGCTGAGTACTTTTTTGGGGTCACTATCAGGTTTATCCATTTTCAGGTAGGTATTAGGCATTTTAGCTACCTCAAAAATGTTCTTTTCTGGTGGTTATGATGTTCTGCGCCAGCGCACAAGCCATGGCAAAGCAAATAACAGTTGTTAATGTTAGCTTTTTCATAATTGTTGTAAGGTTAAATCACCAATAGGTAATAGTAAGAGACACAAAGAAATCTTGTTCGCTTTGCTGAATGTCGAGTGTGTGGCGGTTTTTGTAAATCAGTTCCAGGCGTTTCTTGACGTTTTCAAGGCCTATGCCGTTGTTATTCTTTTCAGGGTCTGCCTCTGACCTGGCGTGAAGCGAGTTATGAACCTTGAAATATAACCGGGTGTCGTCATAAGTGAGCGTAATATAAATCCATGAAGGATTCCGGAAACTGATGCCGTGTTTAAAGGCATTTTCAATGAATGGATTCAGCAGCATTGGGGCCACAAATATTTCACGGTCTGTGGGCTGAATATTTACTTTTATCTCAATATTGTCTGACTCCGCAATGCGCATCTGTTGTATCTCTATATAGTTTTGCAGATACTCTATCTCTTTATAGAGCGGAATCCGGTCCTGGTTGTTTTCATTCAGCATAAAGCGCATCATATCGCCCAGTTTTTGTATGCCGTCAGCGGTTTTTTCTGCATTTTCTTTCAGCGAAACCGAGTAAAGCGTATTTAAGGCATTGAACAGAAAATGTGGATTAATCTGTGACCTGAGTGAAGAAAGCTCAGCTGTTTTACGGGTAAAAAGTTCGGTTAATTTTAACTTCTCCTTAAAAAATATACTTCTGAGAAATGCGCCAATGGACGAAATGAAAACGATTAAAAAAAACGGCACCAGAAAATCGCGAGTGTTGAGGTAAAATCCCTGATGGCCGTTTGATACCCAGAAAATCTGATTAACAACCAGAAGCGCCAATGTGCCTAAGATACATACAATAACGAAGAGTATAATACCGGCTGAAAACCCTTTAGAGCCTAAATTGGAAATGTTGGGTATAATTCTTTCAATAAATACATTCTGGGCTATGTAAACAGTTGCCAGAAAAAGTGGTATAAAAACACCTTCTCTCAAATCGCTCTTCCAGAAACTAACCGGCAGTTGCCCCCAAAATGCAAAGCCCGTAATGGCTAGTACAACGAAAGCTACCAGCAGGAAATCTAAATACTGAAAGTTCTTCTCAGGCTCTTCGTTTAGTTTGTTTTTAAGAAAGTAATAAAACTGTGAAGCCGCTTCGTAAATGCCAATCATGGTTAACAAGGCTATGGTATTGCTTACCAAATTTACCTTGCGGAAAAGCGAATAAACTTTGAAACCGATAATTTGTTCGTAGTCGTCTGTTCTGAAACGCCAGTAAAGTTTAAAATAATCATAGAAAAAAACACTGGCGGCACTAAATAGAACCGTAAGAAACAAATAGGCAATTATTTCATCTTGTTTGCGCTCTTTTGACTTTAATCGTGGGTAGGCCAGGTAATGAAAACACGCCCAGGCTGCAAAAGACAGCACACCGCCGGCTATGGTAGGGAAAATAGTATTAATTTCATGGTTATACCCGGCAAGGTCATTCCAGATGTTATGCGTATAATTGGAAAATACCGTAGCGCCAAATGTTGAAGATTCGGCGAGTTCGATATCTCTATCGAACTCACCGGCCATTTCAAATAGTCTACGGGTAATGTAAATGGTAAATGCCAGAAGGATAAACCAGAACTCGTATTGTCTGAACTTTCGAAATGATTGCATAGCTTTTTCATAAATTTTCAACAAAACTATGGCTCAATCATTCGCTGAAAATAATAATGTTACGAAACTGCCCGAAAATGTGATGAATTTTTCAGAAGCCAATCTTTTGCCGTTCTTCCTGTGGTTGTTGTGTGCCAATGCGCAGTAAATCGCCCAGCAAACGTTGCTGTTCAAATTTTTCACGCCAGTAGTGGGCGGCCAGTTGCCATTTTTCTACTTCCGATTTCAGCTTTTCATTTTCCATTTGTAGTTTCTCCATACTGAAATCTACAGGCTGCAGGTCTATGCCCATCAGCTCTATAATATTTACCTGCAACAGTCCAGCTATTTCAGTTGCCCTGGCAATGGTCAGTTCAGTTTTGTTGCGCTCAATATCGCCATAGGCTGTGGTAGAAATCCCCAGCATATCGGCCATGTTTTCTTGCGAAAAACCTTTTTTTTGGCGTGCCTGACGAATTTTTTCTCCGATATTCATAGTTATAAATTGCAAACAAAACGTAAAGTGATAATAGTGCGGTAAAACGGTCTTTTACAGATAAACGTTTTTTGTATTGAAATGTGTTCAAAACAGCTCCGATGCCATATTGCTTAGGGTTGCCATGGCAGTTTTAAAACCCGGGCAGCCGTAAAATCGGAATTTCTGATAAAATATCTGTATTTCTGACAACAATTTACTGAAAGAAATTACATCTTTGTATCGAACAAAACGAAAATATAGAAAGTTCTTAAAACCGAACTTCGTGCTATGGTTTCGTGTTGAAGAATTATATAATCAGAAATTTAATAGAATATTGTACTATGCATTTTGGAGAAGAATTTCGTAAGTATGCTGTTAACCACATGGGTATGAGTGGTCTGGCGCTTGATGACTACATGAAACATAACGTTACCAACATGACGCCCAACATCATTGAAGAGCGCCCGATGCGTTTTGCAGCCATTGATGTGTTTTCGCGTCTGATTATGGACAGAATCATTTTCTTAGGTACTGCTGTTGATGACTACGTTGCAAACGTAGTAGTAGCTCAGTTGTTGTTTCTGGAGTCTGTTGATGCCAAAAAAGATGTTTTAATGTATATTAACAGCCCTGGTGGCTCTGTATATGCCGGCCTGGGTATGTATGACACCATGCAGTATGTACGCCCTGATGTGGCTACTATCTGTACATCATTGGCGGCCTCTATGGGTGCGGTATTGCTGGCAGGCGGTGCAGCAGGTAAGCGCTCTGCTTTGCCTCATGCCCGTGTGATGATTCACCAACCAAGTGGTGGCGCCCAGGGGCAGTCGCGCGACATGGAAATTACGGTGAAAGAAATCATTAAACTTCGCAGAGAATTGTATGAGATTCTGGCTAACCACGCCGGTAAAACAATAGAGCAAATTGAGTTGGATTCAGACCGTGACTACTGGATGAAAGCCGAGGAGGCCAAAGAATACGGCTTGATTGACGAAGTGCTTTATCGTGAGAAATAATTAAGTAATTGCCATCAATCGTGGGGCTTTCTGTTGCTGTAAAAGGCACTAGAAAGCCCCATTTTTATGCCTGATTCAGGTCTTTTCTTAGGTGTAATATATCGGAAAAGTACAATTTTTGACGAGCTTAAATACTTATAGTTTGATTTTTAACTTTTCAAAATTGCCATATAAAAACTAATAAGTCTGGCTTTGCAGCAGAAACGAAAGTACGAATAATTACTTCTGAAACACGCACCAAAACCAATTAGTTGCTTAACGGTATAAATTTAATTTTAAGGTTTTTTTAAGAATTGTAAATTTTAAAATGCTGTATATTAGTGTTTTATGATTTACTTTAAAAAAAACTGAAAAAATATTTGGATAATAGAAAATAAAATCCGCTATCTTTGCAGTGCAAAAAACAAAGACAAACATGTATCTATTGAAACTAAATATAGCAAAGGGCAGTAGCACAAGAGTGCTTCCGTTTGATATGGATACATGCAGGGTAATTAGTAAATTGAGGTAGAGTTCATACACCGAAATATACAAAGCCCGGCATTCTTGGAAAGTCGGGCTTTTTTAATGTAAAATAACCAATAAAGAAATTTTATTATGGCAATCAGAAATTCATATCAGCAGCATATCAATCCGGTGAATCCGAAACGATTCGATAAGGATTTACTATGTCTGAATGAAAATGCAGGTATTGTATTTTTTGATAAGCGTGATAGATGTTTTGATGCAGCAAAAAAACTGAGGTTTAAGTGTTTATGCACATAGATTTGTTCTGAACTGAACAACAGCATAAGCCCGGCCTCTGTTACTAACAAGGCCGGGCTTATTGTTTTTTAGCCCTCTTCAAATTAGCTGTGATTGGTGGAACATTGGTGAAATGGTTATCACGTTACCCTGGCAGGGTAGTGTTATGGGTTCGAGTCCCGTATGTTTCGCGATAGAAATGCAATTGAACCTGATGAGGGTTTCTGTATAGCCCCATAGTATTGGTGACGAAGACCTATATGCTGTCAGTTAAGTTTCTATTAACGACTCTGTGTGTTGAAGGTTCGAATCCTTCTTCCTCGCAAGGAATAGCTCAATGGTAGAGCAACAGACCAAAAATTGCAGGTTCGAATCCTGCCGGGCTCGTGAGGGCCTGTGGCGAAATGGTAGACGCGACGGATAATTTATCCTACTAACAAAACCATCAGTCTGAAATTATTCTGGCGTTTTCTCTGGAAAACGCAGTTCAGAAAAGCCAGAAAAGAAGAGGATACCGATACACAGAAGTAATTGCTTTGTTGTCTGAAGGCCATCATACGCCAGCCGGATTGATGCACCGGTTGAAATGAACAACCGCCTGTTCAGGGTCTAAGGTCAACAAACCAGTTATTAAAGTTTATCTTAATCTGATTTCCGTTTCAAAGAATGGAATAACGTAAGACTGATTTTTAACCATGTAATTATTTAAAAAAATGAAAAGGATAAGAGTAAATGCCAATCAATTCGGGTTGGTTTTGAAAGACGAGGCTTTTATGCAATTGCTTGAAAAAGGTGTATACACCTTCTGGGGAAGAGAAGAAGTCTATCTTTACAATAAAGGAACAGCTTTTAATGCCCCAATAGAATTGAACGTCTTATTGCAACACGCCGAAGTAGCCGATGCTTTAGAGGTAATTGAAGTAAAAGATAACGAATTGGCCGTTCAGTTTGAAGACAATCGTTTCTTAACTGTGCTCGGAGCGGGTAAATATGCGTTCTGGAAAGGTATTAAAAACTATACCTACATCATGGCAGACATCAGCAAGATTGAGATTACTGAGCCGCTCAGCATTCAGTTAATCAGTTCTAAATTATTGCCTTATGTGAGAGTTCATGTAGTTGAGACTTACGAAAAAGGTGTTTTGATTGTGGGTGGAAAATTTGCCGGTATTCTTAACGGAGGTACTTATTACTGGTGGAAAAACAGCATCAGTATTCAGGTTGCCAAAGCTGATATGCGGAATTTACAATTAGAGGTTTCCGGACAGGAAATTCTTACTAAAGACAAAGCCAACATCCGGTTAAATGGGGTTGTTCAATACCGTATCACTGATATTGTAAAGGCTTTGTATGAAAACAAGGACTGCGACAGGCAAGTTTATATTTTACTCCAATTAGCCTTGAGGGAGTATATCGGAGGATTAACCCTCGATGAGTTGTTGGATAAAAAAGATAGCATCGGTGAGTTTATCATGAAAAGTGCTTCCGGAAAAGTAGCTGATTTAGGTATTGAAATCAGGAGCTTTGGTATCCGTGACATTATCTTACCAGGAGACATGAAAGATATCATGAACCAGGTATTAATGGCTGAGAAAAAAGCACAGGCGAACATTATTATGCGGAGGGAAGAAACCGCTTCGATGCGTAGCTTGTTGAACACTGCCAAATTGATGGAAGAAAACGAAACCTTGTGGAAATTGAAAGAGATGGAGTATGTGGAGAAAATTGCAGACAAAATCAATAACATTTCGGTTTCTGGTAACGGACAAATCTTGGATCAATTGAAGCAGATTTTTGTGAAAAATTGAAAACAACACAGGGGCATAAATGATGCCCCTCAATAACAAAGTATTAAAATGGAAACAACGATTTCATTAGATGAAATATTAGTATTGGGAAACATCCCTGAAAACCTGCATGGAGTTTTCATGAGAATCACCAATGGGCTCATTCAAAAAGCGGAATACCCCAAAGAAAAAGTATTAAGACTTTTTGCAGAGATGCTGGCAAATCCGAAGAAATTTGCCAATTCAAAAAACAAAGTTACTAATCTGGCAAAAGAGCTTTACCTGTTGCAAAAACAAGGCAATAAAGTGGAACTTTCAGAAGAAGGAAAAACGTATCTGCCTGAAGAAATACCACATTTTGCAATAGACCGGAAGGAGAAACAAAAAGAAGGCATGTTTCAATTAGCAACAGCCTCAATACCTTATAAGATATATGGTGCAGAACATATAGAAGAGGGAGCCGTTGCACAAATGGAAACAGCCATGAGCCTGCCTGTGGCAGTAGCAGGCGCATTAATGCCCGATGCGCATCAGGGTTACGGCTTACCTATCGGGGGCGTACTGGCTACTACTGCCAATACGGTTATACCTTATGCAGTAGGCGTAGATATTGCCTGCCGCATGTGCCTTTCAGTATATGATTTACCCGGTGATTTTTTTAAACGCCAACCCGGCTTGCTAAAAAAAGCATTGGTTGAAAACACAAAATTCGGTATGGGTGGAGAAACTGCTCATAAATTTGATGAAACCATAATGGACAAAGCCGAATGGCAAGCCACAAAAATAATCAGAGACCTGAAAGATAAAGCCTACCGACAATTGGGTACATCTGGCACGGGTAATCACTTTGTGGAGTGGGGAATTGTTGAGGTATTTGCCGAAGATGATTTGCTGGGAATACCCAAAGGTGAATATCTGGCTTTGTTGTCTCATTCAGGCTCTAGAGGTTTTGGTGGAGCAGTTGCCAACTATTACTCACAAATTGCCAGGCAAAAAACCAAATTGCCAAAAGAAGCGGCCCATCTGGCCTGGCTGGACATGAATACCGAAGAGGGGCAGGAATACTGGATAGCCATGAATCTGGCAGGTGATTACGCTTCGGCTAACCATCATGAAATACATAAGAAGATAGCAAAGATGATAGGTGAGAAGCCTATAAAAATGGTTGAAAACCACCATAACTTTGCATGGAAAGAGGTATTGGCCGATGGTACTGAAGTGATAGTCCACCGAAAAGGGGCTACTCCGGCAGGGCGCAACGATTTGGGGATTATCCCCGGCTCTATGACAGACCCCGGCTTTGTAGTACGTGGAAAAGGTGAGGCAGAGGCTCTCAATTCGGCTTCGCATGGGGCTGGGCGATTGATGTCGAGAAAAAAAGCTTTGAGCTCTGTTACCAACAGCGCCTTAAAGAAAGCGCTGGCCGAAAAAAATGTGTACCTGATTGGCGGAGATTTAGATGAAGCGCCTATGGTTTACAAGAATATTGAAGCCGTGATTGCCTCGCAAACTGAATTAGTTGACGTATTGGCTAAGTTTACACCAAAAATTGTAAGAATGGCTGATGCCCAAACCACCAGAAAAGAAGGACGGGAGGATTAATGCCTCTCGTTTTTTTATCAGATTTCAGTAATTTGATGCTTCCAGATTGAAATAATTCTATTCTTTCTGAACTGTTGGGATGAATACTCTAAGTGCGCAATTATTTCTTCTTCAATGTTGGGTCTTCTAAGAAGTTTTTCTAACTCAAATTTAACAAATTCTTTTACAGGTTTATCAGACTGAAGTATGCTTTCGCTGATTTTAGTACAATTATTAAAAATATAAATGATATCCTCAAAGTCACTATTCCATCTATAGTCTTTGCCGTGTCTTACTGATTTGAGCGCCTCTAATTTTGAAGATATAAAATAGGCAACAGGAAATATCTGAATTGAAGTCTCCTGGTCTAATGAAAAATCAATACTATTTTTTACCCCTTCTATATACCATTTATTCGAAAACCCTAGAATACCCTCTTCGTTTGGCATTATATCAACAGTAATACCAAGAAATTTATATCGGCAAATTACATTCGAGTCAATATCGTTTTTAAATCCTAAACTCCTTATTTGCTCTTCTATGTCGCTGTAATCTCCTCTACTAATTACTTCAACTACTACATCAATATCATCAGTAATGCGTACATCTTCTTTTGAAAGGTCATCGGCATATAGAGATACAACAGCACCTCCTACAAAAACAATCTTATTTTTAATAGGAAGTAAGGCATTAGCTATTATTCTTAACCTTTCTATATTCAGAGATTGATTGGAGGCCATGCGTCTGTTATGCGTTTTTCAAGTTCTTGTGATGCTATTTTGATTATTCTTGAGCTGCCTGTTCTGATACCATCAATCAATGATAACAATTCGTATAAATTATTATTTTGCCTGACAATTGAGGGTATTGATGGATATAGAGGTTCGATAACCTGACCTCTTATATCTCCCTCAGGGTGTTCCCAAATGTATTTATCTTCTGATATTATCAAGTGCTTCAAAGGGTCAGCCGAATGAGCGGTTGCAATGCCTCTGGCTAGACCTGCCGGTCGAGCCGGGAAGACGTATTTTATACCATAAATCAGAAAATCAAGTAAAGCTCTTTTGTTAATCTTTTTGGTTTTTACATCTTCTATCAAACCGGAAAAGCTGGATCTATATAGAGATTCAGAAATTTCTGATTCACTAATTTGTAGTATTTGAGCTAGTGTTTTATTGTTTGCCGGTATCACGACAAAGTCTTTTAATTGAAGTTTATTTTCTTCCGCTTTTGACTCGAAATTAGACTGATTCCATGCATTGGATATCTTTGAACTTGCAATAATTGCCATAAGAATAACTATATCTTGTGGCCGCATGCCATTATGTTTCTTCATGCAAATTGATTTTTGATTTGCAATTTGCAAATCGAGAATCGAGAATCAAAGCGTTTTGTGAAAAATATGATGGATTATTAATGGAATATGTCAGATGAAAATAAAGAATGGACCCAAACCACCAGAAAAGAAGGACGGGAGGATTAACGCCTCTCGTTTTTTTATGACTCCAGAAGATTAATAATTTCTACCAATTCGGCTATCATCATGGCAGTGGCACCCCATACAATTTGGTCATCTACCACAAAACCCGGCGTTTCAAATTTGTAGCCTCTGGTTTCTACCTGTCGCGTCTGCACGGTTTCAGGATTGATAAATACAGAAAGTGGTATTTCAAGTATGTCGGCTACTTCGCGGGCATCCGGATAAAAATCGGGCTTATAATTAATGTATCCAAGTACAGGCTGGCATAGCAGATTTGAAGGTACTATATATAGTTCTGTCAGATTACCCAGAACTTTTACATCAGATGCCTTGATGCCAATTTCTTCCTGCGCTTCTCTTAAAGCCGTATGCTGAATATTTTTGTCTTTCAGTTCGGCACGTCCACCCGGAAACGCCATTTGTCCACCATGCACACCGTCATATTGCGGGCGCAAAATAAGCGGAACCAGTATGTCTTCTCCTTTGGGGTAAAACAATATTAAAACGCCGCTTCGCCGGGTGCTATCATTAGGTTCTCCTTTCAAACGCATACGGTTGGGCGACATCTTTCTTACGATTTCAGCATGACCCGGCAAGGGTTGATTGTTTAATCTGTCGGAGAGTTTACTAATGAATTCAGCGAAGGTCACGGGGGTAAATAGACTTTAGGTTAATATTTAGTTTCTGCAATATAAGCAAAAATCTCTATCATTTAACCTTAATTACCATAAAGTCGGGCCAATTGTTCGGCACATCTTTCACCGTCCATTGCAGCAGACACAATGCCTCCTGCAAAACCTGCCCCTTCTCCACATGGGAAAAGTCCTTTAATTTGCAGATGTTCCAGTGACTCTTTATCTCGCGGAATCCGCACCGGCGACGACGTCCTGCTCTCAATGCCAATCAGTTGCGCCTCGTTGGTAACGTAACCTTTTATCATCTTTCCGAATTGCCTGAATCCATCCTGTAACGGCCGGGCAATGAAATCGGGCAGTACTTCAACCATATCTAAAGAAGTTAAACCGGGTTGATACGACGTAGCATTCAGAGAAGCTGAAATCTTGCCATTCAGAAAATCAGAAAGCCGCTGGGCAGGTGCTAACTGGCAATGGCGATTTTCGGTGTCAGACTTGTTTTCTTCATTCATTAAAGCAAATGATTTACTTTTGAGCGCAAAATTAAAAGCCCGTTGTTCTACTTCTTTTTGCAGTTCAAGTCCGGCCAAAGGCCCCAGGTTTTTATTTTTCTGCCAATCGGCTTCATTGATGGCTACAACAATGCCTGAATTAGCAAATTTTGAATCCCGGCGGTTGGGCGACATCCCGTTAACCACCAGCTCGCCCTCGTCTGTTGCCGACGGCACAATAAAACCACCTGGACACATACAAAAACTAAAAACCCCCCTCTGTACATTATTATAATAGGTTTGCGCTACCAGACTATAAGCGGCAGCCGGTAGTATTCCCCGTTCGGGGCGGTGATACTGGTGCTGGTCTATCAATGACTGCGGGTGTTCAATGCGCACCCCCATAGCATAGGGCTTGGCCTCTATCAGAATGTTTTTACGGTGCAGCAGCTCAAAAATATCTCTTGCCGAGTGGCCGGTTGCCAATATCACGGCAATACCCTGATACTCCCTGCCATCGGCTACACTTACACCTTTTATCTGGTCGTTAACAATCTTTAAATCAGTTACTTTGGTGTTGAAATGAATTTCGCCACCTGCAGCCAGAATACTGTTGCGTAAATCGGCTACTACATTGGGTAGCTTATTGGTACCAATGTGCGGGTGTGTATCTACCAGAATCTGCGGGGTAGACCCATGCGCAACCAGTATTTCAAGAATACGCCTCACATCTCCACGCTTTTTAGAGCGGGTGTATAGCTTTCCGTCAGAATAAGTACCAGCGCCACCTTCTCCAAAACAGTAATTAGAATCCGGATTAACTATGTGTTCCTTATTAATGGCCGAAAGGTCTCTTCTGCGTGCCTGTACGTCTTTGCCTCTTTCCAGCACAATTGGTTTAATACCCAGTTCTATCAGTCGCAAGGCAGCAAATAAACCTGCTGGCCCTGCGCCTATCACAATAGCCTGCCTGTGGCTGCTCACATCTGCATAATTCTTCTGAAACTCCATTACCGGAGCAGGTTTTTCTCCTATATATAATTCCAGATCCAGGTTAACTTTCACCTGGCGGTTGCGGGCATCAATAGACTGGCGGAGTTTCTGAATGTGTACGTCTTCGGTAGTTGCAGGTAAAGAAGCCTGTTGAAGAACAAAATGCCGTAGGGCGGTATCATCAAGAGCCACCTCCGGCTCAAGTGTGAGTGTAAATAATTTGCGCATGATTGAAAGGTGTTTATCCTTTAAATGTCAAAAAAATAAGGTCTTCTGCTGGCAGTAAACCCTTATGTGTAAATCTTTTTGTCAAAATTAGGGTTTTAAAGATTAAATGGCAAATTTGAGTTTATATTTGCGTAAGGATTTAGCCGATAGGAAGGATATAGAAATGGGATATTTTAAAGATATAAAATTAGGAATACAGACCACCGTGAAAGGCATGAGCCTGACGCTGCGTCACTTCTTGAATGCACGCCAGAGCAGAAAACCTATATCTGTACAGGACCCTGATTATTTTAAGCAGGATGTGGGCATTGCAACGCTCCAGTTTCCGCACGAAACAATTGCAGTACCTGATAACGGCAGATACCAGTTGGATTGTGAGATAGATGATTGCATTGTGTGCGATAAGTGTGCCAAGGTTTGCCCGGTTGATTGTATTGATATTGAACCCATTAAATCAGCCGGCATTATTGATTATGCCTCTGACGGCTCGCCGATACGCTTATATGCCGGAAGATTTGATATCGATATGGCCAAATGTTGTTTCTGTGGCCTTTGCACAACAGTATGCCCTACAGAATGCCTGACCATGACCAACGAGTACAATTTCAGCGTGGTAGATGTGGCCGATATGAACTTTGCTTTTTCAAATCTTTCGCCCGCGCAGGCAGAAGAGAAGAAGAAATTATATAACGACTACGTGGCTGCTAAAGAGGCGTTTAAGGCGATACCCAAAGAGAGTATTCCGGAAGTTGAAATGCCCGAGAAAAAGCCTAAAACAACCTTTAAGCCTGCCATGAGGCCGGTTGTGAAACCCGCCGCAGAAAAAGAAGATGCAGATAAGGAGCCAGAAACAAAAGCAGATGCCCCGAAACCGGCCTTCAAGCCGGCATTTAAGCCTGTAATGAAACCGAAAATTGCCGATGCTGAAAATATAATACAGGAAGACGGAAAGCCGGAAGAAACGCCGAAGCCTAAGATATCATTTAAGCCTGTGTTTAAACCGGCTGTTAAACCGGAATCAGAAGCCCCACAGAGTATTGCACCGGAAGAAGCAGCACAGGAAGCAGCGCCTAAACCCAAGACGGCGTTTACACCTAAGTTTAAGGCGGTTTCAAAGCCTGAAAGTTCTGAACCTGAAAGCATCGCGTCTGAGGAAGTTACGCAGGAGGAAGCACCCAAGCCCAAGCCTGCCTTTGTGCCTAAGTTTAAGGCCGTGGCAAAACCAGTAGAAACATCAACAGAAGATAAAACAGGAACAGCAATACCAGCGGCTGAATTAGTGCCATCTGTTGAGGCTAAAGCAGAAGATATTGAGTTGGAAATGCCTGTTAAAGCAGCGGTAGGGGAAGCAGCACCCAAGCCCAAACCAGCCTTTGTGCCTAAGTTTAAGGCAGTGGCAAAACCAGCAGAAACATCAGCAGAAGATAAAACAGAAACAGCAATACCATCGACTGAAATAGTGCCAAAAATTGAAGCTAAAGCAGAAGATATTGAGTTGGAAATACCTGCTAAGGCAGAGGTAGAAGAAGCCGCACCCAAGCCCAAACCTGACTTTGTGCCTAAGTTTAGGGCGGTATCAAAACCAGCAGAAACATCAACAGAAAATAAAACAGAAACAGCATTACCATTGGCTGAAATTGTACCATCTGTTGAGGCTAAAGCAGAAGATATTGAGTTGGAAATACCTGTTAAGGCAGAGGTAGAGGAAGCCGCACCCAAGCCCAAACCTGCCTTTGTGCCTAAGTTTAGGGCGGTAGCAAAACCAGCAGAAACATCAGCAGAAGATAAAACAGAAACAGCATTACCGGCGGCTGAATTAGTACCATCAGTTGAGGCTAAAGCAGAAGATATTGAGTTAGGATTAACTGCCGCCCTTATTAATGAAAACGTTCCTGAAAATACATCGGTTTTGAATGAGTCAGCAGAACCAGCCATGGTTGAGGCGGATATAAAAGCTGTTGAAGAAACAAAAGAAATAGAATCACCCGGTGCCGTATTCATGCCTTCTGTCGAAGTAGAAGTACAATCAGAAATAGTTGATACTGAAAAAACGGCCGAAGCAATTAGTACCGGGCCTGTTGAGGAGGCTGAAAAACGGGAAACAATTGAAAAACCTGTAACAGAGGAAACACCAGAAGTAGCATTGTTGCCTGTTGATACCGTTTCTGTTATTGAATCTTCAACAAAAACAGCTGAAAAAGAACCCCCTCTGGCAAAAGAACAAGTAACTGAGCCTGCACCATTACCAGAGCCTGTTACAGATGCAAACAAAGAGGCAGAACCCACCATTTCATTGTTTGGTAACTTTGCCCCAAAAGATGCGCCAAAGCCCAAAGCTAAGGCTGTACCTAAACCGGCCGCCAGCCAGTCTTTATTTGATTTAGATGGCCCGGCAGGAGAGAAGATGCCGAAAGAAACGCCGAAACCTAAAGGCAGGTCGGCCCCTAAACCGCCCAAGCAGCAGTCGTTGTTTGACTTTGGTAGTCCGGAAGAATAAATAATTTCAGCATAATAATTTTAACAGGATTTCAGGCTATCCCCTGAAACGCGGTCAAGAATAACATATAACCAGGTTTGGAAGATTTACTTAAACATATTGATGAAGAGCTGGTAAAGCAAATTGCCTTCTTTTTTATTGCAAGCATTACCATTGGCGGGGCAGTTTATCTGCTTTTTACCAGAAACGTACTCTATGCGGCATTCAGCCTTTTGGTTACTTTATTGGGCATGGCAGGGTTATATGTCTTTGCCGGGGCTGACTTTCTGGCAGTGAGCCAGATTATGATTTATGTTGGCGGTATTCTTATTCTGATGATTTTCGGTATCATGCTTACCAATAAAACCAAAGACAAACAGGCGGCAGATAAAGTGAATACAATACTGGTAAGCCACCATAACCGGTTCTGGGGGGTGTTGGTAGCAGGTTTATTGTTTTTAGGTTTTCTGAAAGTAATTTTTACCGCCAATTTTCATCTGATTACCCGCCATACCATTCAGGGAACCACCGTTAATAAAATAGGCGTAGAGCTGATGACTAACTATGTATTGGCTTTTGAACTCATTGGCTTGCTTTTGCTGGCAACACTGGTTGGTGCAGCTTACGTGGCAAAAAAGGATAAAGTGTAGAGAAAAATTATTCACTAATCCGCAATTCACCATTCACGATTACTTACAATAAACAGATGATATACATACAAAATTACCTCATAATCGGGGCCATTCTGTTTTCTATAGGGTTGGCAGTAGCAGTAACCAAGCGTAATGCTATTCTGGTGCTGATGGGGGTTGAATTGATGCTCAATGCGGTTAATCTGAATTTGATTGCCTTTAGCCAGTATGACCCTAACCGGCTACAGGGACAAATGTTTGCACTCTTTGTGATGGTGGTGGCAGCAGCAGAAATTACGGTTGCATTGGCGATTATTTTGAAAATATATGATTATTTCAAGAATATTGATTTGGATGGGGTAAGTGAATTAAAAAAGTGAAAAAAGTATTTGACAAATACATTTACGCTTGCTACCTTTGCAGTCCCAAATCGGGAACAAGGCTGCGTAGCTCAACTGAATAGAGCGTCTCACTACGGATGAGAAGGTTAGGGGTTTGAATCCCTTCGCGGTCACAAGAAGTCAAAAGCCCTGCTAAAACAGGGCTTTTTTTGTTATTTTCTCTTCTTTTTTGCATAATCTTCTATATTTTCTCAAGGCAAATTCGGTGGCACTTTTTTCTCCCGGTGGCACTACTTTTCGGCTTTTTCGTGAAAGACTAAAAATTATCTTAAAATTTTTAATTTGATGTGTAAGTTTTCTTTTGCTTCCAACCTAACACAAGCTTAAAAAAAATTTGTATTCATTTATTGTTACTCATGAGCATTATCAAGCTACGTCCGGACAGAAATTTTTTTACTGTAATGCTCCTAATCAGGCAGCCTGTTTTTGTGCAGGAGTTAAGGAAAAGCCTTAATTTTCATTAATTACTTCTATCATTCCTCCTCTTTCTGATTTTTTTTCCTCAAAGTATTCAGCAGGAACATAGAAAAAATTCCCACTTTCAACTGGGATGATTGTAAAAGGTGGGGTACAGTTTATGAAACACTGTTCTAGAAGTCTTTTTGTTTTATTGGAATCGTCGTAATCTTTTCCTTGTACATATACTATTGCTTCTGGCTTTAAATTCTTAAAAAAAAATTCATCAATCTTTCGATTTACAGATGGGAATGAATATCCTATCAAAACAACAATTTCTGTGGCTGTAGCTATAGATTCAAGTTTAGTTTTAATGCCATCATTAGATTCACTCTCCCACGCGAATCTAATACTTGAGGACTCTTTTGTACCACCAATTTTAGCAAAGTCATGATGATGATTATGAATCTTTTCAAGAACTTTAATATACCTCTTAGCAGTATCTTCATATGAATCATTTATCGCATTGTTTTCTTTTTCAACTATATCCCAAACACAATGCATTTGAATACAGGTTCCATTCAATTTTAATATATTAGCCCCATTATAAGCTTCAGGATTGATATTAGCACCTCTAATATATTTATAAATTTCAAATGCGGAACCACTATTAATATTATGTAAATCATTAGCAATGGTGGACTCAAATAAAAGATCATAGTTCCATGTTATGAATTGGAAATTATTAGGAATCTCCACTTTTAGCATATTATATGCATCACTTCGTTTTTCACCGACTGTTCTAATCAAATTTTCATAACGTGAATCCGGGTAACTTTTAGAAAAACTGATATTGCTACTCTCTATGTTAGTGTTTTGAAATTTTATTTTATCTATCTGAATAAAATGATAAAAAGTAAAAATTACTTCCAGAAATAATTTGTAATCATAATAATTTTCATCCCGGAAATCAGTTTGAAAATATCTTTTTGCTAGAGTGTCCATGCTACAAACTTTTTCAAATGCGTATGAAAACCTTGTAAAAAGATCTTTTATATTCTTTACAAATGGATAATAAGATTCTAATTTTATATTACAATTTTTCTCATAATCTTCAAAGAATTTTAAAATGTGTTTTGGGGTATTCTTAAAATCTGAGACAACTGGAATGGTTGCTGCACTAGCTCCAGCTCCCAAATAATAGGTGATTTTATGCTTTTCAGCCATATTGTAGAATAAGTTAAGTATAGTGTTCCACAAAAATAAAAAATATTCAATATTTTGAAACTATCTCTTGTCCTTTAGTGCCTTTACTTAGTTGATAATTTTGATGAAGAAGAGGCTGCATGGCAAGCATTGACTTACTTTTAGAGAATCCGACATTTATTCCTATCGTTTTTTTGGAAACAAGCTTCAGCATAAGACGAATTGATTTTTATTAATTATATTACCCCCCAAAAACAAAGATAGGAGTAAGCCCTAAGACTTACTCCTGCTTGAAGATATATTGAAATATATAAGAAGACTAAATTAAGGCTCAAAAATCAGGCGTTCGTCCTTTTCAATTACCGGGATATTCTTCACAAATTCATCATACCCTGCCTCATCTTCATGGTTGCTGTAAGCGCCATAGGCATCAATAGTATAACCAATGGTGCCGTCTTTCGACTCAATGATGTAGATAATCGATGATTCCGAAGGGCTTGATTCTCCCTCAAAACGATACGTCTTAATGATTTCCAGTTCTTCAGGCTGATAATGCTTGTCAGAGTCTGAAATATGAAAACCTTTGGCCGCCCATCTGAACTCTTTATCGAAGCCCTTTTTGGCCAGCTTATCCAGAATAGTAACCATGGTGGTCATGTCTGTACTTTTGTCTGAATATTCCTTTAGCGGCTCCATTGTTGTTACCATTGCCTCATTGTTCGTAGTATCCATAGTTGTAAGATTTAATACTTATAATCTTACAATTGTTGTGCCTTGGCCAGATAACCGCCGTCTGGCCATGTAATTGTGATACAAAATACTCATCGTACAGATGAGTGTAGAAAATTTTACCAAACCGAACCAATTAAATGTTGAAAGTGTATTTTATAATATAGTGCCTGCGGCCTTATTTCTCTTTATTAACAGATTTTCATGCGTATTACCTATCTAAAACTGGTTGCTACTGTTTTTTTCTGGGGTTCAAACTTTGCAGCCGGAAAAATAGCCATACAGTCGTTCGGGCCATATTCAACAGCCTTTTTACGTTTTACAGTAGGGGCCACTCTATTAATGTTGATGCTTTATAAGCAAGAGGGTAAAATTCCTAAGCTGAGCCCAACCCAGTGGAAATGGGCAGCAGTAGCCGGCTTATTGGGGGTGGTACTTTACAACCTGAGCTTTTTTATGGGTATTCAGTATATGCCTACGGTGCGTGCATCGCTCATTATTGCGTTTGCACCCATTACTATTACATTAGGCAGTGCCATTTTCTTTGGCGAGAAGGTTACTTTTCTGAAATGGACAGGTATTCTGATATCCATAGCCGGCGCTATGGTAGTAATTGTGAGGGGCGATTTCGGTAATCTGTTAGAACAAGGTACCTGGGGCATTGGCGAGTGGTTTATTATGGGCGCAGTGTTGTCGTGGACGGCCTATACCCTAACCGGAAAACTGGCTTTAAGAACCATGCCTGCGCTAACACTCAGCGCTTTTTCGGCGTTCATAGGCTGTATTCTTTTATTTATACCTGCCATGCAGCATCAATTGTTTGAGCGCATGGCTACTGCCAGCTGGCAGGCTTATGTGTCGGTGGTATATATGGGCGCAGCTGCTACAGCTCTGGGTTTTATCTGGTATTATGAGGCCGTTCGGTTAATTGGTGTTACCAAATCGGCCATTATTGGTAATCTTACACCAGTATTTGCAGTGCTGATTGCCGTTTCTTTTTTAGGCGAAAAGCTCACCATTCCCACGCTTATCGGGGGGGCACTGGTTCTTTTGGGGATTCTGCTTACCAGCAGGAAATGATGTTTTCCGGACGGCTAGTTAAGGACTTTTATCTTTAGTTGTTATTTTTATCTGGTACTTCAAATTATACCTTTGTGAAGCTCCGTGCTAAACTTCGTGACTCTCCGTGGTTAAAATTTCAATTAGTATTTATTTCACCCGGTATGGGTGAGGCTGAACTAAATTTTTAATCAATAATTTCGTTTTTAGGTTGCTTAAGTAATAGTACGCAGGGAATATTAAAGCTCAAATGCTGAAATCTTAGTCCCATACTAATTTATTTGTATGGACAACAACCTTTTTTGCTTAATTTAGCAACCCAAAATCATCCTTCATTTACCAGACTATGCTAAGAAAATTATTTGGCTTTTGTTTCTTTATTTGGGCATTTAATGCTACCGCACAACCGGGACAATCTTCCAAATGGACCCCCGATGGCAATGGATATTATTCTGTTGAAAAACAGGAAATTGTAAAATTTGACTTGCTTACACAGCAGGCACGAGTAATTGTGAGCAAAGATTTACTGACACCTAAGGGCAGTAATGCTCCGCTGGCTGTTCGTGATTTCAGTTTCTCAGACGACCAGAAAAAATTATTGATTTTTACCAACACCAAACGGGTATGGCGTTACGAAACCAGAGGCGACTACTGGGTGCTGGATTTAACTACCAAAGAACTTAAAAAACTGGGGGCGTCTTTGCCTGAGGCCTCTCTGATGTTTGCAAAGATTTCGCCCGATGGTAAAAAGGCAGCCTATGTAAGCAAAAACAATATTTATGTAGAAGAACTGGCTGGCGGCAAACCCAAAGTGCTTACTACAACCAATGGCACCAAGAAATTGATAAACGGTACCTTCGACTGGGTTTATGAAGAGGAATTTGACTGCCGGGATGGTTTTCGTTGGAGCCCCGACAGTAAGTCTATCGCCTACTGGCAGATAGATGCCAACACCATCCGTGATTTTTACATGATTAACAATACAGACTCTATCTATTCATTTGTAGTGCCGGTAGAGTACCCCAAAGTTGGTGAAGCCCCATCTGCCTGCAGAGTAGGGGTGGTAAATGTAACAACAGCAAAAACTACCTGGATGAAAGTGCCGGGCGATAGCCGCCAGCATTATATTCCTCGTATGGACTGGGCGGGTAGCTCTAACCAGCTGATTTTGCAACAACTGAACCGCAAGCAGAACCAAAGTAAGCTGATGTATGCCAATGCCCTGACAGGTGCAGTGAGTACTTTTTATCAGGAAGCAGACGAAGCATGGGTAGATATAAGCACCCATTGGGCTGATGAGAATCCTGCCGGATGGAGATGGTTAAAAGGCGGGAAGGAATTTATTTGGATAAGCGAAAAAGATGGCTGGAGACACCTGTTCAGGGTGTCGGCAGATGGCAAGAAAGAAACCTTAATCACCAAAGGAAACTTTGATGTGATATCACCCGAAGCAATAGATGAAGCAAATGGTTATGTCTATTTTATGGCTTCTCCTGCCAATGCTACCCAGAAATACCTGTATCGTGCCGGGCTTGATGGTGCCGGTGAAGCCGTAAGAATTTCGCCTGCTGTGGAAGAAGGTACACATGGGTATCAGATTTCCCCAAACGGAAAGTTTGCCTACCATAGTTTTACTAACTACTTTACCCCTACGGCCATAGAATGGGTTGCTTTGCCCGAACACCAACCCCTAGACCCTCAAAAAGACATCAGCAAAAAGATTGATGTTGAAAGAAAGAAAAAATCAAATGTTGAGTTTTTCAGAATAACCACCGAAGAGGGAATTGAAATGGACGGTTGGATAGCCAAACCGAAAAATTTTGATGCCTCAAAAAAATACCCGATTGTATTTATGGTATATAGTGAGCCGGCATCTCAAACCGTTACAGACCGCTTTGGTGTAGGCCGCAATGGGCTTTATAACGGCGATATGGCTGCGGATGGATACATTTATGTGTCGCTTGATAACCGGGGTACTCCAGCGCCGAAGGGCAGAATGTGGAGGAAATCAATTTACAGAAAAATTGGCCTTTTAAACACCCGGGACCAGGCCATGGCTGCCAAAAAGATATTGGAATGGCCTTATGTAGACAAAGAGCGTGTGGCTGTGCACGGTTGGAGTGGTGGTGGGTCATGCACACTTAACCTGATGTTTCAGTATCCTGAAATCTATAAAACCGGAATTTCGGTAGCGGCAGTGGGAAACCAGCTTACTTACGACAACATTTATCAGGAGCGTTACATGGGCTTACCGCAGGAAAACCGGGAAGATTTTATTAAAGGTTCGCCCATTACTTATGCCAAAAATCTGAAAGGAAACCTGTTGTATATTCATGGCACCGGCGATGACAACGTTCATTACCAGAATGCAGAGCTGATTGTTAACGAATTAATCAGGCACAACAGACAGTTTCAGTTTATGGCCTATCCTAACCGCTCGCACGGCATATATGAAGGAGAAGGTACAAGAATGCACCTGAATACCCTGTTTACTAATTACCTGAAACAATATTGCCCTCCGGGAGGGAAATGATAAATATTTGACACGAAAAATCCTCCGGCTTGCCGGAGGATTTTTTTTAGTACCTGCTTTTTTCCAAATCAGTTATCAGTATCTGGCGTCCATCAGGTTTTTTAATGAAAATTCTGTTTTGCTCTTCAGGATTAACTCTCTGAATAATATCTGAGTTTTTGGGTAGATAAAAATTGGTAAGCTGCGCATCAACCACCGAAAACGGTGGCAAGTCTTTGCCGCCCGGTGTGCTGTTGTCCAGAAAAGAACAATAAACTACCGTATCGCCTTTGGCATAAAGGTTCACTATTTTGTCAGCAGCCAGTTTATATGGGTTTTCTTTTCTTGGTTCTGCAAAATGCATAAAATACCTGGGTGCTTTGTCTTCCCAGATGTTTACCACTATTCCACATACCAACACCAGTTGCACGCCCAGAAGCAACACTAAAGCATACTTAACGCTCGATTCCAGCAATAATAACTGCCTGATAAGCAAGGCTGTCAGCACAATGCCAAAGGCATACATATAGCCTATGTATCGGGGCATAATTCTGAATGTATTGCCATCCTGAATTGAAAATAATATCAGAAACACAAAAGGCAACAAAGTGAGCATTGATAAAAATACCAGTAATGGGTGATTGGCTGCTTTACTCTTCTGAAATAAAGTGCCTAGCAGAATAACTAGCAGTACTATATTAAGGGTTAGCACCATAAAATGAAGCCTGGCGGTGCTGTAAAGAAAGAAATCGAGTACCAGCAACCCGCAGACACCGGCAACTTTCAGTTTGTCAGACGGTAGCCATCTGAAACAAGACACCCCAGCCAAAACACTTACCAGTGCAATGATTGTATTTTTTAGACCTGATAAATGAATATATAGCCCCTCGCTGGTTATAAATGCCGATGAAACTACAAAGCGCAACTGTTTAAAAATGTTGGGCAGGGTAGCCACCGACAGGTAGTCGTCAGGGGCTGTTCTGGCCATTATATTATATGATTTTACGCTGTTTTCAACGTATTCAATTAACCAGCGGCCACCGTCTGATTTTAGCCAGGCAACCACGCCCATAGCCGGAATGAGCATGGCAAGCGCAAGCCCTACCCATACCCTGAGTTTCCTCACGTAAATGATTACATAAAGCCCGTGAATCAAAAAAAGCGGAAATGCCGAGATGTGGCATAGCTCGCAGGCAAGTGCACTCAGGCCATAATACAAATAAAAGGCAAGGCTGCTTTTATTGTTTTTTTCTTTCTCTAAAATAATCAGAAACAAGTGGGTGGCCAGCAATGAAAAAAAGAAGAGCAGCGCATAATTGCGGGCAACTTGCGAATAGGTAATATTAAAGGGAGAAACAGCGGCTAAAAATGATGCCAGCAAAGCCAGATTAGATGATTTAAAATGTCTGTTAACAAACACGTATGTCAAAAACACCGTCAACAGGTTAAATATTAAAGACATAAACCGCAGGTCAGCATCCTGAAGGCCAAACATCTGTGTCCAGTAGTGTAAAGAATACGTATATAAAGCCCCATTGCCGGTGTCAATCCGAGCTATGGAATCAAAAAAATCATGAATACTTTTTTCTGACCAGAACTCCCTTGGGGTGAAATAGGGGCTGTCGGGCTTTCTTACTGAGTTCCGCTGGTTATTGCCCTCGTAGCTCACGAACTGGCTCACAAAAAGCGAGTATTTCTCGTCGCCTGCCAGGCCATGTTTGCCTATGTTATGAAAACGCAATAAAAAAGCAAGCACCATAATGCCTGCTAATATAATATAGGTTGTTTTTCGGCTCAGAGAGAACATACAGCTTCAGTTGTATTTAATGATGAGTATCACATATATTTTTCAGGTCTCTGATGGTTTGCGCAGGGTCGGTCGAGTTAAAAACAAAACTACCGGCTACCAAAGCATTGGCACCTGCGTCTACTAAAAGGCCCGCATTGGCAGTGGTTACACCACCGTCAATTTCTATCATTGTGCCAAGTCTGCGTTCATCTGCCATCCGGCGCACTTTCCTTACTTTTTCGTAGGTATGTTCAATAAATTTTTGTCCGCCAAAACCAGGGTTAACAGACATAATCAGAACCATGTCAATATCATGAAGAATGTCTTCAAGTACGTTTACCGGCGTATGCGGGTTAAGCGCCACACCGGCCTTGCAGCCGGTATCTTTTATTTGTTGCAAAGTACGATGCAAATGCGGGCAGGCCTCGTAGTGTACAGTAATAATTTCAGCGCCTAGTTTTTTAAATGTTTCAATATAACGCTCAGGCTGAACAATCATCAGGTGTACATCCAGCGGTTTTTTTGCATGGCGTTGAATGGCTTCAAGCACGGGCATTCCGAATGAAATATTAGGCACAAAAACACCATCCATAATATCAATATGAAACCAGTCTGCAACAGAGTTGTTCAACATTTCGGCATCTCTTTGCAAATTGGCGAAGTCGGCCGCCAGTACAGAGGGGGCAATAATCGTATTTTTCATACTACAAAGGTACGTTATTTTCGTTAAAAAAATGTGTGTAACCGGAAAGACAATTCAGCCTGGTACCCGCTTAGCAGTGCTTCCAATACAGAAACATACGCCGGTTTTATCAAAAACAACTAAAAAAAGATTAGTTTTGCAGAAAAAATAAATCATTTCATGGAACAAGCACTGCTTGACGAAATACCGTCATTAGACCTTGCAGACTTTACCTCCGGCGACCCTGAGCGTAAAGCCAGATTTGTGCAGGATATCGGAAATGCCTTTAACACCATAGGCTTTGTAGCAATAAAAAATCATGGTTTGACAGAAGACCTGCGGGTAAAACTTTATGATGCCGTTCAGAAGTTTTTTTATCAGGCAGACGAATTGAAAACAAAATATGAGTTTCCGGAGCTGGCAGGGCAGAGGGGTTATGTGGGCAAAGGAAAAGAAACCGCCAAAGGGCATAATCGCCCGGATCTGAAAGAGTTTTATCATGTGGGTCAGCCGATTGCCGAAGGCGAAATGCCCAGCAATGTTTTCCCGTCGGAGGTTCCGGAGTTTGAAACTTACACGCTGGCCGTATATAAAACTTTTGAAAATACAGGTAAAACACTATTAAGTGCCATTGCCCTTTATCTGGGCTTGCCCGAAGATTACTTTGAAGAAAAAGTAAGAAACGGCGATAGCATTTTGCGTGCCTTGCACTATTTTCCGATTGAAAATCCCGATGCACTGCCAGAAGGAGCCGTAAGAGCTGCGGCACATGGAGATATAAATCTGATTACCTTGCTGATGGGCGCTTCTGCCGAAGGGTTGGAAGTATTACGCCTGGATGGCAAATGGATTCCGGTTACGGCATTGCCAGATCAGATAATCATCAACGTAGGTGATATGCTTGACCGCCTGACGAATCATAAACTGAAATCGACGATTCACCGGGTAGTAAATCCGCCTCGTGAAAAAATGAAAACGTCCAGATTCTCTATTCCTTTTTTCATGCATGCCAGAGCAGAAACAGACCTTACCTGCCTTGAAAGTTGCATTGATGAGGCCAATCCGCGCAGATATGAAAACATGACAGCCGGCGAATTTCTGGACGAAAGACTAAGAGAACTGGGGCTTAAAAAATAGGCTTCATGTACTGTTATTTCCGCATAGCACAGAAAAATCAAATTTTCTGTGCTATATTTATTTAATTTATCGACATATATCCAGGAAAACCTTAAATGATTAAAACCCGCCAGATTCGATACTTCATTTTTTTAAAAGATGTTATGATTCTTGCGCTCACCTGTTTTGGCGGGCCTCAGGTGCATTTAACCATGTTTCTGGACAGATTCGTAAAAAAAAGAAACTACCTGACCGAAGCAGAATTGCTGGAGCTGCAATCGTTGTGTCAGATACTCCCCGGGCCAACTTCAACACAAACCATTACAGCCCTCGGATTTCGGCTCGGCGGAGCCAACCTTGCCTATATTACGCTGTTTATCTGGGTGCTTCCGGGCGCTATCTTAATGACGCTCGCAGCCTTGGGTATTACTTATATAGAAAAAGAGCAACTGGCCAGCCTCACACGTTTTATTAAACCTATGGGGGTGGCATTTATCATTTTTGCAGCCTATTCTATTGGTATAAAAGTAATAAAAACACAGGTTAGCGTTATTTTAATGGTGCTGGCAGCTATGGCCGGCTATTTTTTTCCTTCGCCTTATATTACGCCAATCTGGATATTACTCGGTGGCCTGGCCACCGCACTTAAATTTAATGAGCAGGAGAAAATGCAGAAAGAGCCGATCAGAATTGAGTGGGGCAATTTCTTTTTATGGATAGGCGTATTGCTTTCTTCAGCTATTCTGGGGGCTGTTACGCACTCTTTACCGATACGTTTATTTGAAAATTTTTATCGTAACGGCAGTCTTACTTTTGGCGGGGGGCATATCCTTAAACCGCTTTTGTATAATGAGTTTGTAAAGTTTAAGCACTACCTTACCGCCGACGAGTTTTTGTCGGGGCTGGCAATAGTTGAAGTAGCTCCGGGGCCTGTTTTCTCAATTTCTTCGTTTGTAGGTACTTTATCTATGCGAGAATGGGGGATATACGGCGAGTTGCTTGGAAGTTTTGTTTCAACAGCAGGTATTTTTTTGCCGGGTACATTTCTGATATTCTTTGTAATCCGTTTCTGGGACCAGCTAAAAAAATACAGGGGTATCAGGGCCTCGCTGGAAGGCATTAATGCCGCCAGCACCGGTTTAACGGCAGCGGCGGCATTTTCTCTGTCTCAACCAATGTATGTGGATTTAGTATCGGTAATGACAATAATACTTACTTTTATTCTTTTACTGACCCGATACGTGCCAGTGTATCTGATTATAACAGGCGGCCTGCTTATGGGTTGGGCAAGCGCCTGATGTGGTTGTGAAAATACTATTTAATGGCAAATCTGGCCGTAAGAGCTATGTCGTCAAGCCATAATCCCTGATACCCAATCACGTTTATTGCCGGTTTCCAGTCAACGCTTAAATTAAGCGGAATCTCTCTGAAAGTGTACTCCAGCCCGAGTATACCATCTGCCCCTACAATAGCGTGCGAATCGTTGTTATCAAACCAGGGGTTACCATATTGGCCTCCGTTACCCCAAACACCTACGTGTCCACCAACACCGTAGTACCATCTCCAACCGGCAGTCTGAAAAGCAGGAGCATGAATTTCATACAAACCCGTAATGTTTATGCCGCGCCAGCGTGTATAAACTATACCTTCTATGGCTTTTCTTTCAGACATGTTGTGTTTGATACTCAAACCGTATCCATAATTTAAACGTAGGCCGACTCCCGTTTTGTAGTCAGATTGGGCAGAAGCTGCTGTAATCGAAAAAATAATAAGGCCTGTTAACAAAAATAATTTACGCATAGTGCTGAATAATTATTGATTAATAAAGAATAGTTAGCGTATATAAACGATAAAAACCTATTCCAAATCTGTAAAAGGGTTAATTGCCAATCTGAAGGATATGAATTGTAGAAAATCTTGTGAATGATGGGTATAAAATTCCACATCTCAGGTTTTTTGGAGCCGGATTTTACCAATGGTACGCTGTTTTGATTAGTCAGGTTGTCAATTACAACACAGAACATTTACAATTAACAACCATTCTTAAATGATATGAAGCACACCTGTACTTTAGTAATCATTTTTTAACTAAATCCTGTTTTTTATGAAAGTTACAAGATTGTTTCTCGGCGCAGCGCTTATTGGCTCACTCGGATTCCTGCAAATGTCTTGCGAAGACTCCTCAAACGACATGGGTCCCGATGGGGGCTCAGCCTCCGGCACTCTGAAAGTTAGTATTACTGATTCACCCATTGACTCACCGGAGGTTAAAGGGGCATTTGTAACAGTAACTGAAATTAAAGTAGATGGAAAAACATTTGATGGCTTTAAAGGCCCCAAAACCGTAAATCTGCTTGAATTGCAAAACGGTAATTCGCTTGAGCTGGGAAGCGGAAATTTTAACGCTGGCACATTCAGCAAAATAACATTGGTACTTGATTACGAAAAAGATGCATCTGGTACGGCGCCTGGATGCTACATTCAGAAAGCAGATAATACCAAACAAAAACTTCAACTTAACGGAAGTACCCAGAATGCAATAGAACTGACAGCCAAGCAATTTGCTGTGCAGGAAGGTAAAGCCACTGAGCTGGTAATGGATTTTGACCTCAGAAAAGCCATTAAGTCAGAGACATCGGGCTCACAAACTACTTATTCATTTGTAAGTTATGGCGAGCTTCAGGCTGCCATCCGTACCGTAGATAAACCGTCTTCAAGCGACATTAGTGGTAAAATAGATAATTACAACTCAACCACAATGGGCGACGTAGTGGTTTACGTTTACAAAAAGGGTACGTTTAACCAATCAACTGAAACTCAGGGACAGGGAGAAAGCCAGATAAAATTCAAAAATGCAGTTACCAGCGCCAAAGTTGATGGCAGCGGTAATTTCAAGGCGGCCTTTTTAGAGCAGGGCGATTATGAAGTACATTGTGCTTCTTACAGCAAGCCAACCGGAGGTTTCTTTGGTCTGAAAGCCCTTCTGAATATCCAAAGCAAAAACAATGTAGATTTAAGCAGTATTGTACTGAAATCTGATGCCGATGTAAGTCTGTCAATCTCGGTTAGCACTATACTTGGCTTGTAATAGAGCCTAAAAGATACTGGAACAAAATGTGTTACACTGTTCGGAATAAGTAAAACACATTTAACTCAAAGAAGGAGCCATAAGGCTCCCATAAAAACCGCCAAACCGGCGGTTTTTATTTTTACCCGTCTACGTATACGAAGGCAAGTTAAACAGAAAGGAGTTTTTCAAATTGATTACCTTTGGCAGGATTAAAAGTTTTAGGGAAAAACAAATGAAACCTGGCGCCTTTATTAACTTGCCCCTCGGCAAATATAAAACCATTATGGTTGCCCATAACTCTTTTGCAAATAGCTAAGCCTATGCCGGTTCCTTCGTATTCATGCCGCCCGTGCAGCCTCTGAAAAATAACAAATATTTTTTCGGCATAACCAGGTTCAAAACCTATACCGTTATCCTGAAAACACAAATGGTAGAAAGTGCTTTCTTCTCTCAGTCCTTCAATAAAAAATATGTCTTTTCCTGACATCTCCTCCGACGATATTTCAATAATCGGTGCAATGTCATTCTGAGAAAATTTAATCGAATTGTTAATCAGGTTATAAAACAACTGTTTTATCTGAAACGGGAACGCCTTTATTACCGGAAGTTCCTCGGTAATAATCCTTACTTTTTTCTCTTCAATGGCCAGTGATAAGTCGGTTTCAACTTCTTCCAGCATCTGGTTAAGATCTACCGTCTGTAATTCCTGATCGTAATGATTAACCGTTCTCGAGAACGTGAGTAAATCGTCAATCAGTAATTGCATTCTTTCGGCAGACTTCTCAATTTTATTGAGCGATTCCTGCCCGTCCTGATTCAGTGACGAGTAGTGTTTTTTAAGCAGTATACCGCTGAAAGCCCGAATTTTACGCAGGGGTTCTTTCAGGTCGTGAGAGGCCACGTAAGCAAATTGTTCCAGCTCAGAGTTTGTGCGCTGTAATTTATCCAGATTATTTTCAAGCGCCTTCTGAAACCTGATGCGCTTGCGAAGCTCGTAAATCAGAAACCCGAAAGAAGCCAGCAGTAACAGTGCCGACGATGCCGATAGTGAAATAATGTAGCCTGGCAGGTGTTTATCGTTACTTATTTTCAGCGCATATTTGTTATTAAGAATCTGCTTTTCGGTAAGTAAAAACAGATTCATCACATTTCTGATTTCATCCATTTTCAGCTTATCGCTTTTCAGGCTCTCGGCACTTACAGCGGTTTTTATTCGTGCAAGTTTAATGTTGGTTTCTGTAATCTGTATTTTTTCGGCAATGAGTTTTTTCAGTTGCATCAACCGTTGGGTTTGCCCTTCGTTATGCTCTACCAGGTCTTCCAGTTCGTTTATTATTTTGCCAATAACACGGTAAGCATCGTAGTATGGATTCAGAAAAACATTTCGTTGGGTAAGCAAATAGCCTCTTTGCCCGGTTTCCATGTCTTTCATTTTTGATATCAGCTCTTCTCCTTTCATCATTACCTGGTAGTTGCGCTCAATGTCTTCCATATAAGCCAGTGTCTGATGTACTTTCAGATAAGAAACAACCGTAAGTATCATCAATAGGATAATACAGGAGATAAACGAAATCGTTACGTATCTGAACGGTTTGCGCATGAGTAGTGAATGTTTTTTTGGCTATTTATATGTAGGCATTGCATTGTATCTGCAACACCCGGGGCTTTCGTCAGTCAAAGTTAGGTATTCTCATCTTTATTCAGGGGTAAAAACCCGAAAATTCATCTTTCTTTGTTCTATTTTTAATTTAATAATTACTTTTTGTAGAATATATTTCTCGGTTTGGCTGTGTTTTTGCCTTTTGCCGGCAGGCAAAAGGCAATGGTACAACAATTTTAAAGTATAAATTGGAAATATCCGCAAGGTAATTATATTCATTTAGCGATACTTTAATATGGAAAATTTAACACAATCAAGAAGAAGAGCATTTGCCGGGGCAATGGTTGTGGCACTTACGTTTGCTACTGCTTTTGGGATTTTTCAGGCATATAGATCAAGTGCCATTTCTGACGAGCGCGACAGATTTACGATACAGGCTGATTCGCTGATGACGGTGAAGCAAAACCTGGAAGAGGAAATAAGCGGTCTGACCAAAGATTTAAACGATGAGCGTGATGAAAACGCCGAACTGTTAAACAGAACCGAATACATAAATGGCTTGCTGGCAGAAAAAGAAAAAATAATGGCAAGACTTAATAAAGAGGCTGAAGTGCTAAAAGGTAAGAATAAGTCTAAAGATGAGCAACTGGCTTTACTGAATAATCAGATTATTGAACTGAACGACGTAAAAGCTCTGATGGAAAGAAACTTAACAGATTTGCAGGCAAGTAATGCCAATCTGGTTTCGGAAAATACCGAATGGAAAGTAAAATATGATGAACTGCGCGCACAGAGAGATGAACTGAATACACACATTGCCTCGCTCAATAAAAGGATAGATGAAATTATTTATGACGCCCCTGCCGATAACTTTAAGGTTGAAGTGCTAAAGACCAACGACAAACTTACCGCCAAAGCAAAAAAAGCACATTCGTTAAGGGTTTCTTTTTTGGTGCCAGAGAGTTTAAAGAATAGCAAAGAGGGCCAACAGAAGGTGTACCTTACTGTTCTTGACCAAAAAAATATGCCTGTAAAAGGTTCAATAAAAGAAGTGAGCGTTATGCGCGGAGAAAAGCTGATGCCTGTGGCCGTTCATGCCATGCAAACTGTTGATTTGGCACGGAGTCCTCAAAATGCAACATTTGAGTTTGATTTGAAAGAAAAATTAAAACCCGGTACTTATAAAGCTACTGCATACGCAGACAATGATTACCTGGGTACGGTAGAATTTAAGGTAAGAAACAGTTTCCTGTTTTTCTGATGCTCAGCATTTTGATTTTAAAGGGGCGGTGAACATGGGTTCATCGTCCCTTTTACGTTATTGGGCTTTTTAATTTAGATTGGTATATTTGTATTTTGCAAATGCTATAATGAAAGTAACAACACTTGAAGATTTTTATAAAGAGGCCTCATTAGTTGTACCTGAAGGAATTAACAAAGAACTGGGGCATTTTAATGTGTTTAAGCTGCATGAGTTAGCGGCGGCAGGTAACAAGCGTACAACGATGCCTTACAACAGACGGGATTATTATAAAATAAGCCTGATAAGTGGCAAAAACAGAGCAGAATATGCCGATAAGGTAATTGACATTGAAAAAAATGCCTTGCTATTTGCCACACCTAAAATTCCGTATCACTGGTTGCCGCAAGACGATAAGCAGCACGGGCATTTCTGTATTTTTACGGCTGAGTTTCTGACCCATAGCAAAAGTGGAGTAGTGCTTGACGACCTGCCGATATTCAGACCCGGGGGCTATCCTATCTTTCAGTTATCAGATAAAGTGGCCGAAGATATTCTTCATGTTTTTAATAAAATGTTTGATGAAATCGCATCAGACTATATCTATAAGTATGATTTGCTGCGTAATTATGTTTTAGAACTAATACATTACGGCCAGAAATTGCAGCCATTAACCGCCTTGCACCCAACTCACAATGCCTCGGCCAGAGTTTCTTCTTTGTTTATTGAATTACTTGAGCGCCAGTTTCCAATAGAATCTCCGCATCAGAAATTATCTTTGCGCTCAGCCAAAGACTATGCAGACAGGCTTTCGGTACATGTGAATCACCTCAATAAAGTGCTTAAACAGAATACAGGTAAAACCACTACCGATATCATCAGCAGCCGCGTTGTTCAGGAAGCCAAGATTCTGCTGAAGCAAACAGACTGGAACATATCTGAAATTGCCTATTCGCTGGGCTTTGATGAGATTGCTCATTTCTCTAATTTTTTCAGGAAGCATACTTCATTTTCGCCGTTGGGTTTTCGTGCGTAAGGCAATTGATTGATTTTTGCAATTTACGGATTGATACACGTAACCGGTCTGTTGGGTATGGGTTATACTTTTGTGTCATCATTTTAAATAATAAAATTATGGCACAAACAAACAACATTGCTTTAGTAACAGGCGGAAGCCGGGGCTTAGGAAAAAACATGGCGCTACAACTTGCCCGTAAAGGTTTAGATGTAATACTTACGTATAATCAAAAAAAGGAGGAGGCGTTTCAGACAGTAAACGAAATAACTGAATTAGGCCAAAAGGCAGCAGCATTACCACTGAATACAGGCGATTCTAAAAGTTTTGATTCATTTTTTGAACAGGTAAAGCAGGTGCTCACAGACCAATTCAATGCAGAGAATTTTAATTTTCTGATAAATAATGCCGGTATTGGGATTCATGCCTCTTTGTCTGAAACCACCGAAGAGCAATTTGATACCCTGATGAATATTCATTTTAAAGGCGCTTTCTTCCTTACACAAAAAGCCCTGCCGCTGATTGCTGACGGAGGCGGAATAGTAAATATTTCTACAGGTCTTACACGTTTTTCTTTTGCGGGTTATGGGGCTTATGCTTCAATGAAAGGAGCAATTGAAGTACTTACTAAATATCAGGCAAAAGAACTGGGCAGCAGAAAAATAAGAGTGAACGCCGTAGCGCCGGGCGCTATTGAAACAGATTTTGGTGGAGGTGCAGTAAGAGACAATGCTGATATAAATGCTCAAATATCGTCTATAACGGCACTGGGCAGAGTGGGTTTGCCAAACGACATAGGTAGTGTAGTAGCCTTTTTATGTACCGACGATGCAAAATGGATAAACGCGCAACGCATTGAAGTGTCTGGCGGAATGAT
Source organism: Emticicia fluvialis (assembly GCF_024793945.1). NCBI lineage: Bacteria > Pseudomonadati > Bacteroidota > Cytophagia > Cytophagales > Leadbetterellaceae > Emticicia > Emticicia fluvialis. The sequence continues at coordinate 79,892 of NZ_JANUSD010000013.1, forward strand.
GCTATAATGTTTTGGTTTATGGGGGAGCGAGCTACCAGGCGCCCCCATAACTTTTACTGCCATACTACGGATTCTTTTCTGTTGTACCAGGTTTCCAGATACGACTCAAATTCTTTTTCTATGTTACCCCTTTTTATCTTCATGGTTGGGGTAAGTTTGTTGTTATCAATTGTCCATGGTTCATTCAATACAACCATTCTGCGTACTTTTTCATAGGGTTTCAGGGTCGCGTTTACAGCATGGAGGGTTTCCTGCAGGCTTTCATTAACCTTCTCCACGCTTTCGGCTTTTCCTATGTCAGACAATATCACCAGCGCAATGGGTTGGGGTAAGTTATTACCTGCCACGCATATCTGTTCTATCATGCAATTGGCAGAAAAACCGGCTTCAATAGGGGCAGGGGCCACGTACTCGCCTTTAGCTGTTTTATACATTTCTTTTACCCTGCCGGTTATTTTCAGGTAACCTTCATTATCTATTTCGCCAACGTCGCCAGTATGAATCCAGCCTTCTGTATCAATGGTTGCGGCTGTCATTTCCGGTTCGCGGTAATAACCTTTCATGTTCCAGGCCGAGAGTGTGCATATCTCGTTAGTTTCGGGCATCAGTTTTATCTCCATTCCGGGGTAAGGCTTGCCAATTGTTCCGTTTTTTATTTTTTCTCGGGGCATCATGGTGGCTACACCCAGGTTTTCGGTCATTCCGTAGGCTTCCTGAATTATTATACCCAGTTTTTTAAACCACTCAATTAACAATACAGGCATAGGCGCAGCAGAAGCCAGAATAATGATGGCATCATTCAGCCCCAATCCTTTGCGTATTTTTGTTTTAATCAGGTTATTTACAATGGGAATCTTCAATAAAATATCCAGCTTGCTCTGCGAAATTTTTGACAATATACCCAACTGAAATTTGGTCCAGATACGCGGAACGGCCAAAAAATGTGTCGGACTGGCCACTGCCAGATTTCTGGCAAAACTCTCTACTGTTTCTGCAAAGTAAACCGTTGCGCCGGCAATGGTTGCTCCAGACTCTATCACCATTCTTTCGGCCACATGGCACAATGGCAGATAAGATATAAACCGCGATTCAGGGTAGTCGAGTTTTGTATAATGCCGGGTATAATAAAGTGCCATAGTTAAAGCCTTGTAAGTTACCATTACACCTTTTGGGTTGCCGGTAGTGCCAGAGGTGTAAATAATACTGAAGAGGTCGTTCAAATCGGGTATAAAATTATCCTGCTTAGGCTTAAAACTATTCATGATTAATTCCCATTGCACATGCTTTGCCTGTGGGTTATAAGTAGGAAATGAAATACACTTTACGCCCTCAGGTATACCAGGCTCAATGCTTTTGGCGTCGTCCATTTTACCTATAAATAGTACCCGGCAGCCACTGTGCGTCATTACCTGATTCAACTGTTCGGCATTTAATGTTCCATAAAAAGGCACAGATACATGGCCTGCCATCAGAATACCGAAATCGGCAATCAGCCATTCTGCACAGTTTTTTGAAATAAGGCCAATGTTTGTTTTGGGCGGCAGGTTAAGCGATTCCAGATAGCTGGCTATTGTACGGGCCTGCAGCCCTACTTCTTTCCATGAAAAATCTTTGTATGTATTGCCAAATGGCTGTTTTAGAAATATCTTGTCAGGCTGGTTTTTTTCATGGTCATAAAAATACTCCAGGAAGGTTTTATCTGGTAAAAGTTCCATAGCAGTGAAAGGTGTTAATAGGTTTCGGTTTTGTAAAATTAAATTAAAAAAGCAGAATTGCTAATTTGTGTGGCAAATTGCCTTTTGTATATTGTGCTTTTTGCGACAAAACAAAAGCAGCATGACTCAAGTGCTGAATCATGCTGCTTTCTAGTTAATTCAATTCTTTATAATCAGATATTTTCAAGGATACGCTCCATTGAAACTTCGTATCCGATTTTCTCTTTTAAAGCGCTTACAGGAACCCTTTCCTGCGCCATTGTATCGCGGTAGCGGATTGTAACCGTATCATCTTCCATTGTCTGGTAATCAACGGCAATACAGTAGGGCGTGCCAATTAAGTCCTGGCGCGTATAACGCTTACCGATAGCACCGCCGTCGTCATAGATAGTTCTGAAAGAAGATTTAAGCGATTGCGTAATGGCTTCGGCTTTTTCTGCCAATCCGTCTCTTTTTACCAAAGGCAATATAGCAGCCTTAATAGGAGCCAGAGCCGGGTGCAGTTTCAAGTAAGTACGTTCTTTTTCGTTTTCACCTTCGCCTACAGTTTCTCTGGTAAAGGCGTTACAGAAAGTAGCCAGGAATAGTCTGTCTGCACCTACTGATGTTTCAACCACGTAAGGAATATAATTGCCGTACGGCTTACCGTTGGCATCAAGGTCAGCATCAAAGTATTGTTGTTTTTTCTTCGATAGCTCCTGATGGTTACGTAAATCGAAATCGGTTCTTGAGTGGATACCCTCAATTTCACGGAAGCCAAAAGGGAACTGGAACTCAATATCAACCGCGGCATTGGCATAGTGAGCCAGTTTCTCGTGGTCATGGAATTTCAGTTTCTCAGCCGGTAAGCCCACCGCCTTATGGAATTTCAAACGGGTTTCTTTCCATTCTTTATACCATTCCATTTCTGTTCCGGGGCGTACAAAAAACTGCATTTCCATTTGTTCAAACTCACGCATACGGAAAGTAAACTGGCGCGCCACAATCTCGTTTCTGAAAGCCTTACCAATCTGAGCAATACCGAAAGGCACTTTCATACGGCCTGTTTTTTGTACGTTCAGGAAGTTAACAAAAATACCCTGTGCAGTTTCAGGGCGCAGATAAATCATGCTGGCATCTTCTGCCACCGAACCTACCTGCGTAGAGAACATCAGGTTAAACTGGCGTACTTCCGTCCAGTTAGCTGTTTTTGATATAGGGCAAACAATATTTTCAGCAATAATTAATTCACGTACACCGGCCAGGTCTTCAGCGCCTAACAAACGGCCCATTTCTGCCAGCAATGCCTGCGCTTTTTCCGCCTGCCCTGCTGCTTCATATTCTTCTGCTTTGCCTTCCAATAACTGGTCGGCGCGGTAGCGCTTCTTGCTGTCTTTGTTGTCAATCATCGGGTCGTTGAAACCATCCACGTGGCCTGAGGCTTTCCAGGTAAGGGGGTGCATAAAAATAGCCGCATCAATCCCCACAATGTTATCATGCAGTTGGGTCATGGCTTTCCACCATGCTGTTTTCAGGTTATTTTTTAGCTCTACACCGTTTTGGCCATAATCATAAACGGCCTGAAGACCGTCGTAGATTTCAGATGAAGGAAACACAAAGCCATATTCTTTGGCATGAGAAATAATATCTTGCAGTGAATTAGTTAGTGCTGGTTTGCTCATTTAATTATTTTAATTTTTACTTTAAAACTAATTTAGGAATAGGTCTGATACCTTTTTGCGCAAGTAACCTCTCTTGACGAGAGTTTTTTAAAATATGATATCCACTAGTTTGAATCCAGAAATAAGGGGTTGGAGCTCTAATTTTTTTTATTTCTGGAGCATGATTATTTAACCAATCATTTAGCCAAGTTAACTTTGATATTACTGTATTAACCTCATTGGTATAAGCAGAATGTACTTCTATAAAATAAGCAAATCCTTTGTAGCCAAAGGCATAATCCCAACGAGGAGAATTAGGATATTTACTGGTTGTGCAAGAATCAATATCAATACTTCCTTCGCATTGCGGTGCATCTTGAAGTGAAATTTTATTTGAATAACTGCCTAATGCTCTTAAGCCACTTTGATAGCAATTTGTAACATCAGGAGTATTTTGTATTGCCAACTTAAATTTATTCATAGTCATTAATGACAGAGTTTGATACAATTTCTGATGCTCTAGAACTAAAAGATGATAAACCTCCCCATTCTGAAATAGCAGAATCTTCACTCCCTGCATCTAAAGAAGAAATGTCCTTGATTGACACTCCGTCATGTTCTCTATCAAAATAATAAGTAAATAAACTTTTTTTCTCAAGTAGAATTCTGAAAATACGAACCAAGGAAGGGTTTTTAGTTAAATTGAATAATTCAAAAAGTGAATCACTGTTCATATTTGATTCCTTCAAAAAGCGAATAGCCCATGCAAATTCAAGTAATACAGGTGAATGTGTAGATACAATAACTTTATAATCCCGAGAAAGTAAATCTATTATTTGTAGTATTACAGATTCTATAGCTTGCGGGTGCAATCCCATTTCTGGTTCCTCAATTATTACATACTTTATGTCGTCTTTTCTACTAACTTTTGACGGTGGGCATAGTAAATAAAAACTTAATAGTAATGGCATAAATTCCTTTTGTCCGGCACTCCATGCCATAAAAGGAATATTCGATTTGCCAATTTCCAATTTGAAACGCTTTTTCCCTGATTTATCTAATATTATTTTACCATCGTGAAAAATACTATCATTAAAAGAATCTCTAAGTGGTTCTTTTAATCGTTGGGATTGAGGAAATATAGTGTCATTTTTCCCATTTTCTAAGAATTGCCTTAAAGTTTCACTAAAATAGCGTAGAACATAAGGTACAGAGTCTTCATAATCCGTAAAAAATCGTGGCCAGCCATTTTGCAAACAAACAACGCGTTGAGCAGGAATGTAAAACAGAGATTCTTCTTTAGTGAAAGATTTATCTTTACGTCCTCGTTTCTCGATAATGTCGCTTTTTGTGAAGGGTTTTTTATCAAAATGGATTGAAGTGTTATCGTTCCAGATTTCAGACATTCCTTCACCAAAAAATCTATCCAAATTGCTATTTATATCTTTACCCCAAATATATCCATATTGTTCTACAATCTTTTGTATATTGAATCTATCATTGATAAGTTTTATTAATTGTAATAAAATACTTTTCCCACTTGCTTGTGGTCCAACAAACAAAGTTAAATCTCCAAAATTAATATTGGCATCTTTGATTGGACCCAGTGATTTTACTTTAATATTATCCATTCTTAATAATATTTTTGCAAACTTAGCGAAAACATTGCAAATACGTTAGCTATCTTATTATTTTTGGAGTAATTTGTCTGTGACCATTATTTATGAACCGAATCCTGAAATTTATTCGTGCTTCTCTTAGCATGTCTTCGCACGAGGCCAAAGGGGTTTTAGTGGCCTTTTTCATTATTATGGCTGCTATGCTATTCATGGCAGGCGCCGACTACTTTTTTAGCCAGAAACCACAGAATCTGACTATTTCGTCTCCCAAAGATATTGACAGCCTCACGGTGGCACTAGATACCAAGGCCAGTGCGTATAGCCCGTATGGTGAAGCCAAATCAGGCTTTGGTAGTTCGGGCGGTAAAAATTACAAACATTTTCATTTCGACCCGAATACTGCCACAGTTCAACAATTTCAAGAATTGGGTTTACCTAAGTTTATTGCTGAGCGCGTAGAAAAGTATCGAAGTAAAGGCGGGAAGTTCCGTAAGAAGGAAGACTTCAAGAAAATTTACGGTTTGTACCCAGAAACCTACGAGCGCCTGGCACCTTATATTGATTTACCTTCGGCAGATGAAACATCGGTCATTTCCCCACAAACTAACTCAGTAACCCAGCCGGCAAATCCTGAAAAGAACGAAGCGCCAGCCAGAGAGTTGAAGAAGGAAAACAAACTAACCAGGTTTGATTTGAATACAGCCGATACCACGCAACTTAAGTTAATTAACGGAATTGGCTCCGGCTATGCCAGGCGGATTGTGAAGTTCAGAGATGCACTGGGTGGTTTTGCCAAAGCAGAGCAGGTAAGAGAAACTTACGGTTTACCCCCCGAGACGGCAGACGAATTGTTAAAATATGGATTTGTGAGCGGAAGTATAAAGAAGCTGAAAATTAATCAGGTGGCAGTATCTGAACTAAGGCATTTGTATCTGAAGTATCACCAGGCAAAGGCCATTGTTGCTTACCGTGAGCAGCACGGAAGTTTTAAATCAATTGAAGATTTGAGACAGATAAAAGTACTGGACGAAGCCACTATTCAGAAAATTGAACCGTATCTGGAGTATTAAAAAAAAACAAGAGGGGCGTGGGCCCCTCCGGTTATCTTGTATTTTTGCAAATCTTCACCGATTCTTCAAACTTGTTCACAATCTCTTTCACCAGCCGCTCATCTTTTGTGTGAAGCGAGAAATTTGTTTTGCTTTCATTTTCATCATCACTTTTAAGATTAAACGAGCCGCCAATATTATGATTCTGGCCAAAGCCCACTTTCACTTTCATTCTGTCGGCAGGTACAATCATCTTCAGTTGGTATTCTCCACCATCTTCTTTGGCGTAAGAAATCTTTTGTACATCTTTCAATAACCAGGAGATTCTCATTCCGAAATTCAGGTCTGAGTCTCTGGCATCAATATTCATATTCATCTGGCAGCCTTTAAATTTAAAAGTAGGTACGGCTTCATTGTCGTTAACTTTTAAATGGTGGCCATCTTTCTCTTTTACCAGTTGGTCTAGCTGGTAGCTCAGCCATTTGGTATTTGATTCTAAAGTTTGAGCAAAGGCAAGGTTTGAGCCAAATAAAAGAATGAATGAGGTAATTAATAATTGTAGCTTTTTCATAATTCAGATAGTTTACTTGTTAGTTTATAAGTAGATGCAGAACAGTTATTGAGGGTTGCTTATAAACAAAAATAAGTCCCCGGGCAGAGGACTTATCTTCAAAATGCCGTAAATATTGGCCTTACATAAACCTGAAGTTGTAAGATAATGATACAATTGGCGCACCAAATACAACCAGTTTATAGGCCGATACAGCAGTACCTTGTGTACGAATAAATACAGAGTAGGCGTTTTTCTTACCGTAAAGGTTAAAAACGGTGAATGTCCAGTTACCTTTAAAACGTTTGTCTTTCATGCTCGGTTGATAGATGTTCCACGCAAAGTCAAGGCGATGGTAATCTGGTAGTCGGGCATTGTTACGCACGCCATAGTAGGGGTAGCTGGTTCCCTGATAGATAATAAAACCCTCTGGCATGGTAAAGGGGCGGCCGGTGCTATATGAGAAGTTAAACGAAAAATCGTGGTGCTTACCCTGATTAATAATTACAGAAGCATTGAATGAGTGCGGGCGGTCATAATTAGCAGCATACCACTTGCCAAAGTTAATCTGCTCGCCAAAGGTTGTGCCTTCAGATACCATATTCTGAGAGCGGCTGTAGGTATAGTTTACCCAGCCTGTCATTTCACCTTTTTTCTTTGAAATCATAAATTCCAGCCCATAAGAGCGGTTTTTACCTTGCAGCAATTGCATTTCAGGGTGAGCGTCAAGCAGGAAGTCGGCACCGGGCTTATAATCAATAATGTTATTGGTCATCCGATAGTAGCCTTCAACCGATAGCTCGTAGATATTGCCCGGCAGGTTATGAAACAAACCTGCTGCTACCAATGAGCTTATTTGCGGACGAACGTGGGTGTCAGAAGTTTTCCAGCGGGATGTAGGCAGGGGAGTAGTTGTATTAGTAACTACCTGCATATACTGGCGCATGATGTTATAACCTACCTTTATAGAGGTTTTGTCGCTAAGCGAATACTTAAAGCCTAATCTTGGCTCAAAGCCGCCGTACGATTTAATGATTTTGCCTCTGGCATAAGAAATGGTATCTCTGACCGACAGTGCATCTTTTGGCTGGTTAGGCTCATAAATCTGCACATCGGCAGGCCCCAGCGCAAAAAACTGAGAGTATCTTACACCTAATGCCAGCGTGGCTTTAGGAGAAAGGGTGATTTCGTCTTCTGCATAAATACCGGTTTCTAACGAATATTCGTTCGGTGTTTTCAGAGCAAGCACACTGCGGCTTGTGCCGGGCTTTAATTCTCCGGGTCCGACTCTGTATTTTGTAGCGCTTATACCGACCTCAATGTTATGCTTTGCATAGTTAAAGTTAACATTGGTTTTGGCTTGTTTGTAGTCGATGTCTGACATTAAAACTACTTTGTTGTCAGAGTTCAGTTCTGGCAGCAATGTTTTAGGTAAATAATAAGCTGATACCACCGTAGTTTGCATATTGATTTTTGGCGATATGGCATAAAACCAACGTGCAGAGAAGCTTCTGCTCCGGTAATCATACTGAGTTGATGTAGCATTAATGTTACCAATGCCACCCAGCAACTGGGTCTGAAAGAAATCTTTACTGTAATAGCCTGAAGCCGTAATGGTATTTTTAGCATTGACACGATAAAAAAGCTTTGCTACGACATCGGTAAAGTTTGCTTTGATATCGTCCAGTTTTTGGGAAGCCAATGGCAAAAGGAAGTCGTTATAAGATGCCCGGCCTGAAATCATTACGCCCAGTTTGTCTTTTATAACAGGAACATCAAGCGAGAGCCGATTTGATACCAGACTGATACCGCCGTTCATTTTAAATTTATCGAGTGACGGCTGAGCCAGCGTTACATCCATTACTGAGGCTGCTCTGCCACCAAAACGGGCAGGCGTATTGCCTTTGTAAACCTCAACGCCTGATGCTGCCTCAGAAGGAAACGCCGTAAACAAACCAAACATATGGGTGGGGTTGAAAATCGGGATGTCGTCTAGTAATAAAAGGTTCTGGTCAGTTGTACCGCCTCTGATATTTACCCCGTTTGAGGCCTCGCCGACACTGGTTACACCGGGCAGCATCTGCAAACCCCGCAGAATGTCTATTTCGCCTACGGCAGCAGGTAGTTTTCTGAGGGTTTTTATATTTAATTGATTAACCCCCAGTAAAGGGCGCTGAATGTTGGCTTCTACACCTTTGCTTGATACAATCACTTCTTCCAGCTCGTTTTCAACACGGCCCATTGAGTAATTGCGTCTCATATCTGCATTTATTTTAATACCGTCTCTTACAGGTCTGTAGCCTACAAACTTAACAGTTACGGCGTGTTCTCCATACGGAATATTAATGTCAAAATATCCGTTTTCATCGGTAACGGCGCCAAACTTCCCATAATCAACATTGATAGATGCCTTGGCAAGTGGTTTACCATCAAGTGTATCTTTTACATAGCCGCTAAAGCGGTAAAAAACCTGTGCCCTGGCTGCTATGGTAAGTAATAGAAATGAACTTACGATGTAAAGTTTTCTCATTTTTTAAAATAGAACAATTGATGGTGAATATGAATATAAAATCAGTTTTTAGGCTTTTTTACTCTTGGAACCCAGCCTTTGGGTTCAATTTTTGTACGGGTGGCACTTTCAATACACAAGGCCAGCGGAGGCCTGTCAGGTACACCGTTCACTGTGGGTTCTGGTATAATCTGGTGGTCTAATAACCCAACAGGATACGCTTTGCCAGCTGCATTTTCACGGCTTATCCAGTATCTTATTTTTTTCATACTTGTAACCATAAAGAATCCGGCAACCATTTCATTACTTTCGTTGATATTCTTTACGTTACCAATTATGGCTGCGGGTGGTGTGTCAACCAAACTGCCATTGTTCTGAACCTGGTCGGCTAACAACTTTAAATATCTGTATGCACCAGGCGAAATAGATTGTTGAGTAATTTCTATCAGGCTTCCGCCTTCTTGATAATAAGGTATTTTAGCTACAAGCCTGCCGCTTATGGTTTTTCCGTTACTATAAATATCACTGAAAACGTTCAGGTCTTTGCTTTTCAGTATTTCCCAGCAATTGCCATCGCAGAAATAATCATAGCTTAGATTTTCATACCCTGCTTCCTTTCTGCATCCGGGGGGCGTATTGGTTGTTCCTGTAAGATGATAACGACCATCATTGCAGGTAGTGCAGATATCCTGAAGCTCCCATAATTTCCACGACCACATATAATTGTTATTCTGGTCGCCGGGGTCAGGGGTATCTATGTAAACATAATTGGCGGGGTCATAATACACGCCGCGGGGTACTCCCCTTGGCATAAACTCATCATACACCTTTACCATATCTGCCACCTTTATCAGCGTTTCTTTGTCAGATTTATATTGCCTGCCATCTGCTTTCTGAATATTTAACTGATACGAGCTTCCTTGTTTCAGCCGGAAAGACAGCGGTAAACTATAAATGCCGTTTTCTTCTTCTGCAAACCTGATTTTTTCCTTTTCGTCTACTATTAATTCAATTACAGCATTTTTTACAGGTATGGTATAATTGTTGTTTTCAGACGAAACAGACTCGTGTATTTTTATTCTCTGTTGCTCGTCAAGGTCAGTAAGGGTTGCATCAATTGTCAGAAAAATGCTTTTTCCATCAAAAGTTGCAGAAAACGGCTCAACACAGGAACAAACCCATAGCAGCAAAGAGATACAAAAAACACCTATAAATTTGTTCATTTTAATGGTAATTAGGTTTATATCATGGCCTTACAAGCTACCTTAATCAATCCAGCCATCGGGCTTGCTTGGCGTACGGTACTTGCCTTCCAGGCAGGGTGCCAGCGGCGGTCTTGTTAAATCGGGCCCTGATGGCTCTGGTATAAATGTGTGCCCCAAAAGTCCGATTGGTCTGGCTAAGCCTGAAGCATTTTCGCGTCCGATCCAATATCTCACAGCTCTTACAGACGTTACCATGAAAAATCCGGCCACGGCTTCATCAGGGTTGGTAATATTCTTTACATTGCCAATAATGGCTGCGGGCGGGGTATCTACCAGACTACCGTTGTTCTGTACCTGATTCACAAGCAGTTTCATGTATTGAAAAGCATTAGGTGAAACCGACTGCTGTTTTATTTCAATTAAGGCTCCTCTGGCAGCATAATAAGGTATTTTAGCAATCAGCCTGCCTAAAATTGGTTTTCCGTTTGAATAAACATCACTAAAAACATTCAGCTCTTTATTATAAAAAATCTGCCAGCAGTCGCCGTTGCAATTATAATCATAAGTTGCATTGGCATAATTGGCTTCTATCTTACATTCGCCGGGCAATGGATTCAGAAAAAACCTGCCACCATAACAGGTTGCACATATACTTTGCTTTTCCCACAGTTTCCAGGTCCACATGTAGCTGTTTTTTTCATTGGCAGGGTCTTCGGTGTCAAGGTAAATATAGTGTGCCGGTTCTGTTCCGAGCGATGCCTCTATGCCATCTACCTTAAACTCATCATACACATTTGTAATAGCCGGAATACCGCCCAGCTTCTCTACTTCAGATTCATATCTGGTGCCATCTGCCCGCTGAAAAGCAAGTTTATAACTTCTGCCAACTTGGGTATGAAAAGATAAAGGAAGTACATATACCCCGCCTGAACGCTCAGTAAGCGGAATTCTCTCGGTGTTGTCTACTATGATTTCTACCTTGGCACCGGCTACAGGAATGGCATAAACAGTATTGGCGGCACTGTAAGACTCTATTATTTTTACCGATTGCTCTTCGGCTAAATCGGTAATAGTAGCATCAATTGTCAGTATTTTTCTTTCTTGCTGAACATTCAGGTCGTAAGGCTCTACGCAGGCATAAAACATTACACAAATTGAAATCAGGTATGCGAGGTTTTTGCTTTTGAGCATTTGATTGATTATAAAAATGATGTTTTCTTAATTTACCCAACCTTCCGGTTTGGCATCGGTACGGAATCTGCCCGGTATGCACGGCGCCAGAGGTGGCCTGGGTGGATCTGGCGGTAATGACGCGGGCTCATAGTTGAGCTTATGCCCCAGAATACCGGTTGGTACAGCGCCGCTGCCCTCGGCGTTCCGGCGGCTCAGCCAGTAGTTTACTTTTCTGACACCCGTTACCATAAAAAAGCCTGCTACTGCTTCTGTAGCATTATTAGTGTTTCTGATGTTACCAATAACGGGTGCAGGCGGGGTATCAACCAGGCTTCCTGTTGTTTGCGCCTGGTCTGCCAGTATTTTCAGATACCTGTATGCTGCAGCCGTAACCGATTGCTGGGTAATTTCTATTAAGGCACCTTCTGCCGAGTAATAGGGTATTTGTGCTACCAACCTTCCGGTTATGGGTTTGCCATTGCTAAACACATCACTGAAAACATTCAGTTGCGCACTATAAAAAATATCCCAGCAATTGCCATTACAAGCATAATCAAAAAATGGCGTCTGGCTATATTTTTCTTCTCTTACACAATCGCCAAAAGGCAATGGTGAAGTATAATACCTGCCATAAGAGCACGATTTACAAATGATTTGTTTCTCCCATAATCTCCACGACCATACGTAATTGTTTTTCTCGCCGGCGGGGTCATTGGTGTCAATGTAAACATAATTTGCCGGCGCTTTACCAAAGGCAGTTTCAAGGCCGTTCAGCATGAAGTCATCATAAACTTTTTCTATTTCGGGTACGGTTGTCATTATTTCTTCTGCCGACTCATATTTTGTTCCGTCAGGTTTTACGAAAACAAGTTTATACGCATTCCCTGCCTTTACTTTGAACGACGCAGGTAACGCATAAATACCACCGTCTTTTTCTGTAAGTGTTATCTTATCTGTATTATTGACAATAACTTCCACTTTCAGATTGCTAACCGGAAAAGCATAAACCGAGCTATTACGGCTTTCAGACTCTGTGATAGTAAAAGTCTGCTGCTCGTCGGTGTCTTTAATGGTAGCGTCTACAGTTAGTATTTTTCTTCCATAGGGGAACGCAACTTCAAACGGTTCAACGCAGGCAAACACGCCAAAAACAATTGACAAAAACACCCAGGTCTTTTTAGCACTCATTAACATCTGTATTTATTATTTGTTGTGTGATTAATTTAACCAGCCATCTGGTTTTTCAGGTGTGCGTGTCGGCCCTTTTTCACAGGCATAAGAGATAGGAAAAGTAGATAAATTAGGTTTACGACCTAATAACCCGATTGGGGCAGCTTTGCCAATGCCATTTTCCCGACTTAACCAATACTTTTGAACCACCATACTTGCTACCGAAAAAACACCTGTAACAGGTTCATCAGCGTTACTTAAATTCCTGATGTTTCCTATGATAGCCGCAGGGGGTGTGTCTACCAGGGTTCCATTGGTTTGCTGCTGTTCGCTTACCAGTTTAAAATATTTATATGCCTTTTCTGATACAGTCAATTGTTTAATTTCAAGCAGGGCACCATCAGAAGAATAATAGGGTATTTTTGCTACCAGCCTTGATGTAACCAGTTTTCCGTTTGAAAATCTATCGCTGAAAACATTAAAATCTTTGTTATTCAAAATTTCCCAGCAGTTAGTTTTACAGTAATAATCGTAATAATCTATACGGCAAAATTTCTGGCTCTCCCAAAGTTTCCATGTCCATACATAATAATCGGTGGTATTACGGTTGTCCTGAAAATCCAGAAAAACATAGCTGGCCGGTATATCATTGAAATCGCCTTTCAGACCTTTTACCTCAAAATTATCAAAGATGCGGTCTATGGCAGGTACTGGCGTTGTTTTTTCCTCTGTCGACTCATAGGTAGTTCCATCAGGTTTCTTAAACCGCAGCTTGTAAGTTATGCCGGGTTCAATCCGAAAAAACTCAGGCAAATAATAAACTCCGTTTTGGTTTTCGTGCAGGCTGATTTTCTCTGAGCCACTCACTATTAATTCAACATCCAGGCGCTTAACAGGCGTATTGTAAATGTCTCCGCTAAAATTGTTGGTTTCGTTAATACGAATGGCCTGTGTCGGTTCTACATCATTTAAATTAGCTTCTACAACCAGGTACCGGGCATTATTTGGCAGTGGAATTTCATAAGGCATAACACAGGCGCATAGCAGTTGTGCAAGCAAAAAAAGTATAGCTTTTGAGAATCTTTCCATCACAACAATATTTACCGGCTATTGTGAAACTAATTATTACAAATATAAATATTCAAAGAGAGATTAGAAATTAATAATGTGTAGTGAAGACATTTAATAGATGAAACCCCTTAATGAGCCGTTGAAAAGCCTTAATTATACTTACTCGGTTAGAAGTCAACCTGAAAACTCAGAACCGGCACCAGGCCGTTTCCGGTTTTTCGGGTTTCAAGCCGGTTTTCAACGCTGTTGTATTGCACGCTTGTTGTGTTTATCCGATTGGTGGCGTTCTGAACATCAAGCGACACAACCGTTGCATATTTACTTTTATTGGCTCTGTACGATACCCGGCCATCCAAACGGAAATAGGCAGGTGCCTGCAACGAATAGTCGGCTCCTTTAAGCTGAACGTAGGTTCTCTGACTGGCAGATGCAGCCTCGTCAATAGGAGTATACCTAAACCCGCCGTTATAAATGGACCTGGCACCTATCTGAAAAACAGAGCCGTTTTTAAAAGTAAATTCACGCCCGAAAGTAAATGCAGTGCTGAACACATCATTGAAAGAAGAGTTGTAGGTCTTACCATCAAAGGTCTTATATCGGGCATTGAACAATGAGCCTGTAAGAACCAGGTAGTATTTTTTTGAAAAGAACCGTTCAACAGATAGGTCTATTCCGTAGTTTTTACCTTTGCCCTTGCTTACAGTGACAGACTCAGGGAAGTAGTCAGAGTAATTTAACATCCAGTAAGATGACCCGGCTACAGGCTCAACCGGAATTTTTCTCAGTAGTTGGTAATAGGTTTCAGCCGAGAATTTCCAGAGGCCGGGTGTTACATAACTATAACTCAAAATAAAATGGTTAGACCTTGGAAAAGACAAATTCTTGTTGGGTTTAGACGAGGTAATTACCCCTGCTATGGTATCTCTTTTGCTATAAAAATAGGCGCTCATAGGCAAAAGCTGTGCGTAAAGCCCATAAGCAAAACTGATGGTATGCGCTTTGGGTGAACGATACAGGACAGATAACCGTGGCTCTAAAGAGGCGGTATTGTTCAGAAAAAGGTGCATGCTATGCAAGCCGGCGTTTAGCGTAAAGCCATTGCCGAGGTTTTGAACTAGCTGCGCATAGACCTGCGCGGTTTGTGTGCTACCGCTGCCGCTTACAGATACCTGCCGCCCGGCCTGAAGCTGGTTAATGTCTGTTACGTTATTACGGGGGGCGGTTTCTCTGAAAAAGTCGAAGTCGATGTAATTCAATATCAACCCGGTTTTCAGCCTTGTTTGGCTGCTGAACTTATAATTGTAGCTAAGCGAACCCGCAAGCCTGAATTCAGAGAATCGCTGGGTGTCGTACCTGAACCGTTCGTCTTTCAGGTTCAGAGTGTCAGAGTTACGTCTGATTGAGCTACCTATTACCGCCACAACATATTTGAGCGACGATTTCTCGTTGATATTACTGGTATGGGTAATGCCCATAGCGCCCATGTTGGCCGGGCGCAGCCGGTCTTCCCAGTTGTCGGGTTTTCCGGGTATGCGTTTATCAGGGTCTTCTACCGGAAAATAGTGTTCGGTGCTTAGCCCGCCTAATCCGAAAACGGTAGTGGTTTTCTTACCGTCTTTACTATGAAAAGCCAGATTGAACGACAAATCCTGAAAAAGATTGGATACCCGTTCGCCCACAAGGTAATATCCCATCTGGCTCAACAGCCCCAGGGTAGAGTATCTGTAATTAACCAGATAAGACGAACGACCTTTGGTGATTGGCCCTTCGGTAGAAAAATCCAACCCCAGTAAGCCTATTTTTGTGCGATACTCTCTTTTTTGCTGATTCCCCTCTCTGAACCGGATATCAAAGGCACCGGTAATGGCATTGCCGTATTCGGCAGGCATACCGCCGGTAAAGAAGTCTGAGCGGCTCAGTAGTTGTGCACTGAAAACCGTGATGCCTCCACCGCCCGAACCCGGCTGCGCAAAGTGGTTGGGGTTAGGAATATCAATTCCTTCCAACCGCCATAAAATGCCATAAGGTGAGTTACCTCTTACAATAATTTTATTTTCGTTTTCGTCGCGGCCGGGTTTAACGCCCGGATACGCCAGCGCCATCCGGCCGGGGTCGTTAACCGATGCCGGGATACGCTCGGTTTCTTCAACCGTAAAAGACCTTGCACTTACAAAAGCCAGGTCATTTACCGGTCGGCTGGTGTTTTGCGAAGCCGTTACTTTTACTTCCTGCAAATCGCTGCTTGCTTCTGCCATCTCTATGGTTAGCACGGCTTCTTTTACTGAATTAAGAATAAACTCTTCGCTTGAGTAAGCCTCATACCCAATTGAAGTACACTTGACAGAACGACGCCCTATGACAACATCAGGAATTGAAAAAAGCCCCGAAGCATCGGTAATGGCTCCTTGTGTAGTGCCGGTTACCTGTACTGAAGCACCGGTAATGGGCTGGCGGGTTATGCGGTCAATTACGCTGCCTCTCACCACCTGAGTTTTGGTTTGAGCCAGTACTGATACACAGCAGAAAAAAGTTAACAAAATAGTAATGGGTATTTTCATAGGGTGGAAGAAGGTTTAAACAAATATATTGAAATAATGCCGAAATCAGATAGCTAATAAAAAATGTTACAATTGCTCATTTTTTTTAATGACCCCGAATTATCTTTGGGAACGTCAATCAAACTAAACATCATGAAAAAAATCTACCTGTTTGTGTTTTTTTATATAACTGTCAACCATGTTTTTTCACAGAATGCAATTCCGCTCATTCTTTCTGAGCGAGAGCGGGCAGTGGTGATAGATGAAATTCTGGAAGACAGAATGAACAATCTGTTGCCACAACTGATGCGCAAAGAAGGCATTGATATGTGGGTGCTGATAGCAAGAGAATATAACGAAGACCCCGTTATGAAAACCATGCTCCCTTCTGTTTGGCTTTCGGCACGCCGACGGACAATTATGGTGTTTTTTGACAAAGGGCCAAAAGAAGGTGTAGAAAGACTGGCCATTGCACGCTACGACGTAGGTAATTTGCTGAAAGGTGAATGGGACCTGAACACAAACCCCGACCAGTGGGATGCCCTTATAAAGGTAATTAAAGAAAAGAACCCTAAGAAAATAGGTCTTAATTTTTCGACCCACTATGCCCATGCCGACGGGCTGACCTACACTGAACACAAGGAGTTTTTAGATAAACTGCCAACAGATTTACAGGGAAGAATAGTGTCGGCAGCCAACCTTGCTGTTAACTGGCTGGAAACCCGCACCACCCGCGAAATGATTATTTACCAGCAGATATGCCGTATTTCTCACGAAATTATTCAGGAGGCATTTTCAGATAAGGTTATTCAGCCCGGCATTACCACTACCGACGACGTGGTGTGGTGGCTGCGCCAGCGTGTAACTGATTTAGGCCTGGAAACCTGGTTTCACCCAACGGTGGATATTCAAAGATTTGACCCTGAAAACTTTGACCACCTGCGGACATTTTCAAAGCGGCCGCAAAAGCAGGTAATTATGCCCGGCGATTTGTTGCATTGCGATTTCGGCATTACCTATCTGCGCCTTAATACCGACCAGCAGCAGCATGCCTATGTGCTTAAACCCGGCGAGGCAGATGTACCCGGGTATCTGAAAGCTGCTTTCAGACAAGGCAACCGTTTACAGGATAACCTCACTGATAATTTCAAGGCAGGTTTAACCGGAAACGAGATTCTGGCAAAGGCGCTTGCTCAGTCTAAGAAAGAGGGTTTAAGAGGCACAATTTATACGCATCCCATCGGGAATCACGGCCATGCAGCGGGGCCAACCATAGGTATGTGGGACAACCAGGGCAAAACCATTGGCAGCGGAGACTACCCACTCAATTTCAATACAGCTTATTCAATTGAACTGAATGTGTCTGTAGATTTACCTGAATGGAAGAAGCCCATCAGAATAATGCTGGAAGAAGACGGATTCTTTGACGAGAAGGGTTTTCGCTACATTGATGGCAGGCAGACAGAGATTATTCCGATTCCTAAACCGCTGAGCGGTGTGAAGTAATGAAAAAGAAATTGGTAAAGATAATTGCAATCTTTACCAATTTTATAATATGAATCCCAAAGCTAAGAAATGCTTGCAAGTACGGATTTAACGAAATTAATTGAACCTATCTTCCGCTTTATCTATTCGCACTTTTCTATGTAATGTTAGCCCATAATTCTTTTTTGGCCTTGAAATGCTCCTTAATTGTTTGTTAGAAAAACCTTAAAAAAAAATAAATGCCTGAAACACTAGTTTTAGCTTTGTATCTTTGAGTAAGTTATAGGCTTGAAAATAGATGCTGTCAGCCGCTGAAACCAGCTTTCGGCCAAAGCAATATGATTAAGATTAAGTACAATTATAAAGATTCAGAAAGGAAATGTCGGTAAAGAAAATTCTGGTAATTGAAGATGATCAGCGAATTGCTCAATTACTTACACGCGGCCTGGCCAACAAGGGTTTTGAAATAGACGTGGCTCACAACGGTACACTTGGCTTAAAAAGAGCAGAGTCAATAGATTTTGACCTGATAATATTAGACATTAACCTGCCCGAAATGAATGGCTTTGATGTTTGCAAACACCTGAGAGTTGTTAAACCTACATTACCGATTCTGATGCTGACAGCCATGAGCGAGATTGAAGATAAAATAGAGGGTTTTGAAGCAGGGGCAGATGATTATATAGTTAAACCATTCGATTTCAGAGAATTGTATCACCGTGTAATGGTGGCTTTAAGACATAATAATTCTGAGCCTGAAAATGTGAGTAATATAATGCGAATTGCTGACCTGGAGATTTTTCTGGACAGTAAACTGGTGAAACGAGCAGGGCAGGAGATAAGACTGACCGCCCGCGAGTACGATTTCCTGCTGTTTCTGGTACGAAATCAGGGAAGAATTATTTCGAAGCCAGAAATTGCCACAAACGTATGGGATATTCACTTCGACACCGGCACCAATGTAATAGAGGTTTATATTAATATTCTGCGTCGTAAAATTGATAAGGGCTTTGAGCCTAAGTTGATTCATACCCGCCCGGGGCTGGGTTATATGATTAGAGAAAGTGCATGAAAATTCAAACCAAAATAGCAATCCAGTTTTCAATAATTGTTGCCAGTTTATTGTCTTTGTTTTCGTGGATTATCTACCAGCAATCGGCCTCTTACAGAGAAGAAGAGTTTCTGGAACGTCTGAAAAACAAGGCCCTGACAACCGCATCCTTTTTTATTAAAGTAGATGAAATTGACATGGCATTGCTCAGAATCATCGACAAAAACACCCTCACCGCCCTTCACGACGAAAAAATCCTGATTTTTTCAGATAAAGACGAGTTGCTCTACAGTAACATTGACGACATTGTCATTGATTATGACGCCGCCCTGCTGGACCGCGTGCGTGAAGCAAAATTCTTAGAGCTTTCAAAAGGCGAAAACGAATCGCTGGGGCTGGTTTATAATCTGGGTAAGCAAAACTATGTGGTTCTGGCCTCGGCCTATGATAAATTCGGTAAAAGCAAACTCAAAAATCTGCGACATACACTGGTAGTGGGTTTATTGGTGGGTATATTAATTACTATTATACTGGGGGTTTTCTTTGCTGGCAATGCCCTAAAGCCTGTTAATGTGTTTATCAGTAAAATAAGCACAATTACGGCCAACAACCTAAGGCAGCGTATTGAAGGATACGATACCAAAAATGAAATTGGTATGCTGGCTGCGGCCTTTAACAAGATGCTTTCGCGGCTGGAGCAGTCGTTCGAACTCCAGAAAAGCTTTGTTTCTCATGCCTCTCACGAACTACGCACACCATTGGCGGCGTTGAAGTCGGAGGTAGAAATTAGTCTGGAAGAAAACCTGACTATCGACCAGCACAAAGGCATTCTAAAGAATATCCGGCACGATATCAACAGGTTGATAAATTTGTCGAACGGGTTGCTGCAAATTGTACGTCCGTTTAAATCGCCTCTCATTAATTTTGGCGAAGTACGGATTGACGACATTATTTTTCAGGCGCAAGACGAGCTGGGGCTAGGTAAGCCGGAGTATAGAATTACCGTGAAATACGCCCAGGAACCCGAAAACGAATATTCAATTATTGTATTTGGCAATGAGGCGTTGTTGAAAACCACTTTTATTAATCTGATAGATAATGCCTGCAAGTATTCGCCTTTGCAGCAGGCAGAGGTAATTATAGATTTTACAAAAAACCACACCCTGATAAGTATAAAAGACGAAGGCATTGGTATACCAAAAGAAGACCTCGACTCAATTTTTGAACCTTTCTACCGCTCAAAGAATGCACTCAATATATCCGGTTTTGGTATCGGGTTATCTGTTTGTAATAAAATAGTAGAGCTGCACAAAGGTAAAATAAGTATTCAGAGCGAGCTCAATTCGGGCACCAAAGTGACGGTTCAGTTACCCAATGCAGATACCCACTGAACAGTATTTTAATGTGGATACTTATAGTTTAATCGGCATTTAATACCGGCTTATAATGATTTTAATACTTTTGGCTGAGATTTGTCACAGAAAGTTCGCCAGACAGGCGGGCAACTTACAAATCTCAAAACTATTAAAAACATGAAAAAGTCAATCTCATTAGCAGCTTTAGCAGTTGCTATCCTTTTCGCCCCTGTTACATTTGCTGCCAAAGGTGGCATTAAACAACAAGCTCCTAAAGAAAAACCGGCCAAAGTAGAGAAAAAAGAAGCCAAAGCTGAAAACAAACCTACCGAACCAGCCAAAAAACACCATAAAAAAGAAAAGAAAGATTGATTTGAAGAAGAATGATACAAGGGGCTACCTGCAAGGGTAGCCTTTATATTTTTATACCTTCGGCCGTAAAGCGTTTTTTGATGGCCAGCAGCAGGTCAGACCTCATGCCTGAGGCTTTGGCTGAAGACTTACACCATACGCTCAGGCGCAGGGTAATCCATGAGTCCATCAAGTCTACTACCTGCACCATAACAGGCTTTAATTCATCGGTCGAAACCCGGTTTCCTTCAGATGCTGAGGCATTATAAAAATCGGGGTGTGAAGAAGCAATCTCCTGAAGCAGCAGTATGGCTCTGTCTACATCATCAGTCATGATTTTCAGGTTGATAAGATTACACACCTTGTCATCTATAATTGTTGAATTTACCACGTAATCTCTGGTAATAACCGCGTTCGGAACAATAATATGCCCGTTTTCAGGATTATTGATAACTGTAAACTGTAACGTGATGTCTTCCACAATGCCCTGATTACCGTTGGGGAGCTTGATAGAATCCCCAATCCGGAAGGGCTTTGATACAACAATAAAGATACCACTGACAATATTGCCAAAGGTTTGTTGCGTTGCCAGACCAATCACTACCGATAATATACCTGCACTGGCCCAAAGCGTGGTGGCCAGTTTCTCCAGACCAGGTATAAGATGAATAACGGCTATCAACGCCACGGCAAAAATGACAAAGCTGGACGCATTTTTCAGGAAACTGAAAGTAGTGGCATTGATACGCATATTGCCGGCACTGCGTAGGGCGTATCTGTTTAATGCCTTACGCGCTACCTGCGACACAATTAATGCCACAACCAGAATAATAAGAATACTTACCGAATGGAAAAAATCAAGAAACGCACCTTTCATACTATGGCAACAAAATGTTTTATGCCACAAAGGTAATCTACACCTCCTGTAATTACCAAAATACCGGCTTCTGGTTTTATTGAATGGCAGATACTACCCTGATACTGACCACTTCTCTTACCCAACGGGCGTGTTTTTTGTCTTTAGGCACAACGAATCGAAAGGGACCTTCGCCTTTGGGCAGTGCCTGCCCATCTACCTTATCGGCTATGATGATTAGCTGGTCTGTAAATTCGGGGTCCAGTTCAGGTAAAGCAAAAACTGCCTGGTATCCGTCAACCGCTTTGGCAATCAGATATTTGGTCAGGTTTTTGCCACGCAGCTGGCCACCAAGTGTGGCTCCGGCCTGCTTTAAGATTTCTGATACGGCAACACCACTGAACAAATGTTCTTTACCGTCTTTGTCTCTGCCTTTAACCTCGGTGCGTGGCAGTTTCGCAAAATCAGTTTCAGTAATGGTAAGTGGTTTTTCAACCTCGCCTTCTACTTTCAGGGTGGTTGTCTGTGCATCAGCAAAGCCTGAAACAAGCATAAGCACCAGGATGCTGAGCGCTAATTGAATTCGGAAATATCTGGTCATCATTCGTTTGGTAGTTTTATGTAGAATCGCTATATTTTTTCAAATATAGCGTTCAAATATAGAACATTTCCTGCAAACGCAATAAATGCAGAGGCTATAAATAATCGGGTAATTAGTAATGGGGTGGGTATTTCTTTCAAGGCTTTATACTATTTTTGTAAAAAGAGCTTTATTTTAAACGCAACAACTATGCAGGAGTTACTCTCTGGCGAGAAAGACATAAAAGTGGCCGGTAGTATCTGGATTGAACGCGCTGATGGCTCAGAGCGGTATCTGGGCAAGGGGCGTATTCAGCTAATGGAACTTATCATTGCGCATGGTTCAATCTCTAAAGCGGCACAGGCCATGCAGATGTCGTACAAAAGAGCCTGGGATCTGATTACTTCTATGAACACCCAGTCAGAAAAACCTTTAGTGGCTACACAAGTAGGCGGCAAACAGGGCGGCGGAGCCATAGTAACTGACGAGGGCCACCGGGCAATAGAGGCCTATAAAGCATTGCAACAACGATTCGAGGCATTTATGAGACAGGAGACCCAAAAATTATCGGAGTAAATGTTTTATTGCCTTCAGTAAAATACTGATATTGCGTTGTGTTTTAATAAATATAGCGAATGGCTCAATCTATTCTCATGGACTCTTCCACCTATCTTCTGCTTTTTCTGATGGCCATTGTGGCGTTTCTTTATTCTTCTGTTGGGCACGGAGGGGCAAGCGGATACCTGGCAGTAATGGCATTGGCAGGAGTAGCGCCATCGATGATGAAATCGTCTGCGCTAATCATGAACCTGGCCGTTTCATTGTTTTCTTTTATAGGGTTTTACAGAGCGGGTTATTTCAGAGTCAACCTGTTTCTGCCGTTTGCACTGGCAAGTATTCCAATGGCGTATCTGGGGGGTACCATGACACTGCCCGACAGCCTCTATAAAAAAATTCTGGCGGCCTGCATTCTTATATCTATTGCACGCTTGTTATACCAGTTCAGGTCTGAAGAGACCCCTAATCGCCCTGTGCCACTATGGGCAAGTCTGTTTTCGGGCGCCGGCATCGGTTTGTTGTCGGGTATGATAGGTATTGGCGGTGGTATTATCCTTAGCCCCTTGATGTTGCTGATGCGCTGGGCAAAACTTAAAGAAACTGCGGCGGTATCGGCGTTGTTTATCTTTGTCAATTCACTTTCCGGTTTGTATGGCCAGTTATCAAAAGGGGACATTCATCTCACACCAGACCTGCAATGGGCAGTAGGCGCTACCATAGCAGGCGGGCTGCTGGGGTCTTATTTTGGTAGCCGGCGTTTCAATATTCCTACGCTCCGATACCTGCTTGCCACCGGGCTTGTCATAGCCACTATCAAGCTTTTCTTTACCTGATTTCTTAACGGGTCAAATTCTCCTTTTTTAACACCGAAACACCAAAAGGTTTCCGGAAGCTGTTATATTTGTTGCACAATTGCTCTTTGCTTTTCCATAACTGCTGCTTTTCTACCCGGCAAAGTAAGATTGAATAATTTAACAACCCTGTACACTTCCTTTTATGAAAAGAATCTTATTCATTCTTATATTTTTTACTACGGCCCTGCAAGCCCAGCAGGCCTACCTTAAGCTCTGGTACAAGCAACCTGCCAATACCACCTGGACCAAAGCCTTGCCATTAGGCAACGGACGTTTAGGCGCTATGGTTTATGGTAATGTAAAGACTGAAACTTTTCAGCTGAACGAATCTTCATTCTGGTCGGGTAGCCCCAACCGCAACGATAACCCCGATGCCAAAGCCGCATTGCCGGGCATCAGAAAATTAATTTTTGAAGGTAAAAATCTGGAAGCACAGGAGTTGGCACAGAAAAGCATCATTGCCAGAAAAAACCACGGGCAGATGTTTTTGCCTGTCGGTAATTTGCAACTGGATTTCCCCGACCATGAGAGTTACGATAATTACAAACGAGAACTGGACATTGAACAGGCCATACAAACCACCACTTATCAGGCCAACGGAATAAAATATACACGTACTGCATTTATATCTATCCCCGACCAGATAATGGTCATCCGCCTGAATGCCAATAAGCCTAAAAGCATTTCGTTCCGCTTATCAATGAACAGCCCTTTTAAAACGGCATCAGCAGTTCAGAAAGACGAGTTATCGGTCTGGGGGCTGGGCAAAGACCACGAAGGCGTAAAAGGCGCGGTAAGGTTTAACACCATTGCCAGAATACTACCCAACGATGGACAAATGAGCAGAAACGATTCAAGCCTGAATGTTGAAAACGCCACGGCCATTACACTTCTGGTATCTGTTGCCACCAACTTTGTCAATTATCAGGATATAAGCGGTGACGAAAGCAGAAAAGCCAGGGGCTACATGGAAAAAGCAGCAAAAATACCATACAGCAATTTGTTCAA
Source organism: Emticicia fluvialis (assembly GCF_024793945.1). Classification (NCBI taxonomy): domain Bacteria; kingdom Pseudomonadati; phylum Bacteroidota; class Cytophagia; order Cytophagales; family Leadbetterellaceae; genus Emticicia; species Emticicia fluvialis. The sequence continues at coordinate 104,228 of NZ_JANUSD010000013.1, forward strand.
TAACCATATATGCGAGTACCAGCAATTGTTTAGGCGCGTAACATTAGATTTAGGCTCAACAGAAGCAGCAAAACTGCCTACCGACGAACGCCTGAAAGCTTTTGCACAAGGTAACGACCCATCTTTGGTGTCGTTGTATTTTCAGTTTGGCCGGTACCTGCTCATATCTTGTTCACAACCCGGCGGGCAACCCGCAAACTTGCAGGGCATCTGGAATAATCAGGAGAATCCGCCCTGGGACAGCAAGTACACGATTAATATCAACACCGAAATGAATTATTGGCCTGCCGAACTCACCAACCTGCCAGAAACGCATGAGCCGCTGTTTGATATGGTGCATGAGTTGTCGGAAACCGGCGCTGAAACTGCTCGCAGAATGTATGGCGTCAATGGCTGGGTGGCACACCACAATACCGATTTATGGCGTATAAACGGAGCAGTAGACGGGGCTTTCTGGGGTATGTGGCCAATGGGCGGCGCCTGGCTGAGCCAGCACCTGTGGCAAAGGTATTTATACAGTGGCAACAAAGCATTTCTGCAAAAATATTATCCGGTTCTAAAGGGCGTTGCTACTTTCTACCATGATTTTCTGGTTACAGAGCCAACGCATCAATGGTTGGTGGTAACACCCAGTACATCGCCTGAAAACTCGCCTGCCGGTAGGCCCAACTCATCTATTACAGCGGGTGCAACTATGGATAACCAACTGGTGTTTGATGTGTTTTCTAACCTTATCAAAGCTGCCGAAATTCTGAAAACAGATGCTGAATTTGCGGATCAGATTAAAGCCAGACTGAAATTGCTGCCCCCAATGCAGATAGGGCAGTATAATCAGTTGCAGGAATGGCTGGAAGACCTGGACGACCCCAAAGACCAGCACCGGCATGTTTCGCATCTGTATGGTCTTTTTCCGTCTAATCAGATTTCGCCCTATCAAAACCCAGCCTTATTTGCTGCCGCACGTAATTCATTAATTTACAGGGGCGATGTGTCTACAGGCTGGTCAATGGGCTGGAAAGTAAACTGGTGGGCAAGGCTGCTGGATGGTAATCGCGCCTATAAACTGATAACCGACCAGTTGTCGCCCGCCGAAGCGCCCGGCCGGAAAGGAGGTGGTACCTACGACAACCTGTTTGATGCCCACCCGCCGTTTCAGATTGACGGCAACTTTGGCTGCACCGCCGGTATTGCTGAAATGCTGGTACAAAGCCATGACGGGGCCATTCATTTACTGCCTGCCCTGCCTGACCAATGGACAGAAGGCCGCGTGAGCGGTTTAAGAACCAGAGGCGGCTTTGAAATTATAAAAATGGCCTGGAAAGACAGCAAAATAACAGAACTGGTTATTAAATCTACCATTGGGGGTAACTGCCGCCTGCGTGTAGGAAATGCCATGAACCCGGATATAACAATGAGCAAAGCAGAGGGCATAAATCCTAATCTGTTTTTCCAGACGGCTGCTATTAAAGAGCCACTCTTATCACCCAAAGCCAAAGTCAATGCCGATTTTATCAGGCAAAAATTTGAGTATGACTTGCCTACTGATGCTGATGAAACGTATGTAATATTATTGGAGAGGTGAGTGATATGCCAAGGCGAATATTTGGCTTACTGCAGATTAATCAGCATAAACATAAGCGGCCATATTACAATGAAATGGCTGCTAAAAAGTAACGCTATCAATGCCAGAAGGCTAAATAGGTAGCCATGTAAGTAGTACATATCTGCATAACTCAGTATAATCTTATATATATTCTCAAAAAAATACTTTTAATGTATTACTGACACTTATTCTTTGCTTTTTGATTACATTTGTTGGTCATTCAAATTATTAGAAATTCTAATGAAAAAACAATTCAATCCTATTCTTATTCTACTATTTCTGCTTGTGAGTGCAAGCTCTTTTGCACAGCAAAAAAAAGTTTTGGTTTTTTCTTTAACAAAAGGTTTTCATCACAACTCCATTAAAGAAGGTAACCAGTTTTTTCTTGACTTAGGCAAAAAGCAGGGTATTGTGGTAGACACCACAACCGACGCCACTAAGTTTAATGAAGCCAATCTGAAAAACTACAATGCTGTTGTGTTTTTAAGTACTACCGGCGACGTGCTGAATCCGGCACAACAGGCCGATTTTGAGCGGTATATTCAGGCCGGTGGCGGGTACTTTGGTATCCATGCGGCATCAGATACCGAATATAACTGGCCCTGGTACAACGACCTGATGGGAGGGTATTTTGCCAGCCATCCGGGCGGCAGAGTATCAAACGTGCAAAAAGGTAAAATGATTACGCTCGACAAGACCTTCCCGGCTTCGGCGCATTTCCCTGATACTTTTGAAAAAACCGACGAGTTCTATGATTTCAAATCTTTGAAAAAAGATATCCTGAAGTTTATTGTAAGGGTAGACGAAAGCAGCTACCAGATGGGTAGAATGGGTGACTTCCACCCGATGGCCTGGTATCATGAGTTTGACGGCGGTAAAGCCTTTTACTCAAACTTTGGTCATACACCTGAAACCTTTACCAAAGAGCCATTAATAGCAGAACACTTCTGGCAGGGTTTAAAATGGGTAATGGCAAACAAGCTTGACTACTCAAAAGCCCGCTCGGTACGCGCACCGGAAGAAAACCGTTTTGAGCGCATTACATTGGCAAATAACCTGAACGAGCCTACCGAGCTGGCCGTGCTACCTAACGGCAAAGTAATTTTTGTAGAGCGCAAAGGAGCCGTAAAAGTATGGAACCCCGCTACCAAAAAAGTGAAAGTGGCAGGCCAAATGCCGGTTTACACCAAGTTTGAATATGGCCTGATGGGTGTGGGTGCTGACCCTGACTATGAGAAAAACCACTGGATTTACCTGTACTATACACCAGACGAAACCCGCGAGGCAACGAAAGATAATTTCCTGTCAAGATTTGTGTATGACGACAAGAAAGACACCGTGGTGATGTCGTCAGAAAAAGTGTTGTTGCGTGTGTTTGTCAAACGCGATGAGTGTTGCCACACAGGTGGTTCAATAGACTGGGACGGTAAAGGAAATCTTTTCCTTTCAACCGGCGACGACACCAACCCGTTTGCTTCAGAAGGTTATGCACCTATTGACTTTCAACCGGGTCGTGAAGGATGGGACGCCCTTCGTTCATCGGGTAATACCAACGATTTGCGCGGTAAAGTACTAAGAATAAAACCGGAAGACAACGGCACCTACAGTATTCCTGAAGGCAACCTGTATCCGGTAGGAACCGACAAAACCCGCCCTGAAATATATGCAATGGGTATGCGTAACCCATACAGAATTGCGGTTGATAAACGCAACGGCTATTTATATTGGGGCGATGTAGGCCCTGATGCCGGTAAAACTAACGACAAACGCGGCCCTGAGGGTATTGTAGAGTTTAATCAGGCGCGTAAACCGGGCTTTTTCGGCTGGCCTATTTTTACGGGCGACAACTTTGCTTACAACCACTATAATTTTGCAACCAAAGAGTCAGGTCCTAAATATGATGCAGCTAAGCCTATCAACGATTCGCCCAATAACACAGGTCTGAAAGAACTGATGCCTGCCACAAAAGCCTGGATTTACTATGGCTATGGCCCATCAAGACAATATCCTGAGTTTGGTAAGGGTGGTTGCAACCCAATGGCAGGGCCGGTGTATTATTCAGACGATTATACAAAAAATCCGAAACGTTTCCCGAGTTACTTTGATGGCAAGTTCTTTGCCTATGAGTGGATGCGCGACTGGATTTACCTGATAAGCATGGATAAAGACGGCAACTATCAGGGTATGGAAAGATTTATGCCTAATACCCGTTTTTATCACCCGATGGACATGGCTTTCTCAAAAGATGGCCGTCTGTTTGTGTTAGACTACGGTATGAACTGGTTTGCCCAGAACGAAGAAGCCACCCTGTCGGTAATAGAGTATAACCCCGGTAACAGAAAACCGGTTATTACCATGGCAGCCGATAAAAAGGCCGGTGCAGCCCCCTTAACAGTGGCGTTTTCATCAGCCGGAACAATGGACTACGATAAAGATGCGCTGAAATACGCCTGGAATTTCGGCAAGGGTTTACCTGTAAGCACACAGGCTAACCCGAAGTTTACTTTCACCAAACCAGGTGAATACAACGTGGTATTGACCGTAACTGATGCCGCCGGAAACAAATCGTCGCAAACTACGATTGTAAAAGTAGGAAATGCCGAACCGACAGTAAACATTTCAATAAAGGGTAATAAGACGTTCTTCTTCGATAACGAAAAAATTGCTTACGACGTAAAAGTAACCGATAAAGAAGACGGTACCCTAAGCAAAGGTATTGACCCTGAAGATGTAGTGGTAAACATCAATTATCTGGAAGGCTACGACAAAACCATGCTTGAACAAGGCCACAAGGAAAATGTGAACTTTGCAGCAGGTAAACGTCTGATTGACCTGAGCGACTGTAAGGCTTGTCACTCGGTAGATAAAAAATCAATCGGGCCTGCTTATATAGATGTAGCCAAGAAGTACCGTCGCGGACAAACGGCTATCAACCAACTGGCTGAAAAGGTTATTAAAGGTGGCGGCGGTGTATGGGGCGAACAAGCCATGGCTGCTCACCCGCAATTATCAATATCTGATGCCAGAGACATGGTTGACTACATCTTGTCTTTGAACGACACCAGAAAAACCTCGCAGCCTGTAACAGGTACTTATGAAGGCGCGGCTCATAAAGGCAAAAAAGAAGGTGCGTATATCATTCAGGCTACTTATACCGACAAAGGCGGCAAAGTAATAGGCCCTCTGACAACCAGCAGATCTTTAGCTTTGCGTAGCCCTAAAATGAAGGCTGTTACTTATGATGACGCAAAAGCCGTATCGAAATTTGCAGTAGAACAATTAGGTGGCGATGTAGCCGTGGCGAACGAAAACGACAGCTACCTGGTTTTCAAAGGTATTGACCTGACGGGCATTAAAACCATTGTGGTAGGGGCAATATCGCAGAAAGGCACAACCGTAGGTGGTACCCTGGAAGTAAGACTGGGCTCACCGACCGGAACAGTGGTAGGCACCGGCGAAGTGCAGGAAGCAAGTATGGCTCCTGTTAAAGTAAAGGTAAACACAGCCGGCGAGCAGGATATTTATTTTGTATTCAAGAATCCGAAAGCTGAAGGCAAACCATTGTTTGCTGTAAACACCATTGAGTTTCAGAACTGATTGATGGCTGAAAGATAATAAAAAGCGTACTTATGGCTTGCCGTAAGTACGCTTTTTGTTTGAATTTTACATTTACAGAATACCTTTTACCTGACTTCTTAAAGATTTAGTTGCGTAATCCCATATAATAAATGTGGTCGTTTTCTTCTTTACTTCTACTTCAATACCTTTATTATGAGTTTTATCGGCCTCAATAATGAATGGTTCAATTTGCTTTGCCCAGATATCTAGCTGCGAAAGTAGTTTATCGTTTTTAACGAAATTACTGATGAAATGGCTTTTTAAAGTATTATACTCCTGATCAAAACTTACCCACGTAGCTGCCAGTTTTTCACAAGCGGCAGAAAGCTGCATTTTGCCGATACTGGTTTTAAAGGGCAGGCAACCGTTAGATATACCTCCCCATTTATCAACCATGCCTGTGTAGTCGTTCGAGTTCAGGATTATATGTTCAAAAGTGCCATCCATATCCCAAGGAATAAGGTGCATTTTCTTATTTTTCTTGTCTTCAAACCAATAATAATTATGGTTTTCACAAGAGTTTACGGTTTCATCTTTACAATACCAGTGAAAAGGCCCATCGTCATGTCTGATTGCTCTATCTACCACCACGTATGACATTATCTCATCAATTTTCATGTATTTTTTTACCACGTCTTTACTATTTGCCGGGGTAGAGGCAGCTAGTGCCTGGCCGAATTCTTTTATTAAATTAATATTCTGCTCTTCTTCATTGGTTTTTAAGGCTTCAATAAAGGCTTTATCAGATTGAACATCGCCGTTGGGTTTCACCGGCCACACTTCCTTATATACATTGCCTTTTCCTTCCTTATAAAAATACTCAGCAAAACGATTGTCAATTTCTTCGGTAAGACCATATAAACCGGAATATTTTTTATTAATAATTAATCTGGCGTGAACCGAGCGGGGGGCAGGAACACCCATTTCGGCAAAAAGCCAATAGGAAAGGCGTTCACGAAGCTGCGATTTATCATAGTTTTGCGAATGGAACTGAAGTTTGTTCAAATCAAAAAAGCGTTCTTTGCGGTCATTCCAATTGATTTTTACTTGCATGCTGAGCTTTTCACAAATTTTCCATCCACTGGGGTACCCCCAATCAGGGTCTGACAAACAGCCTGCAAAAGCCCCGATTGAACCTTTGTAACGCACACCGACCGGGCTGATGGTGTCACCTTCAAATATCAAAGCGGCTTCTACGTATTCTTCTGCGGCGGGATTGGCATCTATTTTTGCCAGGTCTTCCGGTTTAATCATCAACTCATAAGTCCTTACTTTTTCCTGATTGTAGACATAATCAGATTTCTGTCTCAGATAATTCTCATTGCCTCTGGGTTTTATATTGGGTAGGTCGTAGTTGGGAAGATTAGATTTTATTGGAGTAGGCATATCCTCTTTTGAGCAGGAAACAATTATTATTACACCCAAAATGGCGAGTGCCAATAATTTGTAAAGCTTTTTTAGTCGAAGTACAGCCATTGATTGGTAGGGTTTTATTATGAAAATAAATAACCGGGCAAAACAGAGCATCTGTTTTTATGAACTCAGTGCTTTTATTAGCTTAAACGTTGAAGTGTTCGCTCAGTCTTTTGTAGATACAAAAGAGGTTTCGGTAATAGTATTCTTAGCAAGATATAATATTTTCACAATAAATACATACAAATTGGCTTGAATCTCTATGCTTACCTTTTAAGGTTTCCCCCCAAGCCTCTGCTTTATTTCCTCAATTCCTCTGGTAAGGCCACTCATCTGCTGAAACAGATTGTTCAGCGAGTATTCGTCAGGGGCATATTCTTTTGTGCTGATGTAGCACTTAAATTCCCATAGCTCCAGTATGCTCTCCAGTGGTATTTCGTAGGGGCTATACATTTTGTTGTCAGATACCATCAGTAAAACGCCTTCCTGCTTTTTTATATATACGCGCTTATACGCAATGCCAGAGGTAGCCACTACCACATACGTGCGGCCGTCTTTTACATCACTCATACGTTCTATGAATCGCCCGATAATGATAGATTCATCGGGGATAGGCAGCATCGAATCGCCGGTAAGCGGAAACCCCCTATGTGTACCGTTACCTATAAATGGCAGAGCTGCCTTGGGGAGTGTTTCTATAAATTCGGGGTCGGCATAACCGCTCAGATACCCTGCCGAGGCTTTTACCGGCACCACTTCTATGCTTTCAAACTTGCCATCATCCTTAATCAGAATCGGAAACAACAATCGGTTTTCGCCTACGTGCATCAGCCCTTTCAAATCAACCTTGCTTAAGTCAGACTTCACCAGGGCATCAAGCGCCAGATGAAAATAAGAAGAAATAGCCACAAGTGTATCAATAGGTATTGCCCTTGTACCCTGTTCATAATTGGCATAGCGGGTGCTCGGAATGGCCAGCGCATCGGCCAGTTGCTCTTGTGTGAGCCCTTTGCTTAACCGCATTAATTTGATGTTACGCGCAATTTTTATCTGACTAACTAATTGATTTTCCATAATCTACACAATTTGTATAGACAATATTACACAAAATGATTATACTTTTATCGCAGAATCCCTGTAAAATTTTTCCACATTATAATTTTGTATATGGACAAAGCCATAGTACACTATGATCTCGATTCCTTTTTTGTGTCAGTCGAACGATTAAAAAATCCGTCACTTATTGGCAAACCTGTGGTTGTGGGTGGGTCAAGCGAGCGGGGTGTGGTGGCCTCGGCCAGTTATGAAGCCCGCAAATTCGGAGTGCATTCGGCCATGTCTTCACAACTGGCTAAACGGCTGTGCCCCGATGCCATTTTTGTAAAAGGCGACCACGAGTCGTACATCAAATATTCAGGTATGGTTACTGATATCATTACTGAAGATGTACCCGTAGTAGAAAAAGCCAGTATTGATGAGTTCTATTGTGATTTTACGGGCATGGATAAATTTTTTGGCTGTTATAAATGGGCAAAAGGAATTAAAGAGCGCATTACGAAAGAAACGGGCCTTAATACCACCTTTGGCCTCAGTACAAGCAAGACCGTTAGCAAAGTAGCCACCAATGAGGCCAAGCCTAACGGCAAAATGCAGGTACTTACAGGTTACGAAAGGCCGTTTCTGAACCCCCTGTCAATCAATAAACTACCTATGGTTGGCGACACCACCGCTAAAACCCTGAGAACCATGGGCGTAAAAAACATAGGCACACTGGCCGCTATGCCCATAAAAATGATGGAGGCCGTATTTGGCAAAAACGGAAAGTTATTCTGGGAGCGGGCCAATGGCATTGATGATACCCCCATTGTGCCGTATCATGACCAGAAATCATTCTCAAAAGAAATGACTTTCGATAAAGACACCACCGATGTGGCCCGGCTTAAATCAGTACTGGTGTATATGGTAGAAAGCCTGACTTTCGATTTGCGGAGCCAGATAAAATGTGCCGGATGTATTACGGTTAAAATACGCTATTCAAATTTTGATACCTACACCCGGCAAACCCATGTACTTTATACTTCTGACGACCAGGTGATTATTGAAAAAGTACTCGATTTGTTTGATAACCTGTACGATAAAAGGCTTTTAATAAGGCTGATAGGGGTAAGGCTCAGCAAACTGGTGCAGGGGTACTCGCAGATAAACCTGTTCGACAATTCATCCAGGTTTGCCTCGCTGCATCAGGCTATGGACAAAGTGAAGTACAAACATGGCGAAAAAATACTGGGCAGGGCTTACGGTATGCAACTGGGTAAAGCCCCTATGGAAAAAGCAAGAAGCCTGCAACTGACCAGGTAATCATCAAACATTTAACATCTATAATATATGTATTTAAACTGCCACAGCCATTTCAGTTTCAATTATGGTACGCTCAGCATCAAAGATTTGGTTGCCAGAGCCAAAGCCGCCGGATGCCGTAACCTTGCGCTTACTGATATTAACACCACCAGCGGCCTGTTCGATTTCATAAAAGAGTGTAAAAAAGCCGATATTAAAGCCATTGTAGGGGTAGAGTTCAGAAACAGCGATGAAGTAAAATACACTGTACTGGCAAAGAACCAGAATGGGCTGCATGAAATCAACCGGTTTTTGTCTGAGTATCTGGCTTCCGGAAAGCCCTATCCGCAAAAGGCGCCGCCATTCCGGGATAGTTTTGCTATTTATCCGATGAGCTATTTTGAATCAAACCCAACGCTTGACGAACACGAGTATATAGGCGTGCGGTTCTGGGAGCTAACCCGGCTTTTTAAGTTTCAGAAGCACCCGGCTATTCAGAAGGTGCTGGCCATACATACGATTACGTTTCATGACAAGATTACCTTTAACCTGCACCGTTTGCTGCGGGCCATCAGTAAGAATGTACTTTTGAGCAAGCTGCCTAAAAATGAAGAGGCTTGCCCTGACGAGATTTTTGTTGATATCCCAACTCTGATCGACAAATTTGCCGATTACCGTATGTTCATGAAAAATACTGCTCTGGTAATTAACCATTGCAATTTTGAGTTTAACACGCACACCGATAAGAATAAAAGATTCTATACTAAAAATAAAGAAACTGATATGGAGTTTCTGCGGAAACTTACTTTAGATGGTGCTTCTAACCGGTATGATATAACAAATGCTGAAGTGATCAGGCGGATAGATAAGGAGCTGGAGATTATAAGCCAGATGAACTTTGCGGCGTATTTTCTTATGACCTGGGACATCATCAATTATGCCAGATCAAGAGGGTATTTTCATGTAGGCAGGGGCTCTGGGGCTAATTCAATTGTAGCCTATTGCATAGGTATTACAGATGTAGATCCTATTGAATTAAACCTGTTCTTTGAGCGGTTCATCAATCCTGAACGCACATCACCGCCTGATTTTGATATTGATTTTTCGTGGGATGAGCGCGACGAAATCATTCAGTATATTTTTAAACGATACGGTAAAGAGCACGTTTGCCTGCTGGCCACCTATAACACTTTTCAGCGTAACTCAGCCATACGTGAGCTGGCCAAGGTTTTTGGCCTGCCCAAGCCAGAGGTGGATATGTACCTGCGCTACCCCGAAAGGGCCCAGAGCAACGAATATATGCGGTATATTCTGAAATACGCTCCGTTGATGGACGAAATGCCTAACAACCTGTCTATCCATGCAGGGGGTATTCTGATTTCGGAAGAACCCCTGTTTAATTATACCGCACTGCAACCCATGCCCAAGGGGTTTCCGATATGCCAGTGGGATATGTACGTAGCTGAAGAAATTGGTTTTGCCAAGTTTGACGTGCTGTCGCAACGGGGGCTGGGGCATATAAAAATGGCTGTTGACCTGGTGCGAGACAATCACAGGATTAACATTGATATCCATCAGGTGCATAAATTCAAAAAAGATGAAAACATCAGGAAGCAACTACAGGCCAACGAAACCATGGGCTGCTTTTATATAGAGTCGCCGGCTATGCGCCAGCTGATGCGGAAACTCAGATGCGATAATTACCTTACCCTGGTAGCGGCCAGCTCTATTATACGGCCGGGTGTTGCCAGCAGCGGCATGATGAAAGCCTACATAGAACGGCACCACGACCCCCACAATATTCAGTACCTGCATCCAAGAATGAAAGATTTGCTGGAAGATACCTACGGAGTAATGATTTATCAGGAAGATGTGATAAAAGTGGCTCATGGATTTGCAAAAATGACATTGGGCGAGGCCGATATGCTCAGGCGTGCCATGTCTGGCAAATATAGAGCCAGAATGGAATTTGAGAAAATAGTAGACAAATGGTTTGCCAATTGCCGGGCTGAAGGCTATAGCGACGAACTGGCAAAAGAAGTATGGCGGCAGGTAGAGAGTTTTGCAGGTTATAGTTTTTCAAAGGCGCATTCGGCGTCTTATGCAGTAGAGAGTTACCAGAGTTTGTATCTGAAAACCTATTTCCCATTAGAGTTTATTACGGCTGTTATTAACAATTTTGGTGGTTTTTACCGAACCGAGTTTTATATACATGAAGCCAAACGTTGCGGAGCAACTATTGAAGTGCCGGATATTAATGAAAGCAATATGCTTACGGGCATTAAGGGCAAAACCATCTGGCTGGGTTGGATTCATATCAAAAGCCTTGAAGTAAAAATTGTTAAAAACATACTCGACGAAAGGAACCAGAAAGGTCGTTTCATGTCTTTTGCTGATTTTGCCCATCGCGTTCCGATTGGCCTTGAACAACTGATTGTGTTAATAAGAGTGGGGGCATTCAGGAATTTCGGCATGACCAAGAAAGAACTGCTGTGGGAAGCCCACCTGCTGTTGCATAATAATTTCAAGCCGTCGGCATATAAAGAGGCACTGTTTGAGTACCTGGAGCCAGAATCCCATCTGCCGGCTTTGTCTTATGACCCCCTGGAAGATATGTATGACGAAATAGAATTTCTTGATTTTACCGTAGGCTCCCCCTTCGATTTATGTGCCGAGCCCGTGGCCGATACCTGCACCATAGATAAACTGCACGAAATGCTGGGCCAGCCTGTTAACATATACGGCTACCTGATAACCTGGAAATCAATACGTGCCAAAAACGGCCAGTTGATGGGCTTTGGTTATTTTTATGATTACTCAGGGAAATTTTTTGATACCGTACATTTTCCTAAAACGGTTAAGAAATACCCGTTGCGTGGTTCTGGTATCTATCATCTTTGTGGTAAAGTGGTAGAAGATTTCGGCTTTTATTCAATAGAAGTAGAGTCTATGCGTAAAGTTGAACTAAAGCCAGACCCCAGAAGTGTATCAGAACCTATCTCTGATGCCTCACTGGCTTTTGTAATCAGCGATTAACTAAGCAACAAAGCGCCGCCAGCCTAAATAAATAAGTACAAAGAGAACCACAAAAATACCCAGTAGCACAGTAATAGGCATATAAGAGAAAACAACAATATGAATTTTCTCTAAAAACCACATGAAAGCCATAGTGGCAAAGAGCATAAACCACAGGCCTGCTATTTTACCGAAACCCGGAATCAGAGCCAATCGCACGTTTTTGCTGATAATGAAAATAGTAATCAGCATCACCACTACAGGTAGAATTTGCATGTACACGTCCATTTCCATCACGTTGCCATGCTGAAATACAAAAAAGTAGATATTGAGTGCAACAGCAAAAACACCGGGTATACTTACCAGATATATCAGCACGGCATACAGGTATTTCCAGGGCGACAGGTGCCCTTCATTTTTGCCTAGCAAGCCCGCCAGAATGGCTGCGGCGGGAATCCCCGTAAAATAAAAGAGCAATAAGCCCGGATGTGCGCCAATTTGCTGAAAAAGCTGCTGTAAGGTCATTTTTTTGTTATTGTTTTAGCAAATGTAAATGGTTTTTTTCAGAGAAAAACAAAAGTAAAGGATGGCCGGATAAAAATCCTGACCAGTGTGTCTGTCAACTTTTATTGTTGTATTCCGGGCAATGTGCATACAGGCTATGTGGTATATACATTTGGGTAATGTAAAATTATTGAGTAGTTTGAATAGATTGTTTAACACCTGAAAATATTCTATTTTTATCAGTAAATTAGTCATATTCAACCCTTTAAACAACACTAGTATGATCAGATGTATATTTTTACTGGCTTTTTTGCTGGTAAGCGCTATGGTATACAGCCAGACCCAAAAACCGCTGAGAATTATTATGATTGGCGCCCACCCCGATGACTGTGATTTGAAATCGGGCGGAACAGGTATTTTATTCTCAAAAATGGGCCATGCCGTTAAATTTGTATCTGTAACCAATGGCGATGCCGGGCATCAGAGCGAGGGTGGGGGCATGCTGGCCAAAAGAAGGCTGGCCGAAGCTAAAGAAGCCGGCAAACGCTTTGGTGTAGAATACGATGTGCTAGACAACCACGATGGTGAACTATTACCCAGCCTCAATGTAAGGCTGCAGATTATCCGTAAAATAAGAGAATGGGAGGCCGATGTGGTAATTGCACCAAGGCCGAATGATTACCACCCCGACCACCGCTATACTGGTGTATTGGTGCAGGATGCCGCCTATATGGTAGGTGTGCCTAATGTGGCGCCTGATGTGCCGCCATTGAAGAAGAATCCGGTATTTTTGTATTTTCAGGATGGTTTCCAGCGCCCAAACCCTTTCAGGCCTGATGTAGCCATTGATATATCTGGCGTGTATGACCAGAAGATTCATGCCCTGGATGCGCACGTGTCGCAGTTTTATGAGTGGCTGCCCTGGATAGGCGGTTTCCTGGATCAGGTTCCACAGGGTAAGGCAGAAAGAAAAGCCTGGCTTACAAAGACCCGTGCCGTAACCATAACCCCCGAAGCCAGAACATCGCTGGAAAAATGGTATGGAAAAGCGCACGCAGCCAATGTAAAACACGCCGAAACTTTTGAGGTATGCGAATATGGCTCCAGACCTACTGATGAAGATTTAAAGAGGCTGTTCCCGATGCTGAAGAATAATTAAAAAAAAGCGGGCTATTCATTTGAGTAGCCCGCTGCATTTATAAAGTCAATGTTAATTTTCAGGTGTTAAGTTCTTTGGTTGCTGTCCTTTGCTGGCGGCTGTGGTACGGTAGCTGGTATTCATAATCTGTACGGCATATTCTTTACGTTTCACCTGGCCGTTCAGGTACTTCTCTATCAGCAACGAGGCTATCGGTGCAGCCGCGCGTGCTCCCCAGATACCATTCTCAACCACTACGGCAATAGCAATTTTAGGATTTACCCTTGGGGCAAATGCAATAAAAAGAGAGTGGTCGCCTCCCTTTTTGTTTTGTGACGTACCTGTTTTGCCGCAAACCTCAATGCCTTCTATGCGCGCCACACGGCCTGTGCCGCTTTCAACCACGGCATACATGCCATTTACCACAGGCTCAAAGTATCGGGCGTCTACACCTGTCTGATGTACTTTTACCAGGTCAGGTTTTACACCTCCTTTGGGTTGCCCCACACCTTTTATCAGGTGAGGTGTTACCCAATATCCCCGATTCGCCAATGCTGCGCACAGGTTAGCCAGTTTCAGTACGTTTACTCCCAGTTCTCCTTCGCCGATACTCAATGAATAAATATTTGAGAATTTCCATTCGTTTTTGCCATACACTTTATCGTAACGCTCAACACTTGGCAAAAGCCCGGCTTTTTCGCCCGGCAGGTCTATACCCAGTTTAATACCGAAACCAAATTTCTCCATCATGGTATGCCATACAGCAAGGCCTTCACGCGCCGATATAAACGGGTTAGATTCGTTATTATTACCAATTATTTTCTTGAAAACATTAAAGAAATAAGGGTTACATGAGCTTTGAATGGCATTATGCAGGTTGGCGGTATGCAATGCAGAGTGCCCATGACAGGCCATTGGAGACGGGTAACCCGTAAATGACGTAGTAGGTGTAATGACGCCCTCCTGCAATGCAACGGCTGCCTGCACCAGCTTGAACGTTGAACCCGGGCGATAGAACGAGTTAGTTACCCGGTTGATTAGCGGCTTATCGGGGTTTTTTGACAGCTCTCTGAATTTTGTAGAAAAAAGTTTACCCGACAGCTCGTTGGGGTCATAGGTAGGGTAAGAGCCCAGCGTCAGAATTTCGCCGGTATTGGGTTCAATAGCCACCACACCCCCCACCTTGTTCTGGAAAAGGCTGTCGGCAAACTGTTGTAAGCCCATGTCAACCGTTGAGTGCAAGTCTTTACCAATTACTGCCAGTGTATCAAAGCTGCCACCGCCATACGCCCCTTTCTCTTCTCCTTTTACGTTAACAAGCGTAAAGCGCGTGCCTTTCTGGCCGCGTAAGTCAAGCTCATATTCTTTCTCCAGCCCTGTAAGGCCTATGTAATCTCCTTTGCGGTAGTATTTATTATCTCCCTGGGCTTCGTATTGCGTTTTTGATAACTCACCTATATACCCAAGTGCATTGGCCATAGTAGCCGCCGGATAAGTGCGGAAAAACGACTGCTCAAAATTAAAGCCAGAGAAATTCACCATGGCGTCGGCCACTTTTGCGTAGTCTTCTTTTGATAATTGTCTGATAAAGATTGAGGCTTTGTTGACCGAATATTCTTTGGCCACACGCATGGTGCTGTCAAAGAATTTTCGGGTAATGCCAAACAGGTTGCAAAAGGTAAGCGTATCCATGGGCTTCACCTTGCGTGGTGTTACATACATATCATATACCTCTACATTGGCTACCAGTAGTTTTCCGTTGCGGTCATATATTTGCCCGCGTAACGGTATCTGTATGTTTTTTCTGATGGCATTGCTAGAACCCAGCGAACGGTAGCGGTCGTCAATAACCTGTAAATAAAGTAATCTTGAGATGTAAATCAGAAGAACTGTAAAAAATATAAAAAGTATGGTTGTTTTACGATTTTCGAGCATTCGTATTGTAATTGTTTAAAGCACAATACGAAATTAGCTAAGTTTTGGTTAATATTCTTGCCTGGATGCAGAATATTTTTCTGGCTTGCAGAAAGCCTGAACCGCCACTATTGTAGTTGGGGTATGCTATTTACCCGGCTGTGTGTGCAAATTTAAGTTATATGTTGAAGTGCACAAGTTATAAAGTATAAAAGCAGAGAGAAGCAGCCCGTTTCAGTTAAAGGACATTAATTACCGGGTTTTTTGTGTGGATACCCTGCTTCTCTGCTAATGCTTTTTTATGGATGGGATGGGATTCAATCATATTAATTATTTGGTGTCTGACAGGGCTATTAAGTTGAGGTATGTGGGTTTCTGATAGCCCATTTTGGCAATAGTTACTTTCACTTTTTTAATGGCTTGTTTTTTATTGGAAGCCGGCAGAAAATCGTGCATCTTGAAGTCGATACCTTCAGCCATAAATTCATAAATTTTCATACTCAAATCTAATTTAGCGGTTTGCATTTTTCTGGATATTTTAGAATTAATAGATATTTTAAAAATGATTTTAATAATCAGCCAGCCTTAACGAGGTCCTTACTATCGATATAATCACAACTTCATGTTTAACTTAATGGTATTTACATCGCTCTGAATGCTCTGTAAAACCGAGAAAAGTAAATCTGAAGGTTGTGTGTCGGCAGGGTTTATGCTGCAGACAAACTCCCATATTTCGAAAACTTCTTTAAATGGTAATTTATATGGTGCGTAATACGTATTATCAGAGTGTAACATTAAGTACCCGTCGGCTTTGTTAAACCGGTGAATTCTTTTATAAACCAGGCCATCGTTTTGTGTAAGTATCACATAGGTTTTACCGTCTTTTATATCGGCGAGGTTTTCCAGGTATTTACCTATCACAAAAGCACCTTTTTCAAGCGGGGGCATAGAGTCTCCTACAATCGGGAAACCCCTGTATTTACCGTTGGCAATGTAAGGCAGAGATATGCGGGGCAGATTCTGTATAAAGCCGGGGTCGTTATAGCCGCTCAGGTAACCTGCCGAGGCTTTTACCGGTACCAGCTCAATCATATCATTGCCTTGTTCATCAACCATAATCGGAAACAACACCCGTTTGCCGCCTATTTCCATCAGGCTTTGAGGGTCGGTTACAGTAGTCAGGTCAATTGTTATCAATGCATCTATTGACACGCCAAAAAACTTTGCTATATTTGTCAGACCATCAATGGTTGGAGAAGATTTGCCCTCTTCCCATGACCCCAGCGTGGTTCTGGGTACATTGAGCGTTTCTGCCAATGCACCCTGGCTTAATTCTTTCAGCTTACGTAAATGAGCTATATTGAGTGAAAGCAAAGTTTTGTTTGTACCTGTCTTCATGTTCTGCCGATATTTTCGGATTATTGTGCCGAAATCTTCGGCAATAATAAATACTATTTTTTTATCTTCCAAATAGTATTGGAAAAAATTTTATTTTTATTGGAAATTTTTCTGATAATGTCCTTAGATGATTCTATGGCTTTAAAATAGCATCGTATATATATAGCGTTGCGGCTTTATAGTCGTCAGGGCAGAAGTAGGCTCTGATGCCTTTAGATGTTGATTCAACCCAGAAGGGGTTTTGGGTCATGGGGGCGCCTGTGGGCGACCATAATCTGACTGGTACCTGATGCACCGGGCGATGGTCTTTCAGGCTAATAAGGTCAAAACCGCCTAAACGGATTGTGTGCCCATTATGGCTGTAACGCTGCAAGCCTGAGCAAATAGTCAGGTTCTGGCCCACATAGTGGCAGTCCTGGTAGTCGATATAAAATGACGGGTTAGCTATGCGTAGTTTTTCCGGCGATTCGCCTGTGTTTTTTACTTTGCCTCTACGTGTGAGTTTCCATTCATAGAAATTTCTTGAGCCCCAGCTAATGCCAGACAGCGTGTGGCTGCCGGTGTTATGCACAATGCCCCCGATATGGTCTTTAAAGCGCATTACTTCGGTTGCCTTCAGGGTAGCCGGGTTAACCTTATAGATGATAGACTGGCTGTTCGGGCGGTATTCGGCCACGGGTACCCAGATATACTCGCCGTCATAATCGATACCACCGGGATGATACATGGTGCCTTCGCCCAAAGTGATGCCGTCAATTAATTTACCGGTGGAGTCTATCTTGAACAAGTGGCCTGTTACATTGCCAGTACTTCCGTTTACAGGTGATGCTTTTACTTCAACTGAACTCAGATAAAAGAACTCGCCGACTTTGACCATCCCCTGTGGGTGATAGGCAGAAAACTGCAAAGGTATAGCCACCACCTGTTGCCATTGGGTGTCGTTTTTTAATTTTTTTATATCGGTAATGAGGTTTTGCGCCAGCGAGCAAGCAGGGCATAACAGCGCAATGGCAATCAGTATGTAACGCATAGCAATAAATGATAGTTGAATGCTAATTGGGCAGAAATATAAAAGGGGAAACCGAAATTTCCCCCAATTGTATCATTAAATTATAGTTACCTGTGGTTAAAATAATGCCAGTTGCCCGTCACTATCATCAGTATTTTCAGTGGCGTCGGCCTCTGTTTGTGCATTGGTTTCTTCGGCCACTTCCTGCTTCACTTCCACCTCTTCTGGTTTTGGCTCAAGCATTTGTACATCCAGTATTTCAAATACGTTCAGTTTCTGACCAATGGCTTTCCAGCCTCTTACTTCAACAAACTCATCTACCAGAATGGTCTGGCTCTCGGCAGGCGATTTTTTATCTGCCTTGGTTTTAACCTGTATCCTCGGGTGCTTGTCGACACTTACCGCCAGCATACTCGAGTTTTTGGTGTCTGTAATAAACAAGAATTTCTTATCTATGGTTGTGGTTTCAATCTTGAAGCGCTTAATGTAATAGGTTTTATGCTCGCCATCAAAATACAGACAAGAGATGATGCGCTCTGGCGAGAATTTTACCACTTCGGCAATTTCTTTTGGTTCGTACCGATTAGTCAATTCAAAGTTGGTCAATTCATACTGTCCGTCTTTATAAAGTACAAGTATGCGGTCTTCCGAACCAAAATTGCCCAGATATAATCCGTGCTCGTCGCGATTCAGCTTGCCTATTACGGCATCAAACCAGATGTCTACACCACCAAGGGTTGATTTTCCGGCCGATTTCATGATAATTTTTCTGACCGGAAACTTGGTAAGCACATTGCCCATCGAATTCCGGTTCTTGATGGCCAGAGCCGAGAAATCCCACTCAAATTGTTTCTTTTTAGCAGTTGAGTTGGCCGTCAGGTTTACGGTTACAATTTCTGCTTCGCCGTTGTCATTGGCTGTAAAGTATAGAATTTTCGATTTCGGATTCCCCATCGTCAGGTCATATTCCTTGTCGCGCGTAATGCCCGACACAAAGAAACGCTTGGCATAAGAGGTGCCCGACTTGGCATCTACATAAACTACATTGTAGATTTTTCGTTCATCATTTTTGCGGAACACCGAGCAATAGATGATGTCTTTACCTACAAAGACTTTATCCTGAATTTTGGTGATAATATACTTGCCGTCTCGTTTGAAAGCAATGATGTCGTCAATATCTGAGCAGTCCATTACATACTCATCTTTTTTGAGTCCATAACCTATAAAGCCGCCTTCGCGGTCTATATATAGTTTCTGATTATTGGCGGCTACTACTGTGGCCTGTACGGCATCAAATTGTCTGATTTCAGTTTTACGCTCACGACCTTTTCCGTATTTACGAAGAATTTCTTTGTAGAAATCAATGGTATAGCGCACCAGATTCTGCAGGTTGTCTTCTACTTCTGCCAATTCCTGCTCCAGGCGACGCATCAGTTCATCGGCCTTGAATGAGTCATATTTAGAGATACGCTTGATTTTGATTTCACACAAACGCAGGATGTCTTCCTCTACAATTTCGCGATAAAAATCTTTCTTAAACGGTTCAAGTCCTCTATCAATTGTTTCTATAACGGCTTCAAAGGTTTCGCACTCTTCAATGTCGCGGTATATTCGGTTTTCAATGAATATTTTCTCTAACGAGCTGTATAATAATTTCTCTTTCAGTTCATGCTTCCTTATTTCTAACTCGCGTTTCAGCAGGTGCATGGTTTGCTGTGTAGCCAGACGCAGAATCTCACTAACGGTTACAAAATGAGGTTTTTCCTCAATAATAACGCAGGCATTGGGCGAAATGGAAACCTCGCACTCTGTAAAGGCATACAGGGCGTCAATCGTAATGTCCGGCGATGTATTCGGTGCCAGATGCACAATGATTGATACTTCTTTGGCGGTGTTATCCTCTACCTTCTTTATTTTTATTTTGCCGGTATCGTTGGCTTTGATGATAGAGTCAATGAGCGACGTAGTAGTTGTACCATAAGGTATTTCATTAATAATTAAGGTCTTTTTATCGGCCTCTGAAATCTTGGCTCTTACTTTTACCTTACCACCGCGCAAACCGTCATTGTAGTTGGTTATGTCTATCATACCACCCGTCAGAAAATCAGGGTATATCTGAAACGGCTCTTTTCTGAGAAACGCCATGGCGGCCTCGCACACTTCTACAAAATTATGTGGCAGTATTTTGGTAGAAAGACCTACCGCAATACCTTCTACGCCCTGCACCAGTAGCAAAGGGAATTTAGATGGCAGGTTGATTGGCTCACGTTTCCGGCCGTCATAAGACATCTGCCATTCGGTGGTATCTTCATTGAAGAGTACATCGTTGGCAAATTTAGATAGCCTTACCTCAATATAACGCGGAGCAGCAGCGCCGTCGCCGGTGCGGATATCACCCCAGTTACCCTGGGTGTCTAGCAGAAGGTTTTTTTGGCCTAAAGAAACAATGGCATCACCGATGGAGGCGTCTCCATGAGGGTGAAACTGCATGGTAGAGCCAATTACGTTTGCCACTTTGTTGAAGCGGCCATCGTCCATTTCTTTCAGGGCGTGCATTACGCGGCGTTGGACGGGCTTAAGCCCGTCTTCAATGGCCGGTACGGCTCGCTCCAGAATTACATAAGAAGCATAGTCGAGAAACCAGCTCTCGAACATGTCATCGATAACTTCTTTTTGGTGAAGCGGATCATATTCCGGATTTTCGTCATTCATGGGAATCAATTCAGAAAGCATTATTTTAATGCAAATATAGCAAAATATTGCCTATCAATAAGCAAAAAAGGACTTACGGTGCGTAAATCCTTTTTTGGGTAATGGTACGAAATGTCTTTTTATCAGGCTGCTTCAAAATTTTCGCTTACCTTTTTCCAGTTCACTACATTCCAGAAAGCGTTAATATAATCGGCACGCTTATTCTGGTATTTAAGATAATAGGCATGCTCCCAAACATCAATGGCCAATACAGGTGTGCCCTTGTCTGGAGCTACGTCCATCAGCGGATTATCCTGATTAGGCGTTGAGGTAATCTTTAGTTTTTTATTGGCATCTACAATTAACCAGGCCCAGCCCGAACCAAAACGGGTGGTAGCTGCTTTGGCAAATTCTTCTTTGAATTTGTCGAAACTGCCAAAAGAGCTGTTAATAGCAGCCGCTAGTTTACCGGTAGGAGCGCCACCAGCATTCGGGCCGAGAATCTGCCAGAAAAAGGTATGGTTCCAGTGTCCGCCACCATTGTTTCTTACAGCTACCGGATGCTTGCTTATATCTTTCAATATATCAGTAAGGGCTGTTTTTTCAAGCGGGGTGCCTGCAATAGCCTTATTCAGGTTGTCTACATAAGCCTTATGGTGGCGGTCATGGTGAATCTCCATGGTTAGCTTATCTATATGGGGTTCAAGCTCATCGTTGGCATAAGGAAGCGGCGCCAGGGTGTACATGCCTTCAAAGCTGACAGGTTTTGCAAAAACATCACCCATTTTTAATAAAAAGGAGCTTCCGACGATTGCTTTGATGAAATCTTTTCTGTTCATGGTTTATGCAGGGATTTATGGTAAAAGAATCTTTTTTGAATTTCGGTTCGTAAATATAAAAACTTAAATCTTATTAACTTCATTAAAAAATGTTTCCAGTTTAAACAAATCTAGACTACCGTTTGTTCTCACGCCACTGCACAAATCTAAACCATAAGGCTGCACACGGTCAATGGCTGCTCTTACGTTGGTGGCGTTCAGCCCACCTGCCAGAAATACCGGTACCCGCGACTGCTCTACGATTTTCCGGCTCAAATCCCAGTTGTGTACACGGCCGGTGCCACCTAATTCTTTTACTGACAGGTTCGGATTGCCGGAGTCTAACAGAAGCGCATCTACGCTTTCGGCAATAGCCAGTGCCTCATCAATCGTGCTTTCATCAATTACATGTATTACCTGCACAATTTTTACTGCAGGTATCTCAACCCTGAAGTCTTCATAAGTGCCATCTTCAAGGGCATCTACTATCTGTACTACATTACTATTGACGGCTCTCTGGTGTTCAATAATGGCTTTACTGCCGGTGCGGCTGGTTAATAAAAACGAGGCTATCGGTGGCGGGATTGTGGACACAATTTCCCGGATTAAGTCGTCCGGAATAGGGCCGGGGCCGCTGGGCATTTTAGCCACAAGGCCTAGTGCCGACGCTCCGAAACTGATGGCCTCCTGTGCCTCCTGAACAGAACTGATGCAGCATATTTTAACACGAGGTATCAGGCTGGTCTTAGGCAGGGCTAATGGGGTTCCGGGGGTTGTCATGCTTGTAATTACATTAATGTGAAACTCGGGCATTCATTTTATTCATAAGCTATGCGGCTCAGAATACTTCTGCCCAGGGTTACTTCGTCGGTATATTCCAGGTCACCGCCAATGGGTATGCCCCGCGCAATGGTGCTGATTTTAATCGGAAATGCCCTTAGTTTTTTCTGCAGATAAAAAGCGGTAGTATCGCCCTCCATAGTCGGGCTTAGAGCCAGAATCACCTCTTGCACCTTTTCTGTTTCATCTGTCTGTTCTAATCTTTTCAAGAGAGAGTCTATGTGCAGGTCGTTGGGTCCTATGCCCATCATGGGCGATATAATGCCCCCCAGCACATGATACAAACCTCTGTATTGGGCTGTGTTTTCAACAGCCAGCACGTCGCGGGTGTCTTCCACCACGCAAATTATCTGGCGGTCGCGGCGTGTTGAGCTGCAAATCTGGCAAAGTTCCTGGTCTGATATGTTGTGGCACTGGCGGCAATAGGTTGTTTGCGTACGCATGGCAACCAGTGCGTCGGCCAGTAACTGTGTTTGCGCTTCTTCTCTTTTCAGTAAATGCAAAACCAGTCTCAAGGCAGATTTTTTTCCAATACCGGGAAGCTTTGAGATTTCAACGACAGCGTCTTCTATTAATTTTGAGGGGAAATTCAATGCAATAAAGCCTTTTGTTGTAACGAATAAGATTGTACCGGATTTAATGTTGGGTAAAATACTTTATTTCAGCATTACTTCGGCCGAAATCTCTCTTCTGCAAATTTCATTTCTCATAGCAACCAACTCTTCAAAATCACCGGATTTTACGGCACATTGCCCTTTATAGTGTATAATAAGTGTGCATTGCTCGGCCTGCTCGGGCGAATGATGACATACATCAATTAAAGTTTCTATCACGTGGTCGAAGGTATTAAAATCGTCATTAAACACAACCAGCTCCCATAGTTTAATACTTGCAATATCCTCTACAACTTCCTCAATGATTTCAACCTCCGGATTCGGTAATGGTGTCATTTCTAAAAACTTTACTAAATTTAATGAAACACTTTGAATATTGATGAACAATCAACAGCTAAACAAATATATCTGCCGGAAATGCTCAGATTCCGGCTATTTTTATGCTAATATAATTCATTCTTTGAAAAGAGCAGTTTTGTTATGGCAAAAAAAGTTTTGATATTTGAAGCAAATTGACACAAACAGAAAACCCCAGTACAATGAGTTCTACGCTTGCCCTGACCATTCTTGTTATTTATTTTCTGGTTCTGATAATCATTTCTGTCTACACAGCCAAGGGGGCCGACACCAATACTTTTTTTACCGCCAACCGGCAATCGCCATGGTACTTAGTTGCCTTTGGTATGATAGGAACATCAATTTCGGGCGTAACGTTCGTTTCTGTACCCGGTGCGGTAGGTAAAATCCAGTTTTCTTACTTTCAGGTTGTGCTGGGTTATGCGGTGGGTTATTGGGTAATTGCCACCATACTGATGCCCATGTATTATAAGCTAAACCTGATTTCTATCTACGGCTATCTCGAAAAACGCTTTGGGTTCTGGTCATACAAAACCGGCTCTGCATTCTTTCTGCTTTCGCGCACCGTTGGTTCAGCAGTGCGCATGTATGTGGCCGTGCAGGTATTGCAACTGGCTATTTTTGAAGACCTGGGCGTGCCTTTTGAACTGACAGTGGTAATAGCCATGAGCCTTATTTTTGTATATACATTTAAGGGTGGCGTAAAAACCATTATTATAACCGATACTTTGCAGACTTTCTTTCTGTTGGCTGCTCTGGTAATGACTATCTATCTGATAGCCAAACAACTGAACCTGAGCGGAAGTGAATTGCTGACAACCATTACCGATAGCCCTTATTCTAAAATATTTGAATGGGACTGGGCCAATAAACACCACTTTGTAAAAGATTTTTTATCTGGTGCGTTTATTGCCATGACCATGACAGGCCTGGACCAGGATCTGATGCAGAAAAACCTTACCTGCAAAAGCATTGGCGAGGCTCAAAAGAATATGTTCTGGTTTTATGTGGTGCTGGTGTTTGTTAATCTTTTGTTCCTGAGCCTGGGGGTACTATTGTATTTCTACTCAGAGAAAATGGGCTTGCCTATACCTGCCAAAACCGACGATCTGTATCCTTCATTGGCTCTGGGTAACCACTTCGGTACTTTTGCTGCTGTAACCTTTCTGCTGGGTATTACGGCTGCCACCTATGCCAGTTCAGACTCTGCACTTACTGCCCTTACCACTTCTTTTTGTGTTGATTTTCTAAAATTTGAAACCCGAACAGAAAAAGAAAGACAAAGGTTAAAACACTGGGTGCACATTGGGTTCACGGTTGTGTTTATTATTGTGATAGTGGTGTTCAAGGCTTTGAACAGTCAGGAGGTTATTTCGGCTGTGTTTAATATTGCAGGCTATACTTATGGGCCGCTGCTAGGGCTATTTGCTTTCGGCTTGTATATGAAGCGCCCCGTGATAGATAAAATTGTGCCGTTTGTATGTGTGGCATCTCCGGTTCTGACTTACGTTTTTGAAGAAATCAGCATGAATGTATTTTCGTTTGAGTTCGGCTTCTCAAAGCTGATGCTGAATGGATTGATAACCTTTGTGGGCCTTTTTATATTTTCGCGGAAATAACGACTTGGATAGATATAAAACGAAGAAAGCTGCAAATGTCTGCAGCTTTCTTCGTTTTGGCTTAGTGATTAATCTTTACATCTGCCGCATTTTTTTCGTGCTTGTGTTTAAACAATACCGCAAACAGAAGGGCAACTATTAACGAATAGATAGCAAAGGTAAGCCATATACCGGGCCAGGTTTTGGTGCCATCGGCCAGTGTGAAATACTTCTGAATAATAAACCCACTAATTAAACTGCCGGAAATTGCGCCAAAGCCATTTACCATCATCATAAATAAACCTTGTGCGCTGGCGCGTATTTTGGGGCTTGTGTAGGTTTCAATAAATAAAGACCCCGAGATATTGAAGAAGTCGAAGGCCATACCGTATACAATACAAGACAGAATAATCATCCACAGGCCATTGCCCGGATTCCCATAAGCCAGCAAACCAAAGCGCAATACCCAGGCAAACATACTGAAGAGCATTACCTGCTTAATACCGAATCTTTTAAGAAAGAACGGAATAGCCAGAATGAATAATGTCTCTGAAATCTGCGAGATTGACATAATAATAGCCGGGTACTTAACGGCTATGGCGTCTTTATATTCGGTAACCCCTGCAAAGTCATGCAGGAAGGTGTCGCCATAAGCGTTAGTTAATTGCAAGGAGGCTCCCAGAAACATAGAGAATATAAAGAACATGGCAATTTTTACGTCTTTAAATAAAAAGAAGGCGTTAAGACCCAATGTTTCGGCAAATGTTTTTTTATCTGATTCTGCTGCCAGCGGGGGGCAATTGGGTAGGGTAAAAGAATAAACTGCCAGCAATAAGGCTGCCCCGGCAGCTATGTAAAACTGATTGTGCGATGTTTCGTTACCTGTTAAGCTGATAACCCACAAAGCCACTACAAAGCCAACTGTGCCCCAAACACGAATAGGGGGGAAGTCGTTTACGATATCGTTTTGTTTATTGTTCAGAATAGTATAAGCAATAGAGTTGGCCAGTGCAATGGTGGGCATATAAAAAATAACCACCAGCAAAATAGCCCAGAAGAAATCGCCGGGGTTGTTTACTTCAGGTATATAAACCAGCGCAGCAGCCCCTAATAAATGCAGGATACCATATAGTTTTTCGGCGCTAACCCACTTGTCGGCAATGATGCCCGTAAGTGTAGGCATAAAGAGCGAGGCAATACCCATTGTTGAAAAAATGGCTCCGAATTCTGCACCTGACCAGTGTTTATTATTAAACCAGTAGCTCCCGATTGTAATGAGCCAGCAAGCCCATATAAAAAACTGGAGGAAATTCATAATGATTAATCTGAACCTGATACTCATTGTAAACGGGGATAGAATGTTGATTAAAATTAATTTGAAAGTATCTTAATAAAATACAGTAAACCTGCTATTGGCACACAGTTTTTAAAATTTTGATTTATCCTGATGATTCTGCTAAGTAGTAACATATAGTGTTTAGGTGTATTGATTGTCTTAAATACAAAGTTTAGTTATTATTTAACCTGTAAATTTTGTATTAGTAATACTTTTTTACAGTCAGGGTGTGAATTAAACAAATTTTATTGAAATGAACACATTTTAAGAAGAATTTCCATAAAAAAGGGGGCTAATCATTAGCCCCCTGGTAAATTTTAAGCGCCTTCTGATTTTTCGGCAGCTTTGGTGTTGTCTTCTGCGTGCCGGTCTATCAGCTTGTTAATGGGGTCAACGCCGGCTTTTACAGGTTCTTCTTTTACAATGATGGTAAAAGTGTTTTTCTTCTGCGTTATTTTATGTTTTTTCAGGTAAAGCAGCTTTTCTTTTCCGTCTTTGCCTTTACCGTACACACCTACATCAATCCAGTCGTTAATGGCAACCGGCGTTTCGTTACCTGAGCTGTCTGCCCTGAATTTCTCATTGGTTGATATAATTTTTACCTCAAATGTCTTGTTTTTCAGAGGCTTGTACTCTACCTGCTCAACTTTGTTTTCAAACAAAGTGATAGTTTCAAACATATCATGAATAATATTCTTTAACGAATCAGGCGTTTGGTCTTTAAAGTATTTCAATAAATCGTTGCTGGTAGGGTATCTTTTATTCTTAGAGTCAGGGCCCGGATACTGCCATTCGGCAAGGAAGTTTCGTAAAGCCGCATTTACCTTTTCTTCGCCAATGTAATCCTGCAAGGCAAACATCACAACCGACCCTTTCCGGTAATGAATGTATCCCTGGCTTTCTACCATATTAAGTGGTTGTTCTTTTTTGCGTTCGGTTGCCCGGCCTCTCAGGTAGCTGTTTAATTCATATTTCAAAAATTTCTGCATAATTTCTGGCGTTACAGCATGTTTCATTACCATCAATGCCGAGTACTGTGCCTGTGTTTCTGATAACATGGCATTGCCTTTTACGTTGGCTTCAGCTACCTGATGCCCCCACCACTGGTGGCCCAGCTCATGCGCCGTTACGTAAAAAGGCATATCCAGGTCTTCTTCGGGTTTGTCTACTTTCTGAATAAAGCCGATACCCTCAGAGAACGGAACGGTATTGGCAAAAGACTGAGCAAATTCTGAATAACGCGGAAACTCCATAATGCGCATCTGGCGGTACTGATAAGGGCTGAAATGCTTGCTGAAATAATCAAATGATGCCTTCATAGATGCCATCATCTTGTTCAGGTTATATTCATGGCCCTTGTTGTAATATATTTCAAGGTCAACATTCTTCCATTTGTCTTTTTTAAGTTCATATCGGGCCGACACAATAGAATAAAAGTTGCACATAGGCACATCCATTTTGTAATGGAAATACTTACGGTCGTTTTCGTTCCAGGTTTTTTGCAGATACCCAGGTGCAATGGCAGTCTGGTCTTTTTCGGTTCCAATTACCATTTCAAAGCGAATATAGTCGGCATCATCACCAAAAAGGCTCTGCGATAAACCCACCGGATTACTCTGCTCCATCATGCGTTCTTTCTCCGGTAGTTTGTGCTTCCGTCTTGTGTCATCGTCACCTAGTTCGTACTCGCCCGAATACCCGATGGTCGGGAAATAAAGGTTATTAAAAAACGTACCATTATAAACAATATCGGTGTTGCC
Organism: Emticicia fluvialis; assembly: GCF_024793945.1. Lineage (NCBI taxonomy): Bacteria > Pseudomonadati > Bacteroidota > Cytophagia > Cytophagales > Leadbetterellaceae > Emticicia > Emticicia fluvialis. The sequence goes on from NZ_JANUSD010000013.1 coordinate 132,191, forward strand.
ACCGGTGGCCTCAAAACCTTTGGTTTCATATCTGGTTTTAAACGACATCCTTACTGAATCGCCGGGTGCCAGTGGCTTGTTGAGCGTATAAATAGTATAGCCATACTTGCCATAGGTTTTGTTTTCTTTAGCGCCGCCGTCAAATCGCAGGTAATCGAGCTTCATTTTGTGCGCTTCATCATTTTGTATGTGTACATCGGCCATTGTCTTTGATGTCTTGTTTTTCAACCAGAAATAACCCTCGGCCGTAAAATTCCTCTCCTGCGGGTATATCTCCACCTTCAGGTTTACATCTATTATTTTGGGCTGTGGCAAATGCTCAAATTTCTTTAGTGCTTTTTCGTAAGCTACCCTTTTTTCTTCTCCTTCCTCGCGGGTTTCGTAGGTGTTCAGCTGGTTTGTATTATAAAAAATATAGATACCAGCTGCAACAAATGAAGCCAGTGCAAAAAGCCCGAGCGTAACAACTGAACGGGTTAAGCGCAATCGGCCTACGCGCAACCGGGTTTTCATTACGGCCTCTGACCCACGCACCGAAAACACAACGGCCACTATGAAAAGAAAAGCAACAAAAGCAAACCAGTAAAATTTTAACCATGAAAAACGGGTAATGAAGTGCCCGTATTTGTTCATGTCGGAGTAATCTCGTAAGCTACCGCTACCGAATGAAAACAATGGATGCTGAATACCAGATGCCGCCAGGAAGAACGTAACCAGAAAGAACACGAACATCATGGCAAAGCCCACAAATTTGTTGTGTGCCATAACCTGCACAAAGAACGAGAGCAGCGTATAAAGCACCAGGAAGATCATGGTATTGGTAAAAAGCGATTTGAAATACAGTGAGATTTCGAAATTGAAATATCCATGACTGGCCTGTATGACAATACCTGAAAGAATGAGAATGAGTAGCAGGCCGGTATAAATTATAAGCAAGCCAACAAACTTTGAAAAGAGATTTACCCAGTCGGGTACCGGAGTGGCATCTATAATAAGGTGCATATTGGTTACCCGCTCTTTCCATATAAGCTCGCCTGAATAAAACACCACAATGATAAGGAAGTAAAGGTCAAAATTATTCAGGAGACCAATTACATTGGCTGTTATGGGGTAAGAGCTGGTACCATACATTTCTTCAAAATAGAACGAGCTGATAATCAAATCGGCAAGGCCTATCATAATAATGGCAATGAACGGAATCTCGCGCACAACCATTCGGGTATAAAACAGGGATTCTTTCCAGAGTTGCTTCAAATGAGTTGAAAAGCCACTGAATTGCTGAACAACAGGGATAACCACCGCCTCGGGCCGGATACCTGATTTCTCTTCTTTAACCGCTTTTTTTCTGAACCAGCTGCTACGAACTACATTGTAGCTGAAAGAAAAGTATGTAACAACCAGAATGCATAGGGCTATACCTACCCAAATAAGCCTGTTCCATAATAGAACCCCTTCTAATGGTGCAATAAGGGTGTTTTTTTGAGCGGGTGTCCAATATTCGGTATAAATATTGAATGCCCTGAAACAGAATGGGTCTAGTAAAGCTGCCAGATTTTTGTTCTCAATGTCTCCGAGTAAAGTGTCGGTAATCTGGTAGAGTACAAATAAAACGATGCCCTGCGTATAAATTACTACTGTAGAGCGGCTCAATGCCCCGGCAGCAAAAAAGATAGCGCCCTGTATGAAAATATTAGTAATGCCCCAATAAATAAAAGGTTGTAAATAAGACCAGGCGTTGAAAGGTAACATTGATTTGCCTTTCCAGGAAGGCTCCCAGGGCAAATACTCACCTATGCTGAAACCCAGCATCAGTGCCATCCAGATGGCTGAATAAACAAGTACCATAACCAGAAAAGACCCGAGAAAACGCCCAAAGAGATAATCAAACTTTGACACCGTGGTGCTGAACATCAAAGACTCCATCTTGTGTTCAAAATCCCTTAGCACTGCCACACCCATAATAGCCGAGGCAATGAAGGTCATGAAGAAGGTCATGATGATGGTCATGGTGGCCAGAAAAAACGGAGAGTTCTCTTTGATTTGCCCTCCGGCTACCCCTTCAAAACTAACATATTTAGAGGTGGCGGCAGCAAAGCAGAGTAGAAACAGAATACCAAAATAGATATAAGTGGCAGGCCGGTTTTTTCTGTAAGAAAACTCAAACCTTAGTATTTCGTTAAGCATAAAAATAATCTATGTAAGGTTTAAGCAAATATTTTAGAGAAGTAAACGTCTTCAAGGTCGCCTTCAATGGCTTCAAAATTGCCATCGGGGTTGGTGTCAGCAAAAACATGGATAACAGGATTACCCGCTATGAGTTTTTCTGAAATCACCCTGAAATTGCTTTTGTATTCAGCCAGTTCATTTTTACTGATGCGTTTTTCCCATATTTTGGCTGCAATAGATTTCAGGGCTTCGTCGGGGCTGCCTTTAAAGAGCACTTCACCTTTATTAAATACGGCCATGTCTGAGCAAAGCTCTTTTACATCGTCTACTATATGGGTAGATAATATCACCACCGTGTTTTCGCCCAGTTCTGATAACAGGTTCAGAAAACGGTTTCTCTCTGCCGGATCCAGCCCTGCAGTTGGTTCATCTACAATAATCAGTTTTGGGTTGGCTAATAGTGCCTGCGCAATACCAAAGCGTTGTTTCATACCGCCAGAATACCCACCCAGGTTCTTTTTGCGGGCGTCCCAGAGGTTGGTTTTTTGTAAGAGCGCTTCTACAACTGCTTTGCGCTCGGCTGAATTGGTGATGCCTTTCAACACTGCCAGATGGTTAAGCAGCGTAAGCGCATCCACTTTTGGGTACACGCCAAATTCCTGCGGTAAATACCCCAGTGTTTTACGCACTTCTTCTTTCTGGGTCAGAACATTGATGTTTCCAAGACTTATTTCTCCGCTGTCTGGTTCCTGTAAGGTGGCGATGGTTCGCATGAGTGATGATTTACCTGCGCCATTAGGGCCAAGCAGACCAAACATACCCTGATTGATGGTGAGGTTTACATCTTTCAGGGCATGCACGCCGTTGGAATACGTTTTGTTGAGATTAGAAATAACCAGTTGCATAATGAAGGTGTTATTTAGGTAGAAATTGAACCTAATATTAGGGATAAATAAAGGAGAGAGAAAAAAAATATGACAAAAGGACGATTTTATATATAGGGCTAATCTTTGCCTGTGTACTGGTATTCGTTTTTACTTCCGCTTGTTTACTACTTCTGCGGCAAATTTTAAATATTGTTCCCAGTCATAGGCTGTCATGTGGTGCTTCCCAGACCTGTAATGGTATCTGATATCGCTTCCTACCGGATTGTCAACTTTTGGCTGGGCATCTACCCCCAACCCGTTTTTACCGTAGAGGGCAAAAACAGGTTCGGCATTTTTTAATGCCAGAAATTCGCCATTTGGGTCAGCCCACTGGTCACCTTCTGCGCTTGATACATACACCGCCCGAGGTGCTATAAGGCCAAACAACTGGTGTTGGTCAAACGGAAGCGCATCTATACTGCCAGCATACGTTTTGTATTTACCTGCAAACCAGTGCGGAAAGTTTTTGTTGATTATTTCATGTGTTTCGCCGTACCACCTTCTTTTCAAAGCAGCGCCGCCTTCGCCTGATTCGTTAGAAATAAAGGCAGCAAATCGCTGGTCTTGTGCTGCTGCCCAGAAAGCGGCCTTGCCCAATCTTGAATGGCCAATAACTATGGCTTTTTTGCTGTTTACGTCGTTATCGGTTTCCAGATAGTCAAGCATTCTGCTCAGTTGCCATGCCCAGGCGCCCATCGCGCTCCATTCGGTTTCCTCTGTCATATTCAGGCAGCCTCTCAATCCTGCTTTCCAGCCTTCTGCATGGTCTGGCTCTATGTCTCCATAATAGGCTGTTGCCATAGCAAAACCTTTACTGATAATGGTTTCGGCAGGCCAGGTTTCTACAACTGCTTTGCCTCTCGATGCCAGCGTCGCCCGGTTTTTAAAAACATGCTCTGGGTTTTTCTGAAAATCAACCATCCAGTTCTGAGTAATCAGTACATCCGGGTCATTACCCAATGAGTGGTTTCCTTCAAAATTCAGGCCTATAAAAACAGATGGTTTTCTGATATGCTTCGGGATATAAAGCAATAAATTGATTCCGTTTAATTGAGGGAAATCCTCAAACGTAATCAGTACCTACTTTCTGATGGCTTTGCCTCCAAGTGCATTATTATTTGTTTCAATAATTTTATACTTTACCCTGCTTTTTATTTCTGGCGTAATGCCATACACATTTTCTGCAAACAGCCGAACCAAAGCCGGCCTGTTGGCCTCCCATTGTGCAGCAGAGGTAATTTTTTTGTTATCAATACCTGTCAGAATATCAGGTAGCGTATAGGCAGGTATTCTGGCTTCGTCGTAGTTGACATTCTGGGCAGCTAGCATTTGCGGAATGAAATATAAAATGCAGATAATTTTTTTCATAGCTCATAAAAAATTGAGGCACACTTCTTGTTGAAATGTGCCTCAATTTAAACTAATTTTTCAAATTCTCTACCTCTTCAACCGTTTTTGGTATGGGTTTGCCTAAAACTTTGTAGCCGGTGTCGGTTATCAGGCAGTTGTCTTCTATGCGTACTCCGCCAAAGTCTTTATAGGCTTCCAGTCGGTCGTAATTCACAAAACCGGTAAATTGGTTTTCGGCTTTCCATTTTTCAATCAGCTCGGGTATAAAGTACAGCCCGGGTTCAACGGTAACCACAAAGCCGGCTTCCAGTTCTTTGGCTAGTCTGAGCGATTTCAAGCCCAATTGTGTGCTACGCTCCAGGCCCTCTCTGTAGCCAACAAAGTTTTCGCCAAGGTCTTCCATATCATGTACATCCAGGCCAATGGCGTGGCCCAGGCCATGTGGCATAAAGAGGCCTTGCACGCCAAGCGCGAGCATTTCTTTTGTATCACCTTTTACAATGCCCAGGGCGCTCAGCCCTTCTAAAAGCACTTGGTTGGCAAGCAAATGTACGTCTCTGAAAAGCACACCGGGTTTCAGGGCTTCAATTGCCTTTAATTGCATTTGCAATACCACATTGTATATCTCTTTTTGTTGTTCTGTAAATTTCTTACTTACAGGAATCGTGCGCGTAATGTCTCCGGCATAAAACATACTGTTTTCAGCTCCAGAATCATTCAGGGCCAGTTTACCCTCGGTCATGGTATTGCCATGATAGTGATTATGCAATGTTTGCCCGTTGATACTGAAAATGATTGGGTAGGCCAGGTCTCCGCCGCCCTCCAGTGCTTTCTGGTGTAGTAAGGCTGCTATTTCAAATTCCTTCCGGCCTGCCCGGGTTTCGCGCATGGCGGTTAGGTGCATTTCGCGGGTAATGTTTACGGCCTCTTCCATCTGCACAATTTCTTCAGCAGATTTGTGTGAACGCTGCCCGACAATGGCTTTTATCAGGTCTGTTGATGCCCGCTCTTTGAGTTGCGCCACAGGAATATTCAGCCAGCTGTTTAGTTTGAATTTATTCTCGTATCTGTAAGGCGGGGTGAAGTGTACCTTGCCAGCCTTGCTTAGTTTTTCAGCCAGTTTTGCATAAGCGTCTGTTCTGTAAACACCAACCCTGCGGGCTTGGTCTGCCAGTGTAGGCTGGGGGCCAACCCAGATGATGTCGTCCATGCTGAATTCATCTCCGTAGATGATTTCTTCGCCTGAATCTACATCAATAATTGCTGCCAGATTGGGCAGACTTATGCCAAAATAATAGAGAAAATTACTGTCTTGCCGGTAACGGTACGTATTATCATGGTAGTTCATAGGGGCTTCTTCATTGCCCATAATTAAAATCAGACCGCTTCCAACACTGCGTTTCAGGGTATTGCGTCTTTCTATATATGTTTGCGTAGAGAACATGTGCTTTTGATATTTTAAGGCACGAAATAAGCGAAAATGACTTAAAAAATATAGGTTTCAGTTGATTAATTTGTGCGCAAAAGGCGCATTGTACCAGTGATTAGGTTACGTTTTTCAATGCTGAGTTGATGGACTGGCTTTCAGCCGGGCGTATGTGAGCATTGTTGAGTATTCAAGTGTTGTGTAAACAATTGTGAATCAATGTATTAGGTGATGGGAGTTTTTGTTTTAATTTTTCAAAATATTTTCAGAAAATTTTGAAAATTCAAAATTGTTATTTTACTTTGAGGCAATTAGACTTACGTGCAAAAAAGTTTTACCAAAAAGGATGGCTACAATGGAGTTAAAAGAAGCAAAAGACAAGTTTATCCATACTTGGGGTACTCTTGCCACGCAGTGGGGTATTAACCGCACCATGGCACAGATACACTCTTTGCTTTTACTTGCGCCCAAATCAATGAATGCGGACGAAATAATGTCAGAACTGCAGATTTCAAGAGGAAACGTAAATATGAACTTACGCGACCTGATGGATTGGGGATTGATTTACAAACAGCTGCTGCCCGGAGAAAGAAAAGAGTATTTTATTGCAGAAAAAGATATCTGGAAAGTTGCCAAGCAGATTGCCAAAGAGCGACGCAGGCGGGAAATTACACCGCTGATTGAGGCCATGGAAGAGTTGAAAGAGGGTATAAAACCAGACAGTACTGAAAAAGAAGAGTTTCTTAAGATTGTTAACGATATCAGCACTGTTACGGTTTTTGCAGATAACACGATGAGTTCATTATTAAAAGCTGATGAGAACTGGTTGGTCAGTAATTTCGTCAAAGTTTTTAACAAATAAGATTTTGGCTCAACTGAGCTGTATTTTTTTGGAGTTTTGGGGTTAAGCAGTAATCATCTCTTTGATAGACGATTACTGCTTTTTTTATGTTTTTACTCTACCGTTACCGATTTAGCCAGATTCCTTGGCTGGTCAACATTACGGCCTCTCATTACGGCAATGTAATAAGAAATTAACTGCAGCGGAATAGAGGTTATTAATGGCAGCAGCAGGTCGTTGGTTCTGGGTACTTCTATTACAAAGTCTACCATTTTTGGTATCTGGGTTTCGCCTTCGGTTACGATGGCAATTACACGTCCTTTACGGGCCTTTACTTCCTGAATGTTTGATACTATTTTTTCGTAAGAATTATCTTTGGTGGCAATAAATACCACGGGCATATCTTCATCAATCAAAGCAATAGGGCCATGTTTCATTTCGGCGGCGGGGTATCCTTCTGCATGAATGTAAGAAATCTCTTTCAGTTTCAATGCGCCTTCCAAAGCCACCGGGAAGTTCAGACCTCTGCCCAGGAATATGAAATTAGAGGCAAAGGTAAATAGCTTCGATATGTCTTTTATCTGCTCGGCATTTTTAAGAATCTTCTCTACTTTTGATGGTATGGCATCAAGCCCCAGAAGCAACTCGCGGTATAAATTCTGGCTGATGGTTCCTTTTTTATGGGCTGTTGCTAGGGCTATCAGGCTCAGAACAGTAACCTGCGCCGTAAAAGCCTTGGTGCTGGCTACCCCAATTTCAGGGCCGGCATGGGTATAAACCCCCGCGTGAGTTATACGGGCTATAGACGACCCCACCACATTGCAAACACCAAGAATAATGGCACCTTTTGATTTGGCCAGTTCAAGGGCGGCCAGGGTATCGGCTGTTTCTCCTGATTGAGAAATAGCTATTACAATGTCTCCTTCTTTGATGATTGGGTTGCGGTATCGGAACTCCGATGCGTATTCAACTTCAACGTTTATGCGCGCCAGCTCTTCAAAAAGGTATTCTCCTACCAGGCCTGCATGCCAGGAGGTGCCACAGGCCACTATTACAATGCGGTTGGCACCCGCAATTTTATCCAGATAATCTCTTAAGCCACCTAATTGAAGCGTGGCATTTTCCAGATTGATACGGCCACGCATCGAATCAGCTATTGAGCGCGGCTGCTCAAATATCTCTTTAAGCATGAAGTGGTCATACCCACCTTTTTCAATGGCTTCCAGCTCCAGCTCAACGGTTTCTATATACGGAGATACATCTTCATTGGCGAGGTTTTTAATTATCAGCTCATTATTTTTTACAATAGCTATTTCAAGGTCTTCCAGATAAACCACTTCTTTGGTGTATTCAATAATAGGGGTGGCATCAGATGCAAAGAAGAATTCGTCTTCACCAACACCAATAACCAGTGGGCTACCTTTACGGGCAGCTATCAGTTGGGTTGGGTTTTCTTTATCAATAATTACAATAGCATAGGCACCAACTACCTCACGAAGTGCGATACGTACGGCCTCTTCAAGTGAGCATCCCATATTGGCCTGAATATCTTCAATAAATTTTATCAGCACCTCGGTATCGGTGGCGCTATCAAAACTATAGCCCTTGTTGATAAGGCTTTGCTTAATGGCAGAGTAGTTTTCTATAATACCATTATGTATAATAGCCAGTTTTTTGCTGGTTGAATAATGCGGGTGAGCGTTTACGTCGTTGGGTTCGCCATGTGTAGCCCAACGGGTGTGGCCTATTCCTATGGCGGCATGCAGGTCTTTGCCTTTCAGCTCGTTTTCAAGGTCTGATACCTTACCTTTTTTCTTGTATATATTAAGTTCGTGTCCGTTTAATAAGGCTATGCCGGCGCTGTCATACCCACGGTATTCTAATCTTTTCAGGCCTTTAATAATAATAGGTGCAGCTTCCCGGTGCCCTACATAAGCAACAATTCCACACATGGTTTATTGAAGTTTTAGTTTTCTATAAATAAAGAAGTTTTAAATAGAAAAAGTCCAATATCTGGCTATATATCTAATCAAATTTATGAAAAAAATACAATATAAAAACAAAAAGAGAGGAGATTTTGGTCTCCTCTCTTTTGTCTGAAATAACCTGATGTTACTTCTTGCCTGAATAGTAAACATTCAGTTTTATATTTTTTATAACTACGCGAGACACGTTATTATTGTAGATTCCGATGGTTGAACCAGACGATGTGGTACTTACAAAACTAGGTACCAGAGCAATGCCGTCGGTTGTCTTTTTCTTATTGAGCAGGTCTTGCAGATAAGAGGTAAAGTTAAACTGATAGTTGTTATTGGTAGTGTTGAAGTCTGCAATGTATTGTGTACCAGTGGCAACATCCAGCGCTACGAAGTCTTCAACATTATTCGTCTTTTTCAGACGATTATCTTTGCCAATTTCAACCAGTACAAACTGCGGTGGCACCCTTAAATTTCCGGCAACCTTGTCCATGTCAGGTTCAATAATCAGTTCAGCTTTATTAATAGCCACATTGTTGTTTCCGGCTTTTAGAAGGTTGTTCAGCGTGGGGAACAAAATTTTGGTGGTTATACCAGCGCCAGACTGCATATAAGTAATATTACCTGTTAATTGGGCAGGTACTGAATCAAATTCCTTTATATTTTGCAATACCTTGCCCTGCCTGTTGGTTTTAATTTCGCTGAAACGTTCTCCCAGAAAAGTCAGCGACATGGCCTTGCCAACGGTATCGCCTTGCGCATGGTAATATAGAACCGGTGCACTGCTACCCAGTGCCATAGAAATGCCGTAAACTGTTTGGGCGTTATTGTTGAGCGTAAGAGCAAAACCTTTAATGGCAGCAGTAAATTTGTCAATGTCTGACGACTGGTCTTTCCCGATAATAGAAAAGATTTCGTTACCTATAGAAGCAGGGAGTTTGAAGGAAATCAAACTGTCTTTAGCCGTTGAAGCCGCCGAACGTTTAAATTCTTTGTAAGTTAAGTTTTTGCTGGCAATAGGGGTGGCGTTATAACCCAGTTTATCTTTATTAAGGTATTTTTTACCTTTTACAAAGTCTTCTGTCAGTCGGTGAAGATTAAGTGTAACTGGTTTGGTAGAGTCTCCGTAAGCAAAACCATTGTGCGCAAAATAGACATACATAGAGTCGTATACGGCTTTGTCTTTATCTGCATCCGGGAAAGTCAGTGCGGCATATCCACCTGTATTTCCATCAATCGGAAGAGTTATCTGAGTAAATAAAGTAGCAGAAACGTCTCCAAAAACGGGGTCAGTATAATGGCCCAGCACCGCACCTGATTGTGCAGATGTAACTATTGAGTCAATCATTACGGTGGCTCTGCTTACCGTAAGGGTATCAGTAAAAGTAGTACCAAACTGTCCACCGCCCGATGGGGCGTCTACTGCAATATTAATAGGGTCTTCGCACGACAAAAAGAATGCGGAAAGTAGTAATATGGCTACATTCCGCATTCTAAGTGTGAAATTTCCGCTATTTTTAAGGAACGAGTTCTGTGTAAAGATTAAAGTACGTTTCCGTAACGTCGTCGTCTTCAATGCCTGCTTCAATTTTGTTAGCTGTAATTTCATTCAATAATTTACTTAAATTTTCGTTCATGCCCTCGTTAGCTTTCACTATTGAGTCGGCATATTGACAACCAATTTTAATGAATCCTTCAAAGTCTGCCGAGCGCAGATTGGCTAAAGCCTCATCTGAAACATCCATGGCTTTGGCTTTCTCAAGGATGTCCTCGTCAAACTTGTGCTCAAATGCGTTATTATAAATTGTAAATACTGACTTTGTGTCTTTGAAAACAGGGTCGTTTTTGTAAGTTGTTTTCAGATACAAAGGAATCAGAGCTGTCATCCAGTCGGTGCAATGTACAATGTCAGGAGCCCATCCTAATTTCTTCACAGTTTCCAGAACACCTTTACAGAAAAAGATTGTTCTTTCGTCATTATCATCATAGAAACTTCCCTCTTTATCTAAGAAAACGTATTTCCTGTTGAAATAGTCTTCGTTATCTAAAAAATATACTTGCAATTTTGCACTTGGTATAGAAGCCACTTTAATAATAAGCGGTTTTTCGTCTTCACCCACAGTAATATTGATTCCTGATAACCTTACCACTTCGTGGAGACGGTTTTTACGTTCATTGATTGAACCAAAACGAGGAATCAGGATTCTGATTTCCATGCCTCTTTCTTGCATGGCTTGCGGAAGTTTACGAAGAAATTCTGCTACTTCTGAAATTTGCAGGAAGGGATTTATTTCACTGGCAACGTACAGAATACGAAGTTTACGCATATCGATAAAAAATAATTTATTTGGGAGTGTCTTCCAAAAAAGTATGCAAAGATACGAAAAAAACTAACAATTTGTTATAAAATCTTTTTAAAACAAATCATCGGGCCCTGTAAACTATTAAAAATCTTCTGTTTGCAACCTTGCATTGCCACCTTTCTGCAGGCAATGGCGCCCGGCTTCGGGCAGCCTTTGCTACTAATATTATTAATGCTTGAAATCTATCTGATACACCCTTGGCCACATTTTGCCGGTTACATAAACTTTGTTAACGGTTGAGTCATAGGCAATACCGTTTGTTTCCATTGATTTTGGGTATCGTGTGCGGGCATCAGATGCCAGCGAACCTAAATCCAGTTTTGCTACCACGTTTCCGGTGGCAGGGTCTATCTTTACAATTTCGTTCGTCTGCCATATATTGGCATAAATAAAACCTTTAATATATTCCAGTTCGTTGAGTTGCTCTTTTGCAAATCCGTTTTCTTTTACTGATAAGGTTTTAACAACTGCAAGGCTTTCAGGGTCCAGATAGGTAAGGGTGTAAGTGCCATCGCTCATGATGAGCCACTTACCGTCGGTGGTTAGCCCCCAGCCCTCAGCATTATTGAAACTGAATTCCTTTATTTTTTTAAATGTCTTTAAGTCGTAAACAAAGCCGGTTTTTGACTTGTAGGTAAGCTGATACACCTTGTTGTTCAGAATAGCCATGCCCTCACCAAAGTATTTAGACTTATCCAGGCTTACTTTTTTATCCAGTCGGCCCGTAGTTAAATCAACAATACCAATAACAGAAGAAGTTTCTGGCAGCTCATCAGGTGAACCCGTACTCTCGTAAAGCAGATTATCATGCACCAGCAGCCCTTCTGTGAAAGCTGTGGTGTCGTGCGGAAACGAATTTACTAATTGAAATGGTATGTTAGGTATGGCTGATGTTTCTTCAGAGCTTGATTTACTGGAATCATTGCACGAAAAAAGGATAACAGCAAGAACACAAATACCGGTTAATGTCTTTTTCATGATTTATTGACGGAAACTTTTCCGCAAATCTAAAAAAAGTATTTCAACCCGATACTATGCCCGGCTATTATCCTTTGCTTTTAACTTCTTTTAACTAAAGTGCTTTTTGTACCATTCTGCCGAAAGCAGAATATCATTTCTGGTAAGCTGATGCCCCGTTGGCAGGTTATGATTGCTTACCTCAAATGCTGCATTTTTAAGAATTTCCACGTACTTTAAAGTATCAGCCTGATTAACCGTGGGGTCATTGGTACCATTACTTAAAAAAACCGGGGTGTTCAGGGTGTTTTTAAGGTCTGAACCAATACTCTTAAATGGCTGCATGGGGCGGTAAAGAATAGCACCGGCCAGAAAGTCAGGATATAGCACCAAAGTGCTTCCGGCTATATTAGCGCCGTTAGAATAGCCCAGTGCTACCATCTTATTTACATCAAAACCTTCTTTTTCTGCCAGTTCTTTTAAAAAACTCACCATTTCATGCGTACGGAATGTTAAATCTTTTTCGTCAAATATGCCCATACCCAGTCTTTTGAAGAATCTTGGCATACCGTTTTCAGACACATTGCCTCTTAAACTGAGTATATTAAAACCACTGCCTATTTCTTTGGCAATGGGTAGCAGGTCATGCTCGTTGCCGCCAGTGCCGTGCAGGAGCAACAAAGTGGTTGCTCCTGGTTGTTCTACTGGCACATATATGTACTTTAAAGCCTGAAAATCCATTGTTTTAAACAATTATGTGGTTAATCTAATTTTACCAGATGGGCTTCAATCTCTTTTCTGCGAGGCTCGTATTGTGCAGGCAGTTTAAGATTAGTACCCAATTCTTCCAAAGGTTCGTCTACCGTGAACCCTGGATTATCAGTTGCTATCTCAAATAAAACGCCACCCGGTTCTCTGAAATACAAAGAGTGGAAATAGTTACGGTCTATCTGTGGCGTAATATGGAACCCCAGCTCCTGAATTTTTTTATGATAAGCCATCTGCGTTGCATCATCTTTAACTCTGAACGCAATGTGGTGTATAGTACCACCGGCGCCTAAACCTCTGGCTTCGTTGGGTAATTCAACCAGATCAATGATATTGGCCGTATCAATGGCATCGGTAGCGTAACGATACCGGTTGGCTTCCTGGGCAATTAACTTATAGCCAAACACCTCGGTTAATACGGTTGCTGTAGGCTTAATATCATTAAGTGTAATGGTTGTATTATAAAAGCCCCTTGTTGCCACGTCTGCCTTTACTTCTTCTGTTTCATAGGGTTTTCTGGGGTCGGCATTTTTGGGTACAATCAGTTCAAGTTTCAATCCGTCAGGGTCAAGAAAAGTAAGGTATTTTTCCCCGAATCTTTCAGACGGTTTGTTATAAATTACATTGTATTTTTTAAAACGCTCTACCCAGAAATCAAGGCTGCCTTCTGGTACGGCATAGCCAATTTCGGTTGCCATACCGGCACCTCTTTTCCCCTGCCTTACGGCGTTTCCCCAGGGGAAGAAAGTTAGCACCGTGCCCGGAGTACCCTCTCCATCTGCAAAGTAAAAATGGTAAGTGCCGGGGTCGTCAAAGTTTACGGTTCTTTTAATGAAACGCAGGCCTAGTACTTTAGTGTAAAAATCAAAATTGCGTTTGGCATCTCCAGCTATCGCTGTTATATGGTGTATGCCTAAGATTTTATTTTCCATTGTCTTTTTTATTTTAGAAATCAAGAATGTTGTTTCTCAAATCTAAACATCTCTGTTGTTGATTTGATGATACAAAGTTGCAGTCTTGAAATTTCAAAAACATTGAACTAGGACAAGAAACAATACAGGCATAAAAAAAGCAGAAGGTTGTCAGGCTTTGGTCTTTGCCAGTTTGGTTCTTACTTTACTAAGAAACTCAGGCGAAAAGCCCAGATACGAGGCGATGTAATGTTGGGCAACTCTTTGGGGTATAGTTGGGTACCTTTCCAGGAAATCAAGGTATTTTTCAACAGCGGTAGTAGCAATGGTCTGAAACAACCGCTCCTGCATGCGTGTGAGGTTTCTCTGAACCATCAGCCTGAACATACGTTCAAACTTAGGCACTTCGGCCAGTAATTTCTCTTTGGTTTCAGGGGTTAAAACAAAAAATTCGCAGTCTTCCAGGGTTTCTATAAACATTCGGCTGGGTTTCTGCTCATGAAAACTGGCTATGTCGCTCACCCACCAGTTTTCTATGGCAAACTGAAGGGTTACCTCAGCGCCGCTGGGGTCAAGATAATAGGTTCTTACACATCCCTTCTTTATAAATGCTTCAAATTTGCACACTTCACCTTCTTGTAGCAAAAAGGCCTTTTTGGCTATACTTTTTGCCTGCAATGATGCATTAAAGATGGCAACTTCCTGATCGGTGAAATCAGCGTACCGTGCAATGTAAGCGTTTATCTCTTCAAACATAATCTGATACTCTTCGGTAGGTTAATTCCAACGTCATTCTATTATTTTATATAATTCTTTGGCTTTGGCTCTCGAAATGGCATTGAAATGCCACCACTCGCTGTCTATGCGCATATACCCGGCCTTTTGCATGGCATTGCGTAAAACCAGACGGTTATCAATCTGCTTTTGAGTCAGTTTGCCTTCTACCAGCATCTCGTCTTCGTAAATAGGGTAGGCTAAATCGCCAAAATAATCATATTTGGTGCCCATGTCTAAGGGTTTACCAGACCTGGTATCAAACACAGTTAAATCAACTGCCGAGCCAAAGTTATGAATGGAGCCTTCTGCCGGATTCGCCACGAAATCGGCTCTTTTGGCAGGGGGTATGGTGTCTAGCATTGCCCACAATTTATGTTGTACTGATAACGGCCTTGCGCTGTCATAGACAAGTAGTCTGTATTCAGGATGCCGGCTTTGCAGATATTTACTGGCTTTGGCCAGCATCTCTGCCGGTTTTTTCTGCATGTAGGCGCGGGTCAGGTCTCCGTAAACATCCGAGCGCACAAAATTATCAGTTGTTGTGTACTTCAGTTCAACCATTATTGTAGTGTCCAGGGTTTGTACATTCACCAATCCCTGGGTAATCATCCGTTGCTCTAATTCAGGAATCTTCACCGTTTCTACAACAGAAACAGTATCTTTCTTTATTTGTATGGTATCAGTCTTTAATGTGTCTTTTTTTTCGGTCTGTGTCTGAGAAGTACAAGCTCCCATCAACAGGGTTACTATTGATATTCCTGAAATTAGCTTTAGTTTTGCCATAAAATTGGTTCATTATTCCGGCAGTTCCGGTTTTTTGTAGAAAATGAAAGGCAAGCAATTATAAATCTTAGTTTATTTATATCTTGCCGGCAAATCTAACCCTAAAATCTCAATTTTATGGCATTAAACTACATTTGGGTAGCATTTTTTCTTATCGCATTTGTTGTTGCACTTATTAAAGTCATATTTACCGGGGATACCGAGATATTCAAGCTGGTTGTTGATGGCATGTTCGATTCCGCCAAGCTGGCCGTGATGGATATTGCCCTGCCTTTGGCCGGAGTTATGACATTCTTTTTAGGGATATTGAAAGTGGGCGAGGAGGCAGGGGTTATCAGACGCATGGCCAGAATCATAGGCCCGTTTTTCAGCAAGCTGTTTCCGGAAGTGCCAAAAGACCATCCGGCAAATGGGCAGATGATTATGAATTTTTCGGCCAATATGTTGGGGTTAGATAACGCCGCTACGCCGTTCGGGCTTAAAGCCATGCAGAGTCTTCAGGAGTTAAACCCTAATAAAGAATCGGCAAGTAATGCCCAGATTATGTTTATGGTACTGCATAGCGCCGGGCCAGTGTTGATACCTTTAAGTATTATGGCTCAAAGAGCTATTTATAATGCAGCCGACCCTTCAGATATTTTTATTCCGGCATTGATATCGGTATATGTGGCTACGCTGACCGGAATGCTTTTTGTTGGAATTAAGCAGCGCATCAATTTTTTTGATAAAACATTGTTTAGCTGGCTGGCCGGGGTAACGGCGTTTATTGGTTTTGTAATCTGGTATTTTGCGCGCCTTTCTAAAGAAGAAATAGAGACCACATCGAAAGTTGTAAGTAATATGTTGCTGATGGTTTTTATTGTGGGGTTTATAGGAGGGGCTGTTTACAAAAAAGTTGATGTTTTCTCGGCTTTTATTGATGGCGCAAAAAACGGATTCGAAACCTCAGTAAAAGTAATTCCGTATCTGGTTGGTATGTTAGTGGCCATTAGTGTTTTTCGGAATTGCGGAGCCTTAACTTATATAGTAGATGGTATGAAATGGGTGATAGGTCTTACCGGCATTAATACAGATTTTACCGAGGCGCTTCCAACTGCTCTGATGCACCCATTAAGCGGCAGTGGCTCAAGAGCCATGATGATAGACGCCATGAAAACCCACGGGGCTGACTCTTTCGTCGGGCGTTTGTCTTGTGTTTTTCAGGCTTGTTCAGACACCATCCTCTATATTTTAGCGCTTTACTTTGGCTCGGTAGGCATTAAGCATACCCGTTATACATTGTTAGCCGGTTTGCTGGCCGACTTTGCAGGTGTAGTTACTGCCATTGTTGTGTCTTATATATTTTTTTATTAGTACATGATACGGCCAGCCATTTACATAAAACCCGGAAGCTTAAGAATATTCGGCAGGATTTTATTTCTGCTATTTTTGAGCCTTGCCTCTCTGGGTGTTAATGGCAAAGACTCAACAGGGGTTATTCTGTTGAACTACGACGGTAACTGGCAAATGAAAAATATGCCCCCCGGTTTGAGTTATTATCAGGATAAAAGCCGGCAGCTCACACTTAAAGAATTACTAACCAGACCCGAAGCCTATCATTTTAAACAAACCAAAGGCAATGCGCCTACTTTCTGGGCAAGAGGTAACCCCTTCTGGTTTAAGTTCAGGCTAAAAAACTCTACAGGTATTGACCAGAGCTTCATAATAGACCTGCCTACGCCTCTTTATGACGAAGCCAGATTTTACACCACCGAAAATGGCGTTATATTGTCAGACCACTTTCTTTCCTGGCAAACTCCGCAGCTTGCACGGGTAATTAAACACCGTAATTTTTTCTTTCCTGTTGTTTTAAAGGCAAACCAGGAGGTTGTATGTTATCTTAAACTTCAGACAGAGGTAGGGTCTATCTGGGCGCCGGTCAATATCTGGGAGCGGAACATTTTCGACTACTACTATTATTCAACAGACTACCACACTTGGGGCTTTGTAATTGGCATTTTGCTGTTTGTGGTTTTTATGTCTTTTCTGCTTCTTTTTGCTTTTAAAGACATGCTCTATTTTTTTTATGCCTTGTATGTACTTATGGCGCTTGCTTTTGTTGCTACCTCGCAGGGGTATTTCATAAGGTATTATGTAGATGGCTCCTTTGGTGTGCAGGGCAACCGCCTCCGATACGTCGCCTCGCTTTTATTGCTTATAGCCGGGCTTTTTTTTATCAGAAAGTACCTTCGCTGGGACCTCCTCAAAAACAAATATATCAACTACCTGCATATTGGTCTGATAACCATACTTACAGGCATGATTATGTTTTTATATGCCGACAGCCTGCTGGTACATGGCGAGTGGTTTAAGCGTTACATTAAAGTTGTAAATAAGGTACTTGGGCTGGTGTTCTGGATACCCACCACCTATGTTATGCTCAGCTCATTTTATTGTATCAGGATAGGCCATTACAGAAAAGAGGCCATTTATTTTCTTATTGCTAATTTACCCGTTGCGTTTATAATATTTTATTCTGCTTTAAGTAATTATGAAATAGTAAGAGGAAGCCGACTGGTTGAAATAGATTATTTTGCTTATGCTTATATTATTGAAATTGTATTTCTGATGGTTTTGCTGGCCTACCGGCTAAAGGCCATGCAAGATACCGCCGAGCAGCTTTTTCTTGAAAAAACCATAGCCCAGCAGCAGAGAACTGAAGCCATATTGCAGGCAGAAGAGAGAGAGCGGGTAAGAATTGCGCGCGACCTGCACGATGGCATAGGGCAGATGCTGGCCGCAGCCAGAATGGCTCTTGGTAACTTTATGGCAAAGAAAAAGGAAGAAAATGAACACATTCAAAGCTCGCTTGATTTGCTGGAAGAGAGCATCAAGGAGATACGGGAGATTTCTCATAACATGATGCCCGGTGCTCTGACAAAACTTGGCTTGTCTACCGCCCTCAAGCAGTTTGTTAATAAAATAAATTCGCTCGGAGAACTACAAATTGAATTGCAGATAATAGAATTAAAAGAAAGACTCAACGAAAAAATTGAAACCACCCTCTACCGTGTTGTACAAGAGGCTTTGAGTAATATTTTTCGTCATGCAGAGGCCACAAAAGTAAGCATAGAACTGGTAATACACGAAAAAGAACTGGTATTGATTATAGAAGATAACGGCAAGGGTTTTGATAACCAGAGAGTAGGGAAAGAAGGTATTGGAATTAAAAATGTGACCACAAGAGTAGAATATTTGAATGGAAGTGTTAATTTTGATTCAGCAATCGGAAGAGGAACCAGCGTAATTGTTGAAATTCCCCTCATTTGATTCGTTTGTAATGATAGCCGCCAAACTCAAAATTTTAATAGTTGACGATCATCAGATTCTGATTGATGGCATAGAAGCTATGCTCCAGGGTGTAGATAACTTTGAAGTTGTGGGTAAACTGCTCGATGGAAAACTTGCCTTGACTTATCTCTCTGATCACCCTGTTGATATCCTCCTCACAGACCTTTACATGCCTAAAATGACAGGCATTGAGCTTACTCAAAAGGTTAAGAAAGCATTTCCTGATTTAAAAGTCCTTGCATTGTCGGTTTCTTATGATGTTTCTATTGTTCATGACCTGATGGACGCGGGCATATCGGGCTTTATTCTTAAAACAATCGGCAGGAACGAACTGATTGATGCAATCAATGAGGTATCGAAGGGTAATGTTTATTTCAGCCGCGAGGTGTCTAATGAAATTCTCAGAAGCCTGGCCAACAGAAATGACCCCGAAGAAGAAATTTATCGTTTGTCAGATAGAGAAATTGAGATTCTGAAGTTAATATCCAGAGAGTTTTCTAATGCAGATATTGCCAAACAATTGTATATTTCTGAAAGAACTGTAGAAACCCACCGCAAGAATATTTACCGTAAAACCAATACCAAAACCATAGTGGGGCTCATAAAGTATGCCGTAGAACGCAAATTAATTTAATCAATACGTACTGGTACGGATGCGCGAGTTAAAAAATACCCTGAAATGGGTATTGGCCTGCAAAATAGTCTTTCCGATATTTGCACTATGAACACGAAGGTGTTATAGCCATGAAGACGACCTTCTGCATATTTAGTAAATCTGCTTAATAAAAATTTGATACATAGGTTCCAACCTTTCACCTGAAACTGGAATCATCGTATAATAAATTTTAATTTTAAGTAGTATATGAAGAAGTTTTTTTACGAGTATTTTGACGAAATTGTTGTTGTAATGTTTTTTATAACGATAGTAGCCATTAACGCCTGCAAGGCATAAACAGAGCTTTATCATAAAATCACCGGCCCGTTCGCAGGAGCCAACGGCTCGATGATTTTAATAATCAACAGCAGTTTGACGAGAGCAAAAGCAAGAGTCATCTGATTCTTGCTTTTCTTATTTTAGCACAGCTGATAGCCTTACAGCCTCTTTCCCGCTATCCACTTATAACTCATTTATTTTTTTAACGCCTGGTAGACTCGTACGTAGTCTACCTCCATGCGTTGCGGAAAAGTACTGTCATCAATGCCTTGCTGGCCTCCCCAACTGCCTCCTACGGCTATGTTCAACAGTAAATGAAACTTCTTGTCGAACGGCCATTCCGCCCAGCCGTAATTAGCTTCTCTGGTAAAGGTAAAATACTTGTTGCCGTCTATCTCTATACTTATTTTATCGGGTGTCCATTCGCAGGCATAAACATGAAAATCGTCTGAAACCCCGGGTACCACAACATTATTACCTTTATTGGTTTTTATAGTATGGTTAAAAGCCTTGGTATGGATATTCCCGTGTATCCGGTTCTGGTCGTATCCAACGTGTTCAATGATATCAATCTCACCATTATCGGGCCAGTAATTGGCGCCGTACGATTTCTCAGTGGCCAGCATCCAGGCTGCAGGCCAGGTGCCTCTTCCTTTGGGTAATTTGGCTTTTATTTCAAATCGCCCATACAAAAAATCAGCTTTGTTTTTAGTTACCAGCCTCGCAGATGTATAGTTATTGTTTTCAAATTTTTCTTTTCTGGCCTCAATAATTAGCACCCCGTTTTCAACACGCGCATTTTTTGCGTCTTTGGTATAAAATTGCTTTTCGTCATTTCCCCAGCCATTACCGCCCATGTCGTAACTCCATTTGCCGGTATCCGGCAACCCTGAATAGTTAAATTCATCTGCCCACACTGGTGCCGACTTATCTATTTCGTATTTTAATGTTCCTTCGGCATTTACCTCATTTCGGCCGGTTTTTTGGCAGGCAACATAAAGCAAAAGAACAGACAAACCTAAACTGAAAACAAGAGTTTTTTTCATGAGTAATAGATTTAAGAGCAATTTTAAACATTAAAAATCAGGCCACCCATTTAGGGGTTTTATTATTTACACCAAACGGAATAATTATGGGTTATAACGCCATTTTTTGAGCATGAAATCAAATTTGGTTAATGAAGCCCGTTTTTCAATTTCTTTTTGTTCATTTGTACGTTTTCAACCCTAAAGATAATTACAATTTCTATGAAACGCTTCATAATAATAATTTTTGCCATTGTGCTCATAATCACAGCATTTGTACTGAAAACCTTATGGAACGCAGGAACTTTTACAAAAATTGAGCCACATTTTAATGGAACAGTTAAAGAAGTACCAGGTTTTAATGGCGCAGAAGATATAACCATAGATAAAACTACCGGGCTGGCTTTTGTTTCGTCAGGCGGGTTTATTGCAAATGCGCCTAATGGAAACATTTTTTTGATTGATTTTACTCAGGAAGCTCCCAAACCTGTTAACCTTACAGCGCCATTAGCATTAACAGATTTCCATCCGCATGGCATTAGTTTGTTTCAATCGCCGGAGGGTGGAAAACGACTCTTTGTGGTTAATCATAAGAAAAACCGTACAAGTATTGAAATATTCAGTTTTCAAGACAGCACGCTGACACATCTGGAGACTATCAACAGTAATTTATTTGCCAGCCCGAATGATGTGGTGGCGGTAGGTGATAGGCAATTTTATTTTACTAACGACCACGATGAGGAAATTTCAGAATGGCGGTCAAAAAAAGATTTACTTCAGATACCCATGGGCAATGTGGGCTACTTTGATGGCAGCAAGGTAAAGATTATGGCTGATGGCTTTTTGTATGCCAATGGCATAAACGTAAGTAACGACGGGCAAAAGTTATATGTTGCGGCTACTTCGGGCCGAAAAATAGTAGTATTTGACCGGGATATCCTTACAGGAAATATAAAAGAAAGCAGTGAGATTGCCATTAACGGAGCCGACAATATTGAGATAGATGAATCGGGCGACTTGTGGGTGGGCTGTCACCCCAAATTACTGGCTTTTCTGGCTCATGCCAAAGACCACTCTAAATTATCACCGTCTGAAGTTATCAGCGTTTCTTTAAAAACTGGCACTCCGGCCATACAGAGTATTTATTTAAATGACGGAACACAACTTTCAGGCTCAAGTGTGGGTGCAGTTTGGCATAATAAACTGCTTATTGGGAGTGTTTTTGGCAATAAAGTACTTATATGCACACTGAAGCAATAATAATTGTTCAGCCTGTTTCATTCTGTCTATAGGCCTGGCCGGGTCATTTGCTTTTGGTTCAGAGAACAATGACATGGCCATTGATACCATTGCAGGTGTAAACCAAAGCTGTTAAAAAAAGAGCGTCCGTAAAACCGGTTTACGAACGCTCTTTGGACGAATGCCAAACAATTTGTCAGGCAAAAACACTTCTCATCAGATCAACGCTTTTTTTGACGCCTGTTTCCGGGTTTTCATTGCCTTCAAATTCTATAGATACATAACCCTGATAATTTACTTTTTTCAGTATATCTGCTATTCTTTTATAGTCAAGGTCAAGGCTATACCATACACCACCACCATAATAGGTTTTAGCCTGCACAAAGCTGGTTTGCGGGGCAATTTTTTCGAGCTTATCGTAAGGATTTTCCAAAAAATTACCAGTGTCCATCAACAAGCTCAGCCAAGGAGAATCTATTGCATTTTTAATTCTCAACATACCTTCCGGCGTTGAGCCAAGCCCCCAGTGGTTTTCGAGGGCAAGCAACACGCCACATTCTTCGGCTTTTTTCAGGCATTGCTGTATGCTGTCAATGCACCATTTAAAGGCCTCATCTTCGGTGTATCCGGCAATGGCAGGTTCAATGCCTCTTTTGGCCATAAATTCATCAAATGATTTGATGGTTCCCCAACGACCGGTATTTAAGCGCATACACGGAATCCCCATTTTATAGGCCAGTTCAATACAATGATTGGTATGGTCTATATGTTGTTTTAAAACCTCCTTGTCGGGCGATACAAAGCCCTGATGAATAGACAGGCAGGTCATGGCAATGCCATTCACAAACGCATGTTTTTTTAGCTTTTGCAGATACGCATTGTCTTCACCGGCCATCTGGCGATGCAACACATCAATGCCTTCAAGACCCAGCTTTGCGGCTTCATCAATCACTTTTTCAATCGGAAATTTCTCGCCTTTAAAGTGCCAGTAAGAATAGCTGGATACACTCAGCTTGATTTTCCCGGCTGGTTTAACTACCGGTTGTGCCTGAACCAGAGCAGGGGCACAAGCCGCCGCACTGCCAAGCGCTGCTGTTTTTAAAAAGTTTCGTCGGGTTGAATTCATGAGATTAAACAAAAATCAGGTTATGTTAATAGACTACGAATACAGCGTTGGCAAACAATAGTTTTCCTCCATACCAGAAACCCCTGAAAATCGGGTCGTCTGCCATGTACACAATTTTTCCTCTTCCTAATTCCTGCACCCCATGAACAAGGGTATTCTTCATTTTATCTTTGGCTTTCTGGCCTACAAATCCGGTTATATAGTTGTTGTCTTTCAGATAACCTACGTTCCATCCTTCTTTCAGATACTCAAAATTGTAGGGGTCACGGGCCAGCAGATAATAACTGCCATCAGTGCCATAGCCCAAAGGGTGGGTTTTATCGATCTCAACTTTATAAATGGCGCCAACCACCTGTTCAGATATACTCTCACGTTCTCTGGTGCCATAGGTTTTCAGTTCGGGTTTATCTTTGGCTTCGCCATCTTTTTTGCGTTTCAGACCAAACCCGTCTTTATCAGCAAAATAACTGGTGGCCGACTCCAATGCGATTACTTTTCCACCGCCCTGAATCCACTTTTTAAGAGCATCACCATTACCGAAAATTCTGTCGTAATTTCCATCTGCAAGTATTAAAACATCCAGTTGGTCTAATGGCACTCTTGAGAAGGTAGAACCCTCAATTACAGTTATAGGATAATTGATTTGTTGTTCAAAGAAATGCCACACCTCGCCAAAAGCCGTAGGAGAAATGCCATCACCTGATATAACCGCTACTCTTGGGTTTTTAAGTATATTAACAGAGCCTGAGCCAAAGTCGTTGCCCGTTGTAACCATTCCGGAGTTGGTAGCCAATAAGTTAATGCCAAATGCTTTAGCTGCCGACTGCACGGCTTTGTCGAACTCATCGCCCATGCGCAGGTTATTGGTTCTGGTTATGATAATAGACCCAATATCAAATTTTCGCCCGCCGGTTTCAAAAGCATTTTCATTAAAGCGAACCTTAATGCCTTTTGATAATATCTGCGTCAGAAACTTCACGTCTTCAAAAGAATTATACGTTGCCACATAGGCATAGGGTTTTCCGCCAACTGCTAATTCGGGTATGCTGTAATTAGGCTGAGAATTACCCGCAGATAGTTTTTCTTTTGAGGCAAATGCCTTTAAACCATAGGCATAAGGCATACCCCAGGCAGTGATGTCGTAAGTTAGTGAGTCTTCCAGCATGGTTTTAGGCTCAAAAAGAATCTTTACAAAAGTGCCTTTGGGCTGGTAGGTACTCACAATTAAATCGTTCGCTTCTACTTTAAAACTCTCTTCTTTCAGGTTCTGATAGTTAACACCAGTGGCAGACGTTTCTTTGCCTGCATACCCGTATGTAATATTCAGTTTATCAAGCAGGCCTGTTAAGGCTTTTACTTTTGCCTCGCTGCCTTTGCTTTTCATTACAAACGACTTATAAGTGCCAACAGGGTTATTTTTGTTGCGTTCAAAGAATTTTACAAATTCATCTACTGTTTTATCAGACCTTGATGAAATGGCTTCGAGAGTCGCCAGGCTGGCAGAAAAATGATGAGCAATACGGTAAGATAGTGTTAGGGTGTCGCCGTCTTCTTTAGCTATCGCAATGCCGGCTCTGCCACCACCGCCTTGCTCGTAGGTCATACCTATGGCGCCGTTATAAGAAGGGTAGGTGTCGCCGTAGCTTGGGTAAAGCAGGTCATAATTTTCTTTTGAAAAATAGAGCCAGTAGTTTTTGTCGAAATATTTTTTGTTGTATTCGCCTATGGTTTGCTGAAACTCTCTTTGCCAGGCTGTCAGATCTTCGTGATAAGGTTTGGCTGATGGCGGAAAGTAATAAGGGCTGCTGACACCCATTTCATGGAAGTCGGCATGCAGATGCGGCATCCACTGGTTATAAATTTTCAGGCGCTGAGTCGATATCTCCTGTGTTTGCCAGGCCCAGTCACGGTTTGGGTCAAACAGGTAATGGTTAAAACGCCCTCCGGGCCAGGGTTCATTATGTTCAGCTGCAAACGGGGTAGCATTAAATACTTTGCTGGTTACCCGGTTATACCATTGTGCATAGCGGTCTCTGCCGTCGGGGTTTATACAAGGGTCAATCAGTACAACTGTATTTTTTAATATGTTCTGGGTAACGCTGTTGCTTTTATTAAGCATTTCGTATAATACTTGCATTACGGCCTCAGAGCTTACGGCTTCATTGCCATGAACGTTGTAGCTCAGCCACGCAATAGCTGGCACTTTGGTGGTTGGTTTGCCTTCCAGAAGGCCAATACTTTTAAGATTGGATGTGCGGATGTCTTCCAGCTTTGACAAATTCTCCGGAGTGGCAATGGCTACCAGTATAAGCGGGCGGCCTTCAAAGGTGGTGCCGTAATCGAAAATTTTCACTTGTGTCGGATTCTGTGCAGCTACGTGTCTGGCATAATCTACAATGCGGTGGTGGAAACTGAATTTGGTTCCGAGTTTGTAACCAAGAAATTCGTCGGGTGTTTTAGTGTTCTGGGCCTGTACCCACAATGTGTTAATGAAGAGGAATAGAAACAAAAAGCTTTTTTTCATGTCTTACGTTCAGAGTAGTTTTTTACATGCACCAAATATAATGTTTTTAGCTTTGAAAATGGGGCTGAAAAAAAAAATTGAAAATATTTTACTTTTTTTTTGCCCAACTATTGCATTGTAAAAAAATTGCCGTACTTTTGCACCACAATTTACAAACGCAGACGATAAATGGAACCAGCCGGCCCTATCGTCTAGCGGTTAGGACAAGTCCCTTTCACGGATTAAACAGGGGTTCGATTCCCCTTAGGGTCACAAATCGCTGCGATATTGAAATTGTAAGAGCCTGGTAATGAGACAATTATCAGGCTCTTGTTTTTTAAAATCTTCAAGAGAGAATTTTTCAATATCAAAAATCACAGGATAAATTTTCAGGAGAAGAATTTCAGCCAAACACCTAGCTAATGCAATTTTTTATTTCGGCATGACTTTGATAGTTGATAGATTTTTTTCATAATTAACATTGCGCGATTGTTTTATCTGGTTGTTTAACGCGTCTCTTTCTTTAGTTTTCAGCAATTGTAAGTAAGTGTTTGGGCAGTCAGAAAGTAGCCATAACTTATAGTTCAGATTAAAATTTATTAAATTATCAATAAAGTTTAATTCGGGGCGTTCGTGAAATAGTACTTTTCTGTTGTGTAGTAGTATTAATTGTTAAAAATCAATAACTGAGTTCAGATTTAATTTTTTATTAATTCATAATTGTCCAAATTTGTGAAATTTTTCACCCTAAACACAAAGTAGATTAGTGTATGAAAACCCCTTCTAAGTTTCTATTTTTAATTGCAGCAGGTATTTTTATGTCGTCGTGCGTGGCTAAGAAAAAATTTGTTAGTCTTCAACAACAATACGACAAAGCCCAGGCAGATTTAGTAAAATGTGGCGACACCGTTCAGGATTATAAAGATCGTCTTTCAAAATCTGAGCAAGACAGAGTTAATCTTGGTAACACGTCACAATCTGAAATCAAACAACGTGATGCACAAATCAAAGATTTGAAAGATCAGGTAACAGATTTGAAAGGCCTACGCGACAAACAATTGGAGCAGGTAGGTAACCTTACTGTTCTTTCTAAAGCTGCTAATGATAATATTGATAAAACTTTGGCTCAATTAGAGAAAAAAGACAAGTACATCAACTTGTTGCACGCTGCCAGAACCAAAGCTGACTCAATTAATCTTGCTTTGGCCGTTAACCTTACCCGCGTGCTTAGCTCAGGAATTGAAGATAAAGATATTGACGTGAAAGTTGACAAAACTGTTGTCATGATTAATATCTCAGACAAAATGTTGTTCTCTAGCGGAAGCTTCAAATTGTCGAGCAGAGCAAATGAGGTTCTTGGTAAAATAGCACAGATTATCAAATCTCGTCCTGATCTTGAAGTAATGATTGAAGGTTACACAGATAACGTTTCTATCAATACTGACTGTATCAACGATAACTGGGATTTGAGTGTGAAAAGAGCTACTTCTGTAGTGCGTTCGCTTCAAAATAACTTCAAAATTGATCCGAACAGATTAATCGCTGCCGGTAGAGGTGAATTCAATACCTTAACAAGCAACGATAGCTCTGAAGGTCGTGCGGCTAACCGTCGTACAAGAATCATTCTGATGCCTAAATTGGATCAGTTCTACGACTTGTTGAATCCTGAGAAATAAGATTCAAAGTTAATGATATATACAGAAAAGAGCCGGATGGGGGTACCCGTCCGGCTCTTTTGGTTTGTAATAATTTTACTAAAGTTATTTCATTAGTTTTAAATGTGTGTAAGCAACGCCAATAACTATGGCCGGAACCAGAATTGAAAACAAAGTCCACATTCCTGCGCTAATGAGCACAATCTGGTTTATGAGATGAAAACCTGCATATACATACAAACCCCATTTTCGTAATAGCCATATACCACCGGTACCCAGGTAGCTGGCCGCCACTGAAAAAGCCAGATACGGAGGATACCAGGGGCCAACTGCTTTGGTAGTGCTGTAAAATATAAGAGGCACCGTTAATGTTGCCCAAACAAAGGCAACTGTACAAATAAAAGTAATGGCCGCAGGCCGGTTGGTTTCGGATGATTGATTCATGATTTAAACGATATTATTTCTTGCGCAATGCCTTAAATTCAGAGCCTTCTTTCCATTGTGGCCAGGTGGTTTCAAAGGCCAGTCTTTTACCAATCTGAAACAAAAGGATGGTGTCCTCCAGTCCGCCTTCCAGTTTCCAGGTTGCGGCATCGTATTGGTCGGTAGTCTGATGATAAAATTTTTCTGTGTATAATTCCTGTTGCTTTTGTCCGTATTCTTTTCCTTTTGCAACTTCGTCAATGCCGCTTCCGGTTGTTAAGGCTGGTATACCTGCTTTCGCAAAGCTGAAGTGGTCTGAGCGGAAGTAGTGGCCTGCCTCCGGGTGCGCTTCAGGCGCAATGTATCTGCCTTTGCTTTCTACTTCTTTTTTTAGATAGTCTTCAAGTTCCGACTGGCCCTCGCCGGCAATTGAAATGTCTTTGGTTCGGCCAAAATTATTAATAACATCAATATTCAGATTCCCCACTGTTTCATTAGCCGGAAAAACCGGATGTTGTGCATAGTAAGCTGAGCCCAGCAGGCCTTGTTCTTCGCCGGTAACAAATAAGAAAACAATGCTTCGTTCAGGTTTATTTTTAAGGCTTTTAAAAGCACGGGCAATTTCCAGTACAGCGGCCGTTCCGCTGGCGTTATCAAGCGCACCATTGTAGATTGAATCTCCTTTGGCATCCGGTTTGCCAATACCGAAGTGGTCCCAGTGAGCGCTGTAAATAATGTATTCGTTCGGGCGCTTGCTACCGGTTATTTTACCAATTACGTTTTTAGACTCATTAAATACAGCTTTTACTTTCATTGAGGTTGAAACTTTAGCTGGTAGTGCCACAGGCTTAAAGCCTTTTTGGTTTGCTTTTACGAGAAGCGCTTCACCATTGCTAACGGTGTTCAATAGTTTTTTTGCTGCGGCCTCGGTTATCCACCCTTCAACAGGGCAACGGTATTCTTTGCTTCCGCGTGTGTCTAAATGCTGCTGCGACTTTCCCCATGAGTTCTGAACAACGCTGAACGGATAAGATGCCGCTTTTTCGTTATGAACAATCAGGCAGCCTTTGGCGCCTTGTCTGGCAGCTTCTTCAAACTTATAGGTCCAGCGGCCATAATAAGTCATTTCTTTTCCTTTAAAAAGGGTGGTGTCTCCTGTGCTAAAGCCGGGGTCATTTACCATTACCAGCACAACCTTTCCTTTTACATCAAGGCCTGCGTAGTCGTTCCAGTTATATTCCGGGGCAACTACGCCAAAACCTGCAAACACCACATCACTTTTTTCAACAGAAACAACAGAATCAGTATTTTCTGTCCAGATAACATAGTCTTCCATGTTTTTAAGGCTGAAATTCCCTTTGCCAGTGGTTACTAACATGGCAGGGTCGCAGGTCGGGGTTATTTCAACCATAGGCACCTTCTGAAAATACTCACTACCGTTTCCGGGTTCAATACCCATGTTTCTGAGCGACTGCGTCAGGTATTCTACCGTTCTGGTTTCGCCAATGGTAAACGGGCGACGTCCCTGAAATTCGTCAGAAGAGAGTTTTACAATATGTTTAATCAGGCTATCCTGACTAAAAGCGCTTAAACCATCCTGTTCGTCAACCGAACTCTCAGTTTTACTGCATGACAGCGCTAAAGCAATGATAAAAGCTGTTAGTGTGCTTGAAAATATTTTATTCATAATGGTAAAATGCTGAATACCCAGGCACATTGAATTGTTTCTTGCGGCACCTGTGGTTATTAAATGAGTGTGTCCTCAAATATACAATAAAAATTGTTCTGCTAATGATGCCCGCCTCGCTTAGGCGGCTTGTGCTATTCAGCTGTATGCCATACAGGCGTAAATCAAACGCGTTTAAAGATAGTTTTCTACATATAGCTTAATCAGAGATTCAACCTGAATGGCAGTTGAAATAGCAAAAGAGTTCTAACTTTATAAATTAAGGTAAGTTTCATTGCTCTTTTTACCCAATTTAGGGTCTTATAACCAATCTTATAAATGGCTGGTTAATTAAACCAAAGCACATTTCAGATACCAGCCCGGGTTTTGTTGTACTTTAAAACTGATAGGTACGTTTTAAACCATTGTAGTACTACCATACATTTAATGTATATTTTATATTTACTCAAACCAACGGCAGTACTCTTTGATTATCTTTGCGCTTCTTAAAACAAATTATTTTTTCGGATGAAAAAACTTCTGATAGCTGGTTTTATATATCTAAGCTCAGTTTGCTGCCTGGCGCAAACTGCAAAAAAGGCCGTATTTGTAATTGTAGACGGGATTCCGGCCGATGTGATTGAGAAATTAAACAAACCAAATCTTGACTCAATTGCGAAAGCAGGCGGCTATGCCCGGGCTTATGTAGGAGGTGAAAAAAAGAGTTATTCGCAAACACCTACCATTTCTGCTGTTGGCTATAACAGTCTGCTGACAGGCACCTGGGTAAACAAACATAATGTGTGGGGAAATGATATTAAAGCCCCCAATTATAACTACTGGACTATCTTCCGTTTCCTGAAAGAGCAGTACCCTAAAAAGAAAACGGCTGTGTTTTCTACATGGTTAGATAACCGTACCAAACTAATAGGCGAAGACCTGCCGCAAACAGGTAATATAATGACCAACTACCATCTGGACGGGCTAGAGTTAGACACTGTTAATTACCCACATACCAAAGACAGTAAGCATATTAACCTGATTGATGAAAAAATTACAGATGCTGCCGCACAATCTATCAAAACCGATGCAGCCGATTTAACATGGGTGTATCTGGAGTATACCGACGACATGGGCCATAAATTTGGCGATAGCCCGCAGTTTTATTCTGCCATAGAGCAAATGGATAAACAGGTTGGGCGTTTATGGCAGGCTATTCAGTACAGACAGAAAAATTTTAAGGAAGACTGGGTGATTTACATAACTACTGACCACGGTCGTGATGCCGCAACCGGAAGGGGGCACGGTGGGCAGTCGGACAGAGAAAGAAGCACCTGGGTAGTAACGAATGCCAGAAACCTGAATCCATATTTTAGTCAGTTCAAACCCGGTATTGTTGATATTATGCCGTCTATTGCCTCTTTTCTGAATATAACAATTCCGCGTGAGCGTTTATTTGAGATTGATGGTGTATCGCTTGTGGGTAAGGTATCTGCGGTGCAGCCGACTGCTTCGTTTAATGATGGCAAAATTACCTTAACCTGGAAAGCCATTGACAAAAAAGGACAAGCCAAAATATGGCTTAGTACTACCAATTATTTTGAAAACGGAAAAACGGATAATTATCTGTTAGTTAAAAAAGTGCCGGTAAGCGCGGAAAAAGCCTTGATTGATGTGAGCCAGTATAACTCAGGTTTTTTTAAGGTGGTAATTGAAATGCCTCACAATACCCTTAACCGTTGGGTGGTATTAGAAAAGAAGAACTAACCAGATTTATATCTGTTTATTAAAAACAGTTTTATACCTAAAAAATATGGCCCTGTGGATATTCCGGGGCCATATTTTTTAGGTTGAATTATGAAAAGGCATCCGCTTAATATTGAAGAGAATGCCACACATGCAGCCTACTTTTTACTGATCTTAGCCTCTGCCAACTCTATTTTTTTATCAATCAACAGGTAAGATTTCACCAAGCTTTTATCAAAATCAATTATCTGGCTAACACCAATACCATCGGCCTCGGCCCAGGTAACAAACAGGTTATTACCTTCCATTTCTTTCTGATGAAATCTGTCGGTTTCCTGTCTGCCTTTTTCTTCGCCAAAAACACATTGCCAGTTTAAAGTGCTGTCAGTCAGTATTTTTACTTCATACCGGGCATCACCGTAATCATAAAGATAGGTTTCGCCAACCTCAAACTTGGTGTTTTTTATGAGCGAAATCTCTTCTCCTTTATCAATACAAGAAGCTAAAACTGCTATTAAACCAGCAGCGAAAATCGATTTTCTTACCAATTGCTTAGGCATAGGATAGGGTGTTTTTAAAGCTTGTTCAGGGTTTTATGTTATTATTCTAAAACAGTAAAAAAATACTATCGGAAGAACTTATTTTTTTGGGATAATGGCTGTGGCTTCAATTTCAATCAGTACATCTTCCCTATACAAATGGCTTACCTCCACCAGTGTGCTGGCCGGAGGATTCTGAACGTTAATAAATTTATCACGGATATCTCTGACAGTCTGAATTTTGCTTACGTCTCTTAAAAAATAAGACAACTTGGCCAGATGACTCATGTTTCCGCCCGATTCTTCAATTATATTCTTTATGTTTTGGAAGGTCTGCTCCGTTTGTGTGGCAAAGTCGTCTTTGCCTACAAGATTCCCCTGCTTATCTAAAGGAACCTGCCCACTGATCAGCAGCATGGTAGCATTGCCCAGGTCTATTTTGGCAACTTGTGAATAACCCCGGGGGGTAGCAACAGAAGAGGGATTAACTAATTTGAAGGTTTCCTGCGAGAATGAGGAAAAACTGATAACTAGAATGGGTAGAAAGAAAAATGGTTTCATTTATGCGAAATTTAAAACCTAAAATTAACATAAATGAAACCAAAATCAATTACATATACGTGTAAGTACCTTGCGCTGCCTGGTGTTTGAATCGCTCGAAGGCTTCTCTTTCCAGTTGTTCACGGTGGTCGGGGTGTGCCACCTTTATCAGTTCTTTGGCACGTTCAACCAGATTTTTACCATAAATATAGGCTATGCCATATTCTGTTACTACATAATGCACATGCCCGCGTGTAGTTACTACGCCCGCTCCTTCTTTCAGGTGCGTTACAATTTTTGTTTCGCCGTTTTTGGTTGCCGACTGCAAAGCAATAATTGGTTTTCCGCCTTCAGACAAGGCGGCTCCTCTGATAAAATCCATTTGCCCGCCAACGCCAGAATACATCTGGTAACCGATACTATCGGCACAAATCTGACCTGTAATGTCAATTTCTATAGCGCTGTTGATGGCCGTTACTTTCGGATTCTGACGAATGATAGATGTATCATTTACATAATCAACGGGTAGCATACTTATCAACGGATTGTCGTCAACAAATTTATAGAGGTGTTCTGACCCGTAAAGAAAAGTAGTAACTACTTTGCCCGGGTGTTTTTT
Source organism: Emticicia fluvialis (assembly GCF_024793945.1). Taxonomy (NCBI): domain Bacteria; kingdom Pseudomonadati; phylum Bacteroidota; class Cytophagia; order Cytophagales; family Leadbetterellaceae; genus Emticicia; species Emticicia fluvialis. Next base: position 164,780 of record NZ_JANUSD010000013.1, read on the forward strand.
CTTAAACCTGCCTGTAACTACGCCTTTTTCAATAAGGGGAATCAGGCCATCTGAAAACATTTCGGTGTGAATACCTAAGTCTTTATGGTTACCCAAGGCCGCCAGTACTGCATTCGGAATGTTGCCAATGCCCATCTGCAAAGTGGCGCCGTCTTCTACGAGTGAGGCAACATTATTGCCGATTTGTTTTTCAATTTCTGTAGGTTCGCTCCAGGTTACTGTAGGTAGCGGCTCATCAAAAGGAACAAGGTATTTAATTTTACTCAGGTGAATCTGCCCGTTTCCCCAGGTTCGGGGTACAAATTTATTGGCTTGCGCAATTACTACATCTGCCGATTCCAATGCGGCCAGTGTGGCATCTAATGAGGTACCAAGCGAACAAAATCCGTTTTTGTCAGGCAATGATACCGATATAAGGGCTACATTGAGCTTGATGATATTCTGCCTGAAAAGGCGGGGGATTTCTGACAAAAATACCGGAATGTAGCTACCACGCCCTTCGGCTATGGCTTTTCTTATATTTTTACCTATAAAAAACGCATTGGTATGAAAAATACCTTCGTATTCCGGCCGGGTATAAGGTGCATCGCCTTCTGTATGCAAATGGTACAGCTCAACATTCTGTAAATCGCCCGAACGCTTAACTAGTTGTTGCAGCAAATGCTGCGGCGCAGCTGCTACACTATGAACATATATTTTGTCGCCCGATTGGATAACTTTCAGGGCCTCGTCTGCTGATATAATGGTTGCCATTGTAGGATTATGAACTTTTACGGGTGCAAAATTCAGGCATAAAACTTTTAGTGAATATGATAATGGTCAGTAATTAGCCTGCTTTATCTCCTAATTCATAATCCTACAACTGGTTTTACAGCAGTTTGTTTAAAGTATAACAAATCAGATTGTTGAACAAGTATCGGTCATCATCAGTTTTTATATCTCCGGTTCTCAATTCATATACATATCCGGGTTTTAATTCTGTCAGCTCAATTGATACCTTTTTGCGGTCTGGCGAAAGTGTAATTGATTTTACCGATACTTCCTGCACATCAAACTGCTTAGAGCCATAAGCCTGGTGGTATTCGTAATAGAAGCGTCTGAATTTGTAGTTAGCTATGTTGCGTGCTGCCTCTTCATTCAAAGGAAGCGTGAATGTTAAATCAAATCCGGTTTTGGTAAGGTGCATAGACATTACATCCAAATGGGTTTTGCCTTTCCAACTGATACGCTGAATGCCTCTTGAACCAGCCCAGCCGTGGTCGTTCTGGCCTACCCAAAGGCTACCGTCAGGCGCAAACACCAACCGGTTGTTGCCAATGCGCATTTTTGAGCCGAAGTTCATCGGTATGCAGGCACCTTGTAAATCTCCGCCTACCTCTTCCAGCAAAGTACGCATTACATACTTGTGGTCCATATCACCTACCATCATTTGTCCGGCAAAAGGTCCGAATTTCCCCTTGGTATTGTCCCAAACAGGCTGGGTAGGAGAGTTGGCAAAATAGCCATGCGGAAACTGGATTGATTCTTTGGTACGCATGCTGTCAAGCTGAGCCACCGGCAGTTTAATAGGCACTACCCTGGGAAAATCTTCTTTCCAGATTAATCCTGCCGGATGCCCATAGAATTTACCTTCTTCTACATGAAACAACTTGCTGGTGCCTAGCCAGTCTCCCTGGTTGTCGGTTACAAACAGCCTTCCCTGAGCATCAAATCCCAATGTATTGGGCGAGCGGAAACCCACAGCATACGGATGCAGCTTGCCGTCTTTGGTAAGCTTCATTATCCAGCCCCGGTAAGGTACGCAGGAATACATACGGCCTGGCCTTGACAGCGAGTCGTATTTTCCTCTTATTTCAGGGCGGATACCCGCACCATTTGAGGCAAGATTAAGCGCAATGTATAAATTGCCCTGTTTGTCTGCAACGGGGCCAAAGGCAAATTCATGGTAATTGCCAGACATCCCGAAGTCGTCTGTTACCGTCTGGTATTCATCGGCTACACCATCGCCATTCGTGTCTTTTATTCTGGTTAACTCCGGGCGTTGCATAATCAGAATCTCATGGTTGTTTACAACCAGAATCCCCAATGGGTCGTGCAGGCCTTCAGCAAACAACTTCCATTTTTGAGTCCTGGGGTTGTAGGTCATGATTTCTCCGCGGTGAAAACCAGCAATAAAACGACCATCTGGCATAAAGCCGATAGCGCCGGTTTCGGCAATGAGCCCTTCCGGAAGTGGTATATTTTCAACGGTATAATAATTGGCTGCCGAGTCTTTAGGAGCATTGGTTTGTCCCTCAGAAACGCCCGAATAAAGCAACAAGGCAAGCAAGGCTGTTATATATTTTACAATTTTCATTTTACTTCTGCATGGTTATGGTTACGCGTTGTGTACCTGCCGGAATTTTCAAAATTCCATCTTTAAATTCACCAGCCGAACTACGGTAGGTAATACCGTCATCAGTTTTAACTACAAAGAAAACGGGCTTGGTGTTATTTCTGAAAGCAAGGGTTCTGCTTAAACCTTCATTATCCGGTAGCAATTTCAGTGTTTCTTTTACTTCAATATCATTAATGAGGTATCTGAAAGTAGGTATTCTATTCGAGAACGAATATCCTTTAAAATCTACCTGTGGCAGGGCATCAGGGGTATTAATACGTAAGGGAAAACCAGTTTTGTCTCGCCAGTAAACTTCTCCTACTATTTTGGTCAGCTTACTGCCATTACCTTTCCAATGGTCGGTATTGTCGACAAATCCTCCAGACCATGCGTATCGCAAATAGCATTTTCCGGCATCAAAACAATAAGATTCGGTTTCACTCAGGGCAACAGCTATGGCAGCGGGGCTGCAGTCTGGCATAAAAGTACGATAATACATAGGATACCTGAGCGGGTAGGGGTGCGGCGACGGTACTGACGCCATCTGGTGGCCTGCGTGGCCAGCTGGCATGGCTGTTTTTAATCTTTGCGCCTCTGGTACATTCAAATCTTTTTCAAGTGGTGGCAGTGGTTTTGTTGTAACATACATGGCCCCGTACATTATATATCCATGCCCGGGGTATGTACAAACATAGGGGTACACGCCTTCTTTACCAACCATAAAAGTGATACTTTCCATTTTGCCGGGTTCAAGTATTCTGGTATTGGCAATAACCAGTGGCGTAGTGGGTACATAATCCATTTTGGCTCCCTTATCGGCCAGTTTCAGAGCCAGGTCTACCACTTTCAGGCGTGAGTCTGGCTGGGTAACCACAAGGTTATGGGCCATGTCGTCATGATTATCAAGCGTAATGGTTACCCTTGTGTTGGGGCGAACAGAAAAACGAGGCAGGTCAAACTGCAGGCCACCTAAAACTTTGATAACAATGGTGGTATCTTGCTGGGCAGAAACGGTGCCGGCCATGAAACATAGCCAAATAAATAAGCCTGGAAACCCAAGCTTAGCTGCTAAAGCGGTTTTTATCATATAAATTCAGTAGGGGGTGAATAAGTACTCAAAAATAGACAGTAAACATTATTTTTTCTATATTTACTATACTTAAATTTAATTGTACCACCCTGTTTATATGAAAATCAGATACAAGGTTCTGCTGGCATTATTTTTACTTTCTATCATTACCTATCTCGACAGGGTTTGTATGAATGTGGTGAGTAAGTATGTAAAATCAGACCTGGGGCTGGATAACGAATCTTTCGGATATGTGCTGGGCGCTTTCTCGCTTTCTTATGCCTTGTTTGAACTACCGACAGGTATATTAGGCGACAGGATCGGGCCACGAAAGGTGTTAACCCGGGTTGTTTTGTGGTGGTCTGGCTTTACAGCGTTAACGGGTACAGCCTTTCATTTTGTGTATCTGCTCTTGGTTAGATTTTTATTCGGCGTGGGTGAGGCAGGGGCATTCCCGAATGCTTCTATTGTTATTTCCAGGTGGTTTCCTTCTGTAGAAGTTGGCAGGGCTCAATCTGTAATATGGGCAGCCGGAAGGCTGGGCGGTGCCTTAACACCATTGTTAGTAATACCGCTGGTACATGCGGCCGGATGGCGCATGGCATTTTTTGTATTAGGGGCTGTTGGCGGGTTATGGGCAATAGTCTGGTATTTCTGGTTTCGTGATACCCCGTCTGAAATGCCTGGAGTTAGTGCTAACGAAATTGAAGAAATTGAATCAGACAGAAAAAAGACTATCACTCATCATAAAGTTGATTGGAAGATAGTTATCAAAAACCCCAATGTTTGGGGGCTGATGCTGATGTGCCACTTGTTTTTTTATGCGTCTTATTTCTTTACTAACTGGTCGTCAACCTATTTTCAGGAAGGCAGGCACATGAGCGAAGAGCAGGCTAAAAACTTTGTTTCTTTATCTTATTTTCTTGGGGCTATCGGGTGCCTGGCCGGTGGTTTTGCCAGTGATATAATAAGCGGAAAATACGGTTTAAAAATGGGGCGCAGAGTAGTAGGGGTGCTGGGTTTAGGTAGCTCAGGTATTTGCTTTTTAGCCTCAGGCCTTACGGCAGATAATGAAACAGCCGGGTACTTATTAGCCCTTTGTGTTTTGTTAAAAGACCTAACGCTGCCCGTGGCATTTGCGGTGTGCGTAGACATCGGTAAACAATACGCAGGCACAGTTGCAGGGGCCATGAATTTTGCCGGCCAGCTAGGTGGCTTTTTCATTACCATTATTTTTGGCATTATCGTTCAGCACACATCTGACTTTAATTACCCGCTATTTTTAATAGCGGGTTGTCTGATTGTGGCGTCTATGCTCTGGTTTTTGATTGACCCAACCAAAAATCTGGTTGTTGAAAAAGAAAACTAAATATTGCTGTAGTCTCGCTCAAGAATTGCCTGAATTGCAGCAATGTCGCTCTTACTGGTAAGGTCGGGCAGTACTTCAGAAATCGGAATGGTATAAATACTTTTGGGCGCTTCATTCGCCCACAGCCTTACCGTAACCGGAATTTCCTTTTCGTTACGAACCGGATGCAGTGGTGTTTTTTGCATAAACGGCAGCAAATCTTTGGCTGTAAATGCAAAGATATTCCAGCTGATGCCTATGCGCGGCATGGTGCTTACTATTTCTTCCCATTCTTCATCATTAGGTTTCTCTAATAAATCAGTCAGAAAACCATCTTCATCTTTTTTGATAATGGCACAATTGCGGGTTCTTTCAACTGTGTTCCCTGTGGAGTCCCAGTCAAGCATGGCATTAGGGAAATCGCTTTCTGCCAGCATCTGAAAGGCCGAAACCGGATACAGGTTATCTCCGTTACAGGCAATGAAACGGCTATCTGCCCAGTCGGGGTGCTGTGCCAGTGCCTGCTCTATTGCATCGGTTGTACCCAGGGGTTTTTCTCTGCCTTCAGGTATGTGCTGACGTGCAAATCTGATATTTAGCCCCCAGTTATTGCCTGACCCAACTAATGTTTCGTAATGCGGTTGTGTTACGGTATCTTTTGGGTTAAGTAGCAGAATTACATCTTTTATACCCGCTCTGGCGGCATTATATAGAACGTAGTCAAGAAAGGGACGGCCATTTTTACCCAGGCCGATCATGCATTTGGGTAAGGTATTGGCTTGTTCAATGAGCTTGCTATCCAGAGAAGTGTCTTCAGCTAATGCCTTTTTCATTCGGGACGACATGCCCCCTGCCAGTATCAGAAGTTTCATTTATTGTGTATTGCTATTCAATTGTTGGCAAGATAATGATAATTGTTGAACCATGCCCAACTTCTGATTCAATAGATATCTTTCCGCGATGAATTTCGATAATTCTCTTCGTAAGTGGCAGGCCAATGCCGTGCCCGGAAACATCATGTGTATTAACAGAGCGATAAAATGGCTTAAAGATATGCTCCAGATCTTCTTCTGAAATGCCAGTGCCCTGGTCAATAAAACGTACCTCCACTTCTTTCCGTCGGGTATGTATGAGGGTCTGGCACGATGGGTCAAGGCTATATTTGCAGGCATTTTCCATAATATTCATAAATGCCATTTTCAATAGTGCAGCATTACCCATTACGGTTATATCTTCCGACTCCGGCACTTCTTCAAAATCTATATTAATATCGTAATGTGGTTTTTTCTGAATCAACTGGCCTCTTGCCTGCCATAGCAGGTCATCAACCCGTACTTCGCGCAAATCAACCAGATGCGCATCTGCATTGACCCTTACCAGTTCCAGCAATTCATTCACCAGTTTTATCATATCCTGTACCTCTGCTTTTGCAGAGTCAAGCACCTGGCGGTACTCATTGTTGGTTCGTTCTTTCATTAATGCCACCTCGGCCTGGCCCTGCATAATGGTAAGCGGTGTGCGAAGCTCATGCGTTACATAAGATACAAAGTTTCGTTGCTGGGTGTAGGCAAATTCGAGCCTGTCGAGCAAATCATTGAAAGTACGCGCCATCTGGCCTACCTCATCATTCAGATTGGCCTCTGGTAGCCTTTGGTTAGAGTCGTGTGCTGTAATCAGTTCCATCCGGTCGGCAATCCGGCCAATTGGTTTTACGTCTCGCTTCACAAAAAAACGCATCATCAGCACAATTACAATAATGGCAACTATGGTACCTACAATCAGCAGGTCTCTGAGTCTTTCCTGTTTGGCATAGCCGAAGTCGTCAATTGCAGATGCAGAAAGTATGACCTTCTGGCTTGTTTCCGGAATTTCATAAATGAAAAGAATCCGGTCTTTATCGAGGCTATCGATAGAGACTTCTTTTTTCTTCAGTACCTTTCTTAAGAGGTCGGGGCTTATGGGTTGCTCGGTAGGGGAGGCATAAATGGTTTTTCCACTGAGTGTATATATGCCATTGGCCTCTTCGGTCATCCTGAACTCAGAGTTTATTTCAATTCTTTCCAGAATCTGCGGGGTAAGTGAAGAACTGTCAGCAAGTAATCGCTCGCGGGAAATAGCATTTTGTTTCAGAATTTTCAAAAACTCTTTCTGGCGGAAATCAGCATAAAAATTATAGATGACGATAGAGAACGCACCAAACAATATTGACACAATTAATGAAGCACGAAGGGGCTGTCTGTCTACAATTTTCATTACTGGCTGTTAATCTTCTTTCAGGATGTACCCCATACCAACTACGGTGTGGATTAATTTTACCGGATAATCTTTATCTATTTTTTTTCTTAGGAAATTGATATACACATCAATTGTATTGGTGCCTGTATCAAAATGAATATCCCATACTTTTTCAGCTATGTCTACTCTTGACACCACCCTTCCTCTGTTTCTGATGAGATACTCAAGCAGGGCAAATTCGCGGGCTGTCAGGTCAATTGTATGGTTATTTCTGCGAGCCACTTTTTCGTTCAGGTCCAGCTCTAGGTCGGCCACTTTAAGGATATTCTGTTGAGGCATCATATCGCTGGACCTCCGCTGCAAAGCCCTGAGCCTGACCAGTAACTCTCTGAACTCAAATGGTTTTACAAGGTAATCGTCGGCGCCTGCTCCGAAACCAACCAGCTTATCATTAATGCTGCCCATGGCAGTAAGCATCAGAATAGGGGTCGATAGCTGCTCCTGGCGCAATTGCTGGGCCAGGTCAAAGCCGTTTATTTTGGGTAGGTTTACGTCAAGAACCAGTACATCATACGGGTTACTAAGCGCCATATTTCTTCCTATCTGGCCATCATAGGCAATATCTACATTGCAGGCATTTTCTTCAAGGCCTTTTTTTACAAATTCGGCTAATTTGGGCTCGTCTTCAACTACTAAAACTCTCATATCGTTTGGCATAATCGTATTAAATTTTAAGTTAGTTAATTAATTAGATAAAATAAAACCTCTTAAAATTTTATTTGTACCTTCTTTGATGCCGGGCAACAAAAAAGGCTTTTTGATTTACGTTGGCAAAGTTGAATGAAACACATGAATATAGTTTTAATACAAGATTAAAAAGCCATTAAAAGGCGTGGCGAAGCAGTTGGTTAACTTGTTTCAGGCAAAAAAAAAGCTGGGTCAAATTGCCCAGCCTTTGTCCTATTGAATCCACACAACTTTTATGAAAAAACTATATTACGTATTTAATTTCTGATACAAAATTATGGGCAGGCATTAAAATTGATATTAAGAGCGGGTTAAAAAGCGATTAAAATGGGGGGTATGGGCAAAAAAAAAGGACTGGAGTAAATGACTCCAGCCTTTCCCGCTACTAAATCCACACAACTTTTATCTTTAATATTTTTATTACTACCCTTTCGGGTTTTGGTATCAATGTAAAGATTCTGAAACGCTACCACTTAATCAGTTTTCTACCACATATTTCAGATTCAAATATAAAAACGAAAATAATAACTAGCCAAGTATTTTTTTAATTATTTATTTTTCACAGCACAAATGTAAAAAAAAGTCTGGTAAAAAAACAAGAATTTTTATAATTTTCTTGTACTTGCTTCGTTTGGCAGGCCCTTAAGTCCGATTAATTTTTCAAATTTATTCAAAAATAATTACTGTACAAAAATAATATTTTGTCGAATAATAAGACAAATCACCATATTTTGTCTACGAAAAATTTAAAGGACCTGTTAAATATTCATTTCTTAGCTGCAAGTAGGCCAGTTTTAAGCAATTTCAGCCATTTTTGGCTACTTGTCTATACAAATAGTATAACTTGTATAGACAAATATACTAATATGCCGTCAATAATAAAATTTTCTTTTTTTATGCTAATTTACTTTATACTATTGGTTGTGAAAACCGCAGTGGCTATTCTGGGATCAAACCTAAAAGTTGTGGGGCGATAAAATAATTGTGACCTTTGCATTTTACCAGAAGAACAGATGCAAGAAAGTTATAAGGATATTTTGAAGTTATTACTGCCTGCCATTATTATTGAA